>JBGTIC010000504.1:0-11918 GCA_041745895.1 Gammaproteobacteria bacterium
CCACGCCCAGCCCGCGACTGGCGCGCGCGTACCCGTCGGCTGCGAGCACCGCGCCCGACTCGTGCCGGCTGGAGTAGATGCTGATGCCACACGACTTCAGCGCCTGGAGCAGGTGTGCGTGGGAGGCGCCAGCCACGCAGAACACCGCGGTGATATCGAGCGCTTGCAGTTGTGCGGCGATCAGATCCGCGTTACTCGAACTGTGCCTGGGCGTTGGGTTCATGCACGCGAGTTCACCACGCTACGCAGGCCAGGTCCAGCAAGCGAGGCGTGCGGAGAGGGTATTTGCGGATGCCGGTCCCGGGAAGTCCCGGATGGTGCCCCCGACGGCGGCCGGGCACACTGCCCAGTCAGGCTCCATGAAGCCGGGGAGGTGGTGGGTGCCATTGAATACCTTGTTCCTGCAAAGCGGGCAGTGGTGTGGCTGCGCGAGCGAGGACGGCTGCCACGGCAGCTTGGCCACGGTTGCAGCGCCGTCCTCGAGGGCTGTATCCGCCTGCGGAACGAGCGCCGTGCAGGCGCGTCCCGTGGACGCCTCCGTCGTCGAGCTGGCCATGATCGATGACGACACTCTGTGCACTGCCGTGCAGTGCGGGGAGTTCTCGTTCGTTCTGGAGCCCCAATACACTGCAGAGCATGTCATTACGGGTTTCGAGGCGGTATTCCAATGGCAGCATCCGCAACTCGGTGGGCTGCCTGCTTGTGAGTTCATGCCGATCGTGGAGCATCTGCACAGTCACTATGATCTGATATTGCAGATGCTCGACAATGCCGTGGGTTGGCTGGCCACGTCGGGCGTGCGCGGCATGCCTGGCGCCTCGCTGTCCATCGCCCTGCGCGCACGGGAACTGCGCTATCCCGACCTTGTGGAACAGCTGCGCTGGAGTTGCAATGAACATGGCGTGCATCCACGACGCCTGATGCTGCACCTGCCGTGGACCACGGCAGTGACCACCGATGCCATTGCCGTGGCTGCCGTGCGTGCCCTCGTGGCGGCCGGCTTTCGCGTCTGCCTGGACTCCACGCCCGACAGTCTCCCGGCACTGGGTTCGCTGGGCGAACGTGAACTGGTTGCGGTGCGTCTGGATTGTCGCCGCACGAGCGCCTCGCAGGGTGGCCGCTGTCTGCGGCTGACCGCGCGCAGCCTCGCTGCCCACGCGCGTGCCTTCGACCTGGATGTAATGGCCAGCAATGTCGATGACGAATGGGTCGTCGACCTGCTGCTGGCGGCAGGGTGCCACCTGTTTCAGGGTCGGGCGTTCGGCGAGCCGATGGACGTCGTGCAGGCAGGCGCCTGGCTGGAGCAGACCGTCAGGCTTGTCCGTCACATCTGAGACACTGTCGCCCCGGCACGGCGGGGCGACAAATCCCGCGGATTCGGTGCGCAGTGATAGGCTAGAGCTTTCGCCAGAGCGGGGAGCCCGGGCCGAACGATGCGAATGATCACGCTGACTGTGATGCTGATGATCGGGTTCTCCGGCGAGGCGACGGCCGACGATGTGTTGCGCGTTGGTACCTATGGCATCCCCAAGACGCTGGGCAATCCCCATTCGTCGACCAGCATCTCCGAGGTCTACACCTGGAGCGCGATCTTCGACACTCTTACCGAGGTCGACGAGCAGGGACGCGTGCTGCCTGCGCTGGCGCTCTCATGGGAGGCGCGCGACGAGCTGACCTGGGTATTTACCCTGCGTCCGGGCGTGAAATTCTCCAACGCACGGCCCTTCGATGCCGAGGCCGTGGCCGTGAACGTCAACTGGCTGGTCTCTCCGGCGGCCGCGGGTGAGTCGCTGGCGCGCGAGCTCGGCGCAATCAGATCCGCCCGAGTCATCGATGAGTTGCAGGTGGAAATCACCACGCGGTGGCCGACACTGATCCTGCCGGCGATGCTCGCCGGTCTGCGCATCGCCGAACCGGACCTGTGGCGCTCGCTGGGCCCCGAGCAGTTTGCGCGCCAACCGGTCGGTACAGGTGCTTTCATGGTCGACCGCTGGCGCGCCGCGCGCGTCGACCTGGTGGCCAATCCCCACGCCTGGCGGCCACCGAGGGTGACCCGTCTGGAGCTCTACGAGATTCTCGACCCCTCGACACGCCTGCAAGGGGTGCAGAGTGGTCGGCTGGATATCGGGCTGCACATCACGCCTGATGATATCGGCGCAGTCGAGCGCAGCGGCGGATCGATGCATGTGGGCGAAAGTGCCGGGGTCAGCGGTATGACCTTCATCAGCGTGAAGGCAGGGCCGCTGTCTGATGTTCGTGTCCGCCGTGCCCTGAACTACGCCGTCGACAAGACACCGATCATCGAGGTGTTGCTCGCCGGGCATGCGCGCATTCCCAGTCAGCCCGCGCCTCACTACGTGCCAGGCTGGAATCCTGAGCTGCAACCCTACCCGTATGATCCGGACCTGGCGCGCAAGCTGCTCGCCGAGGCCGGCTACCCGGAGGGCTTTGACTTCACGGTGGAGGTTGTCACCTCGGGCAGCACCGCCGCAGGGGCAGTTTACCAGTTCATTGCGCAGCAACTCGGACGTATCGGCGTGCGCATGGAAATTCGGCCCTTGCCGATCTCACAGCTGATTCAGAAGGCCGTTTCGGGCCAGTGGGACGGTCAGGCGTTTCACATGGAGTTCGATCTCAAGCCCTCGCTGGATCCGATGCGGGCGGTGCCGATGCATTCCTGTCAGCGCGCCGTGCCCTGGCATTGTGACGAGCAGGTGATGCCGCTGATCGAAGCGGCCCAACGCGAGTTCAATCCGGAGCGCAGGCTCGCGCTGGTACGTGAGGTCATGCAGGCCTATCACGAAAATCCATCGATGCTCTACCTGTGGGAATCGGTACATTTCGATGGCTTGTCATCCCGGGTTCGCAACTACCATCCGCGCAATCGGCTGATCAATTACCACGAGATCAGCGTCGACGCCCGTTGACGCCTCAAGCCAGGAAAGTCCGTCGGGGATAACCCATTGAGCATTGATCTCGCTGCCAAGGCGCTTTTCGAGCACAACCCGGAGCCAATGCTGGTGTACGCGCTCGACTCCCTGCGGATACTCGAGGTCAACCGCGCGGCCGTCGAGAAGTACGGCTACTCACGCGCGGAGTTCCTGGCGATGACCATCGCGGAGCTGCGACCGACGCAAGACGTTGCCGATCTCCTCAAAAACGTGGCTGCGGTCTCCGAGGGGCTGGACCGTGCCGGCGTCTGGCGGCATCGGCTCAAGTCCGGCGAGCTCATTCATGTCGAGATCACCTCCCACACGCTCGACTACGATGGCGTGGCCGCGGAGCTGGTGTCGGCCCGCGATGTCAGCAAGCTGGTGGCGCTGGCGCCTGAACTCCTGCGCCGCGCCGAGGCACTCGAGATCGCCAACGACCGGCTTCGCGAAGAGCAGGCGAATCTGCGCACTGCGCGGCGCCTTCTGGGCCTGGGCATCTGGAAGCTGAAGCTTGCCAGTGGCGAGCTGGAGTGGTCCCGCGAAGTACGCGAGATCTATGGCAGCGAAGCCCGCGACTTCGAAGCCTACGTGGCGCTGGTGCACCCTGACGACCGCGAGGCGATGCTGGCCAATTACGCTGCCTTCGATCCCGCCAGCGGCGCAAGCTTCGAGTTCCTGCACCGGATCGTGCGCGCAGATGGTCGCGTGGTGCGAGTGCGCGGCGTCGGCGAGGTCACAGGCACCGGTTCGCAACAGGTGCTGACGGGCGTGGTGCAGGACGTCACCGGACAGGTCGAGGCCGCCGCCGAGCTGGCGGCGGCGCACTCGCTGCTGCGAATTGCCGGACGCGCTGCGAAACTGGGAGGGTGGCGTATCGAGCTGGGGTCGCAGGTGGTTTCGTGGTCGGAGGAGACGGCGGCAATCCACGGACTCCCGGATACACGCGTCGTCTCTGTGGCGCAGGGTATTGAATTCTTTGCACCTGAATACCGCGACCGCATCGAGAAAGTCTTCCAGGCATGTGCGCGGGATGGTCAGCCCTATGATGAGGTGTTGCAGCTCATAAGCGCCGGCGGTCGCCGCGTCTGGGTCCGCAGCATCGGCGAACCCGAGCGCGCTGCCGACGGCACCATTGTTGCGGTACGCGGCGCATTTCAGGACATATCTGAACAGGTGGCGGCGCGTGAGCGCTCCGAGGGCATGGCCAGACGACTGTATCAGACGCTTGGCAACATCGGCGATGCCTTCTGCCTGCTCGACCGCGACTGTCGCTTGATCTATCTGAATGCCGCAGCGCAGACCCTGCTGGAGCCGGGAGAGGCGACACTCCCGGGCAGCACGGTATGGGAGTTGCTTCCGGAAGCAAACGATTCGGTTCTGAGGCAGTGCCTGGAGTCGGCCGCATCCAGCGGTGAGATCGTCGAAAGCGAGTTCTGCCATCGAACGCTTGAGAGGTGGTTCAACATCAGGGCCTATCCGGTCCAGGAGGGGCTGGCGGTATATTTTCGCGACGTGACGGCGGCGCGCAGGAGTCAGGAGCAGCTGCGCCTGCTCGAAGCGGCAATTGCACGACAGAACGACCTGTTGATCATCACCAGCGCCGATCTGATAGATGCGCCGGACGGGCCCGAGATTCTGTACGTCAATAATGCTTTCGAGCGGCGCACAGGCTTCACCCGTGAAGAGGTGATCGGCCGGACACCGCGCATCCTTCAGGGGCCGGAGACGGATCTGCGGGTGCGCGAGCGGATTCGCCAGTCGCTGTTGGCGTGCCAGCCGATTCGCGTCGAACTCGTCAACTACACCAAGGCCGGCGAACCATATTGGCTGGAGCTCGACGTGGCACCGATCGTCGATGAGGCCGGTCACCCCACCCATTTCGTGGCGGTACAACGAGACATCACGGAGCGCAGGCGCGCCGAGGCTGCGCTGAGAACCAGCGAGGAGCGCTTCCGGCTGGTGGCTCGCGCCACCAACGACGTGGTCTGGGACTGGAATCTTGTCAGTCGACGCCTGTGGTGGAACGAGAATCTGCTCGTCGCGTTCGGCCATGACCCGGTAACGATGTCCGACGATCAGACCGGGTGGGCGGAAAGGGTCCATGCCGACGACCGGGAACGCGTACTGGCCGGCCTCGAGCTGGCCATTTCCGGTGATGCGACCACTTGGAGGGACGAATACCGCTTCATCCGCGCCGATGGTCGAACCGCCAATGTGGTCGATCGTGGGTTCATCATGCGGGATATGTCCGGCAAGGCCGAGCGCATGCTCGGCACCATCGTCGACGTGACGGAACGCCGCGAGCTTGATGCACGCCTGAGGCAGTCCCAGAAGCTCGAGGCGGTCGGCCACCTGACCGGTGGCGTGGCGCATGACTTCAATAACCTGCTGACCGTCATTCTCGGCAACGCCGAGCAGCTGCGCGAAGAGCTCACCGAAGCGCAGAGCCTGCGTCTGCTTGCCGAGATGACCATGACTGCAGCCGAACGCGGGGCTGAGCTTACGAGTCGCCTGCTGGCGTTCGCCCGGCGGCAGGCGCTCGAGCCGAAGCGGATCGACGTCAACCGGCTGATCGAGGGCATGGACAGCCTGCTGCGCCGCACCTTGGGCGGAAACATCGAGATCGAGGTGGTCCGTCGTGCCGGACTGTGGGCCACCGAGGTTGACCCGGGTCAGCTCGAAGTGGCGCTGCTCAATCTGGCGATCAACGCCCGCGACGCCATGCCGTCGGGTGGACGGTTGACGATCGAGGCGGCCAACGCGGCGCTCGATGACCACTACGCGCTGGCCCACGACGAAGTGAAGCCCGGCCAGTACGTCATGGTCTCAGTGTCCGACACCGGTTGTGGTATGGACGCGGACACGCTCGCGCGTGCTTTCGAGCCGTTTTTCACCACCAAGGATGTGGGCAAAGGCAGCGGTCTGGGCCTCAGCATGGTCTACGGCTTCGTCAAGCAGTCAGGTGGTCATGCCAAGATCTATTCGGAAGCAGGTGAGGGCACGACGGTCCGCATGTACTTCCCGCGCGAACCTACCGGCGAGCTCGATCAGGGGCTGACCGCAGCCGAACCGGCAGCCGCAGGTGGCCGGGAGCACATCCTCGTGGTCGAAGACGATGAGCTGGTGCGCGACCATGTCGTGGCTCAGCTGCGCGCGCTGGGCTATCGGGTCATGGAGGCGCCTGCGGGGCCGCAGGCACTCGAACTGCTCGAACAGGTGGCGGATTTCGACCTGTTGTTCACCGACGTCGTGATGCCGGGCGGCCTGAACGGCCCGAAGCTTGCGGAGGCCGCGCGCCGCCTGCGCCCGGGTATCAAGGTCCTGTTCACGTCCGGATATACGGAAAACGCGATTATGCACCACGGCCGGGTCGATGCCAGCGTGGAGCTGTTGAGCAAACCGTATCGACGCCAGGAACTCGCCACAAAAGTCCGCAAGGTGCTCGATACGCCGCCGCCGCATCAGCCGGGCTAGGCTCAACCCTCCAGGCGTCGCACCAGGCCCTGCACCCGGCCCAGCAGTCGCGTCAGACTGCGAAGCTCCGACTCACTGCCTTCCCATCTTTCCTCCGCATCGCCGTCAGCGCTCAACACCAGCCGATCGCCAGGCCGCCGCCTGAGGCGTCGTACGATCAGGGACTCACCGGAACTCACGACGTAGAGGCCATCTTCGAGCGTCTGATTGTCGGCGCAGGGCGCTGCAAGCACGAGGTCGCCGGCCCGCAGCGTCGGGGTCATGCCCGCGCCTGTGACATGTACACAGAAAAGCTCGTCGGTATGAAGCTGCCAGCGCTTTTCGAAATGACGCGCCGCCAGTGCAATGACCGGAGGATGTTCTTCTCCGGCCGAGACGAATCGTATGGGCGTCATGGACCCATAGCCGGTATGGCCCGCGTGATGGCTGGCCACATTCGCGACGAGATCATCGAGCAGCGATGCAGTGACGCGCACCAGGCCTTCCACGCGCTCTACGTACAGTCCGGCCTCCTCTCCGGGGCGGTTGTAGCGGCGAACGAAATCTGCGACCGCCTCGTGTCTCTCAAGGGCGGCCCCGACCGACTGGCGATAGCGACCGAAGGAGGCGGCAAGTGCACGCCGCATGTCCGGCGGCATCGGATCGGTGTCCGAATGGTACGGAGCGCCCATGCCGCTGATGAGCCACTCCAGCGACACGCCGGCGGCCGTGGCCATCGCCACCAGGGAGGTACGGCCCGGGTCGGTGCGCTCGTCGCGCAGGTACTTGCGCACGGTGGCCGGCGCCAGCCCCGAGCGGATGGCAAACGCGCGCACCGTCTCGTTGCCCACGGAGTAGGCCAGCCGCTGCGCAAACGTACTGCCGGTGCCGGGAAAGTCCTCCGCCGTGCCGCCCGACAGGTCGAAGCCGCGCATCTCGATCGTCTCGAGGAACTGGTTCGAGCCAAGAACAGTCTCCGGCTCAGGGCGGCCGGGGTGTCTGGATTCAGTCATCTGTCCTCTCTCGGGACACCTGTGGTCGGGAAATATCACGAATACCACGGCAGCGCACCTGCGCGCAGTAGCAGGCGCGCATTATGTAAGCCCATCGGTCTACCCAGTGTGACGGAGGTCTCGATTGTCAAATAAATGACACAAAAATACCCCAATAGTATTCATTCACTGTCGCAATATGGATACGCTTCTGACCTATCGACTCACTTTTTCACGGCTATGGAGATCGCACATGGCTGCTGCGGCAAAACACCTGAAACTTCCCGTCAAACAAGCGAGGCAGAGCGGCACTGGCCGCCGCCCTGTAGTGGAGATATTTCTGGATCGGGATCTGCTGGGGCTCGGCAGTGACGAAGCTTACGGGGAGCTCAAGGCGCGACTGGCATCGGCCGCGCGGCTGCGTTTTCGCCAGGTGATGATCGTTGTCGATGACCTGCCGCGCATCTGCCTGGCGCCCCGGGCACCGGTGCATATTCACGCGCCGGGCAGTTCGAAGCGCATGTACAACCTGGTCAACCGGTTCGTCGCCGAA
Source organism: Gammaproteobacteria bacterium (assembly GCA_041745895.1). Taxonomy (GTDB): domain Bacteria; phylum Pseudomonadota; class Gammaproteobacteria; order Steroidobacterales; family PWYM01; genus PWYM01. Next base: position 7,932 of record JBGTIC010000504.1, read on the forward strand.
GCGGTGCTGGAAAGCGGGGCGGCAGGGTCGGGGAGGGGCTCGGCGGACTGACGCGCAGCATCGTCATCTGCCAGCAGCTTGTTTGCGCAGGGCTCGCAGAAACCGTGTGAAAGCATGGAAACTTCCTTGCCACCGCCCGCGTAGTAGTCTTTTGCATCGATCCATTGCTGCCGGCCGTCGGCGTCGGCCGCGGTCGCGACCCTTGCGCATAAACAGCAGATCCTGAGCAGGTCAGGCCGCTGAAGGCCGGTCGCGGGTACATCGAACAGTGCCAGTCGTTTCCGCGGCTGGCTTTCGATCAGGACGGACTGGTAGAGCAGGTGGTGGATCCTGGCGTCGCCCCGCGAGATTATGGGTGTAACGCTCAGGCGCATGCAGCGAAGTTCATCGGGCGCATCACAGCGAAAGTCGACGCGAAGCGAGGCGCGCTTGCCCTCGAAAACCTCTCCCAGCACCCGGCGGAAGGTGTCGCGCACACTGCCGACGGTAAAGGCATCTGTGATCGCGCGGCCGATAACGGGTGTGTCCGGCTGTCCGCCTTTGTTCTCATGCCAGAACGCGCGCCAGTTGCGCGTGCCCACGCATTGGATTTTCAGATCTCGGTCGATGATGAGCGCGATACCGTCCATCGATTCGAGAAGTGATTCGAAGTCCATCCTCATTGCGGCTCGATTATTGATAGATAATGCTTGTTGTGAAAACGAATCTCACGATAAGTTCAAGCATACGATGTCCGGACATTAGCCGCCAGAGCGCCGTGATGACTGATTCTGCGAAGACCTCTGCCGGGGGAGCACGACGTACACGCCCCATCGCCCGGCTGATGGTCGCGGGCGCGGTGCTGCTGGTGCTGGTCGCCTGCGGTCGGGGCGAGCCGGCGTCCCGGGCCATCGACCTGGGTATCGATACCGGCGATGCACGGCAGCTGGACCTCGGCGCGCAGCTTTATGCGCTGCACTGCGCAAGTTGTCACGGTGTCGAACTCGAAGGCCAGCCCGACTGGCGGCGGCGCATGCCCAACGGGCGGCTACCGGCACCGCCGCATGACATTTCCGGGCACACCTGGCATCACCCGGACTGGGAACTGTTCACGATGACCAAGTATGGCGTGACGCCGTTTGCGCCGCCGGACTACGAAACCGACATGCCCGCCTTCGGTGACGTGCTAAGCGACGCAGAGATCATCGCGGTGCTCAGCTACATCAAGGCACAGTGGCCGTCGGAAATCGCCGCCATTCAGGAGGACATCAATCAGCGGGCGGCGCCGCCGGAGGGTGTCCTCTGGCGTTAACGCGCGGGTGGTTCGAGGCGCGTCAGCCATGCGCGCCCGGCCTGTTGCCAGGCCAGGTACAAGCGGCCGGTGGAATCGGCGACAGCCACAGGAAAGCTCGCGCTGCCGGATCCGGCGACGGGCACCTCGATGATGTCGCTGAGCGTTCGGCCGCCGTCGGCAGAGTGGCGCAGGTACAGTGTCCGGCCGTCGTTGCCGGGCGTTCGCGCATGCCAGGCAATATAGAGCATGCCACCGCCGGCGGCGACGACCGGCGCATCCGAAAGCGTGGCCTCCGCGTGCAACGCGCGCGGGCGACTCCATTGCGCGCCGCGATCGTACGATGCCGTGAAGTATGCGCCTGGAGGCGCTTCTGCAGCTGAGTACCATGCTGAGTAGACATGCTCACCCTCCGTGGCCAGTGCCGTGGGCTTGAGCGGGCAGCCATTGAGCTCCCAGCGCGCATCATTCAGGCGCACGGGTGCGGCGAACTGCGCACCACCATCCCGGGAAACACTCACCACGCTGTCGCGGAACGCCTCGGGGGTCACCTCGCGAAGGCCCAGGTAGACGGTCTGACCCCCGTCAGCAAAGCCGGTCGTCGCCTGGCAGCACGGGCATACGCCGGTTTCGATGACGGCGAAGTCTTCGCTGAAGCTGCGGCCATCATCGCGGGAGACTGCGCCCCACAGGGCGGCTGAGGCGCCGTCGTCGGTCATGCCGCGGGTATCGATCCAGTAGGCATGCACGTTGCCGTTCGGAGAGGTACCGATGGTGCCGAACACGTGCGCGGTCGCCGTCACCCCGCCGGTAATGCTTCGCATGTCGTGATCGGTCGGAGAGTTCAGCGTGATCGGACGCTCGAAGCGCGTACCATCCGGCGCACGCGCATAGCGTGCCAGCAGCAGCGGATCGCCGTTGCGCTCGGCGTTCGCCGGGTACATCACGTGCACCGTGCCATTGGCGGAGACCTGCACCCGCGGACGACTCACACTCAGTCCCCAGACCTCACTGCGTTCGTGGTTGACTCTTGTCGGCGCGCCGAAGCTCAGATCCGGTGCTACACGCAGGTGATAGAGGTCATCGGCGGCCGGATGATGATGGCGACGTCCCTCGCCGGTGTACTCGCGGTGCCCGGCGCGATCCTCGCCCGGCCGCGCCCCGGCCGCGGCACCCTTGTCGACCCAGATGACATGCACGGCACCGTCGGGACCCAGCGCGATCTCCATCGCATCGATCCGCCGCTGGGCATCACTCAATCCAACCGGCTCGGCGAATCCACGCGGCTGGCCGCTCGCTGCCAGCGTAAAACCGGCACACAGGACTGCCAGCATCGCCTGGGCAGCCGGCGTCCGGATCTCCAGAAAATCACGCATGTACATGTTCTCCCCCGAGTGTTGCGTGTGCACGCCTGCATGAGCAGACTCAATAGTGCCACATGCAGCAGGTCCGATGGGCGTACTGGAAGCCACCGATACACCGCAGCCGCGATGATCGTCAGAACATCGAGTGGTCGCCGAGCCGGTGTTCGGCGAGCCCTTCGCGCAGCGCACGCGCGTAAAACTCGCGCAGCGTATCGCTGCCGTAGGAGGGTGTGCTGGCCGCATCGTATTCGCCGGTATCGGCGTTCCACAGCAGCATCGACTCGGATGCGTAGTAGCGGCCAATGCGCGCGAACTCGGCCTTGTCGGCAAGCGCCGGAATCACTTTTGAAAGACCGGTCAGGGTGGCGATGATCATGTCGAAAACCTGCAGCGGTACGCGCCGGAATCGCGGCGCACGACCGCAAAGTTCGAACAGCAGCTCGCCCTGCTGCCGAGGCGACAGGGCAGGACCCGGACCGCCGATCGGCAGGATTCGGTTCCAGCGTTTTGAATCGGTGAGGCATTCCACCATGAAGCGCGCGAGGTCGCGCTCGCTGATGGGGGTGCATGCAGTGAGCCCGCCGTCGCCGAACATCACATAGGGTTTTCCTCGGCTGACTGCGTCGAGCTGACCTGCCAGCGACTTGAAAAATGCTGTCGGGCGGACGATGGACCACGTCAGCGGCGCGGCGATCAGGGCCTGTTCGAAGGCAAGTTTGGCCTTCTGGAACGCCAGGCGTGGCTTCTGCACACAGATCGCCGAGAGCAGCACGAAGTGGCGCACGCCGAGCGCCTGCGCGGCGGCGAGCACGTTGTGCGCCGCGGCGTATTCGATCTGCCATGCATCCCGAATGCCCCCGGTGCGTGTGGCCAGGCACGACACCACCGCGTCAAAGTGCTCGCCGCGAAAGCCGTCATCGTGCACGCTTCGTGCATCGCAGACATCGCCAAAGCGCAACTCGGCTCCCGCCAGGCGCCGACCCACCTCGGCGGCGCCGTGCGCCCCTCCGACGCCGGAGCGTTCGCGCACGAAACACACAGTCTCATATCCTGCGCCGACAAGTTCCTGAGTAACGACGCGGCCGATATAGCCGGTGGCGCCTACGACGAGTACGCGACGAGGCCACTTCGGCCCGGGTTTCCCGGCATCCCGGGCTGCGGCTTGCAAGTCCATGAGCGGTATTCTACCGCCCATGACGCGTTGCGCTAAACCTACGAAGCTTGTGGGATGACGTGCTCGACTGGGTTGCTGACCGGCCGGACGTGCTGCGTGCGTAGAACAGCAGCAGCGCGAGCAGCAGCAGCAGGCTCGCATCGACGCTGCCGCCACCTCCATCCGTCGCCGGAGGCGGC
>JBGTIC010000505.1:0-4614 GCA_041745895.1 Gammaproteobacteria bacterium
CCAGCGGCGGGTCACACCCCAGCGTCCGGCCCCGCCGCCGCGCCCGCGCGGCTGAAGCTAGATCTCCTTGACCGCCTGGATCAGCTCCGAGGCCACCGCCTGACCGTCGCCGTAGAGCATGCGCGTCTGGTCGAGGAAGAACAGGGCGTTCTCGATGCCTGAGAACCCGGCACCCTGACCACGTTTGACGACGATGACGTTCTTGGCCTTGTCGGCGTTGAGAATCGGCATGCCGTAGATCGGGCTGGAGGGATCGGTGCGCGCAACCGGATTGACGACGTCGTTGGCGCCGATGATCAGCGCCACATCGGCGGTCTCGAACTCCTGGTTGATCTCGTCGAGGTCGTAGATCATGTCGTAGGGCACGCCGGCCTCGGCGAGCAGCACGTTCATGTGCCCCGGCATGCGTCCTGCCACCGGGTGAATGGCGAATTTCACCTTCACGTCACGCTCGCCGAGCAGCTGGCACAGCTCCCAGACCTTGTGCTGCGCCTGCGCCACGGCCATGCCGTAGCCGGGCACGACGATGACCTTGTTCGCAAACGCCATCATCACACCCACATCGGCGGCCTCGATCGGCTTCATGCTGCCGCCGGTGTCGGTGGTCGCCACGGTGGCGGTGTCACCGAAGCCGCTGAACAGCACGCTGCCCAGCGAGCGGTTCATCGCCTTGGCCATCAGCTGGGTCAGCAGCGTGCCGGCAGCACCCACCACCACACCGGCGATCATCAGCGCCGGGTTGTCGAGCACCAGGCCCTTGAAGCCCACGGCAAGTCCGGTCAGCGCGTTGTACAGCGAGATCACGACCGGCATGTCGGCGCCGCCGATCGGCAGCGTCATCAGCACCCCGAACACCAGTGACAGCATGACGAACCACGCCAGCACCGTGTGGTTGACGTCATTGCCGCTGAACGTCACCCACAGACCGAGAATCACCGTGACGCCGAACACACCCAGATTCAGCCACTGCTGACCGCCGAAGCGAAGCGTCCTGTTCATGAGGCCCTGCAGCTTGGCAAACGCGATCAGCGAACCCGAAAAAGCGACCGCGCCGATCAGCACACCCAGCGCGGCAATCCCCTGGATGAGCAGCGCCATATTCTGCGCCTGCAGCAGGGCTACGATGCCGATGCCGGCCGCGGCACCCCCGCCCATGCCGTTGTACAGCGCGATCATCTGCGGCATGTCGGTCATGGCCACGCGCTTGGCGCTCCACCACGCCAGTCCGCCGCCCACACCGATCGCCAGGATGATCAGCAGGTAATTGATGAAGCCTCGAACTTCCGGGTGGAAGAAGGTGACGACCGTGGCGAGCACCATGCCGTAACCGGCCCAGATGATGCCGCGCCGCGCCGTGACCGGCGAGGCCATCTGCTTCAGGCCCAGAATGAACAGGACCGCGGCGATGAAGTAAGAGAGGTTGATGATCATTTGGCGCCCCTCTTGCCGCTGGACTTGAACATCTCCAGCATGCGCTCGGTCACCACGTAGCCGCCCACGGCATTGCCTGCGCCCAGCACCACGGCAATGAAGCCCACCAGCTGTTCCAGCGGCGTTTCGGCATGGCCCAGTGCCACCATCGCGCCGATGAGCACGATGCCATGGACGAAGTTCGAGCCCGACATCAATGGTGTGTGCAGGATCACCGGCACGCGCGCGATCACCTCGTAGCCGGTGAACGCGGCGAGCATGAATATATACAGTGCAATGAAACCGTCGATCATGATGAAGCCCCTTCGATCGCTTTCGCTGTCGGCTCGTGACGGATTTCGCCGTCGTGCGTGAGCACGGCACCGGCAAAGACCTCGTCTGACCAGTCGATGGCGAGCTGCTCGTCCTTGATGGCGGGTTGCAGGAAGTTCAGCAGATTGCGCGCGTACATCGCGCTGGCGTGTGTGGCCAGCGTCGACGGAATGTTGACCGGCCCGACGATCGACACGCCATTGTGGCGCACGGTCTCGCCGGCTTTTGTCAGCTCGCAGTTGCCACCGGTCTCCGCGGCGATATCGACGATGACCGCGCCGGTCTTCATGCGCTCGACAGCCTCGCGCGAGATGATCTTCGGCGCTGGCCTTCCCGGCACGGCCGCCGTGGTGATCACTGCATCCATCACCGCGATGCGCGCGTCCAGCGCTTCTTTCTGCCTGGCTTTCTCTTCTTCGGTGAGTTCGCGGGCGTAGCCGCCAGCGCCTTCGGCAGACACGCCGGTGTCGACGAACTTCGCGCCCAGCGACTGCACCTGCTCGCGCGTGGCGCTGCGTACGTCATAGGCCTCGACGATCGCACCCAGTCGCTTTGCCGTGGCGATCGCCTGCAGTCCGGCCACGCCGGCGCCGATCACCAGCACCTGCGCCGGGCGGATGGTGCCGGCCGCCGTAGTGAGCATCGGCATGAACTTGTCGAGCGTGTTCGCGGCAATCAGGGCCGCCTTGTAGCCGGCCACCGCCCCCTGCGAGGACAGCGCGTCCATGGACTGGGCGCGCGAGATGCGTGGCACGAGCTCCATGGAGAAACTGGTGATTTTCTTTGCCGCCAGTGCACGCACCAGCTCATGTCGGGCATGCGGCTGCATGAAGCCGACGACCACGGCGCCCGCCTTCATGTGCCCGAGCAGCTCGACCTCCGGTGGCTGGACGGTCAGCACGACATCGGCATCGGCCACTGCTGCGGCAGCATCGGCGACGATTTCGCAGTCCGTGAAATCAGCATCCGGAATCTGCGCGCCGTCGCCGGCCCCCGCCTCGATCCGGATCTTTGCGCCAAGCTTGATCAGCCGACTGGCCACCTCCGGCACGAGCGCGAGGCGCCGTTCGCCGGGCGTGCGCTCTGCCGGCACGCCTATGGTCACTGGCATGTGCATCTCCTGCGTTGTATTAATGCCCGCATCGCGGGCCCCCGATCGGCCTTACGTCCCCTGGCCGCTGTCGGATGTCCGCCTCATGGCAGGCGGCAACTTAAGCCAGATTGCCACCGGGTGTCCAATCGGCGTTTGTTTCGTAACGGGACTCATGATAAGACATGCAGCACGAGCAGCGGCATGAACAATGGTATGTACGACATCACTCCCAGCCTTGAGCGCGGTCCCCATCCCCTGGCCCAGCAGGTGCTGCGCACGGACATCGCCGGTATGCCGCTGGAATGGATCGACTACCGCGAAGCCGCCCGGCTGTATCACACGGCGCAGGTGGCCTATGCCTGCGGCAGCCTGCTGTTTCGAGTCCGCGGCGGCTTCAATGCCCATACCGGCCGGCGCAGCGTCATCGAGGTCAGCTCGATCATCGCGACCGAGGGTGGGCTGCTCGCGCTGGATCGCAACAACGCGGGCTACACACCGCCGCTGAACAACAAGACCCTGTTCCGACGCGATGCGAACGTCTGCCTGTATTGCGGCAACCTTTTCCGTGCCTCGGACCTGACGCGCGATCATGTGACGCCGATCAGTCAGGGCGGGCGCGATCGCTGGACCAACGTGGTCACGGCCTGCCGTCGCTGCAACAACCACAAGGGTGGCAGGACCCCCGAGCAGGCGGGCATGCAGCTGATCGCCGTGCCCTTCAAGCCCAGCTACGCGGAATACATATTCCTCAAAGGGCGGCGCGTGCTGGCCGATCAGATGGCCTACCTGCTGGCGCATTTTCCACGCTCCAGTCCGCTGCACCGGCGCCTGAGCGATCAGCTGGCCCGCGGCGGCGAGTGGCCAGAGCCGATGTGAACCGCCGCGCGCTGCTTGTCGATGCCAGCGTCTATGTCTTTCGCGCGTGGTTCTCGCTGCCGGCCACACTGACCGCACCCGACGGTCGTCCCGTCAACGCCTTCTATGGCTTTGCCGGCTTTCTGCTGGAACTGCTCGCCCGTGAGCAGCCCGCGGCGATCGTCTGCGCCTTCGACGAGAGCCTGACGAGCTCGTTTCGTAACGAGTTCTATCCCGACTACAAGGCCAACCGCGAACCGGCCCCCGAGGAGCTCAAGGCGCAGTTCGCCTGGTGTCGCCGGCTGTGCCGCGCGCTTGGCGTGCTCGAGCTCGGTGACGCGCGCTACGAGGCAGACGACCTGATCGGCAGCCTGATGCAGCGGCATCGCGCCGCTTTCGCTGGTTTCTCGATCCTGACGCGTGACAAGGATCTCGCCCAGCTGGTCGGTCCCGACGACGAGTTCTGGGATTACGCCGCGGACCAGCGGCTTGACAGCGAGGGCATCGTGCGTCGCTTCGGCCTGGCGCCTGCGCGCATCGCCGAGCTGCTGGCATTGACCGGCGATGCCGTCGACAATATTCCCGGCGTGCCGGGCATCGGCCCGAAGACCGCCGTGGCCCTGCTGCTAAAGTTCGGCAGTCTCGATGAGCTGATGGCGCGCCTCGATGAACTGCCTGCCTCGGGAATGCGCGGCGCCAGACGCCTGCAAAGCCTGCTCGACGCCCATCGACACACCATTGCCCTGGCGCGGCGACTGACAGCGATTGCCACGGACGCACCGGTGCCGGCGGACCCCGATGCACTGCGTCGCGGTCGCGTGGAGCGGCCCGCGCTCGAGTCGCTGTTCGTGGAACTTGGTGTAGGTGCGCGACTGCGCGGGATGGTGCGGGCGCTCGACGCGTGAGCGCGCCGACCGGCGAGA
>JBGTIC010000506.1:0-5238 GCA_041745895.1 Gammaproteobacteria bacterium
GAACGTCGCGCGGTTCGCACCGGAACGCGCGCAGCCGGTCGCGTTGCGCTGAGCCTGGGCCTTGCAGCAGGCGAGCGTGTGGTCGTTGAAGGTGCCTACGCCGTGCTGCTGGCGGGTCGGGCGTCCGACGGAGGCGGTGATGATCATCATCACGGCCATGCGCACTAGGGGGCGGCGTCATGTTTGATCGCCTGGTGTTGTGGTCGCTGCGCCGGCAGATGTTCGTGCTGATGATGGCCGCGCTGTTGCTGGTGGCAGGCCTGTGGGCGGCGCGAGGTGCACCGCTGGATGTGTTTCCGGATCTCACGGCGCCGACCGTGACGGTGCTCGCGGAAGCGCCTGGACTTGCCGCCGAGGAAGTCGAACGACAGGTCACGCTGGCCGTGGAGAGCGTGGTCAACGGCGCGGACGGCGTCAGGCGCGTGCGTTCCCAGTCGGTCGCGGGGTTTTCGCTGGTCTGGGTCGAGTTCGAATGGGGCACGGATATCTACCGGGCGCGCCAGTCCGTGACAGAGCGACTCTCGCAGCTCGGTGCGATGCCCTCGGGTGTGGCGCGACCTCAGCTGGGCCCGATCACCTCGATCATGGGGGAGATCATGTATGTGGGCCTGCGTGCAACACCGCCGGCCAACCTTATGCAGGCGCGCGAGAGCGCAGACTGGCTGCTCAGACCGCAACTTCTGGCCATTCCCGGTGTGGCCCAGGTGTCCAACCTCGGCGGCGAGGTGCGGCAGTATCAGGTGCTGATCGATGCCGAGCGCATGCGGGCCACCGGCGTCGGACTACAGGCGCTACGCGATGCCGTGGCTGCAGCCAACCGCAATGCCAGCGGCGGTGTTGTCGAGCGCGCCGGTCGGGATATCCAGCTACGGTTTCTGGGCCGTATCGAGCGACTCGAGGACCTGCGCGAAGTCGTCGTGGGGATGCGCAGCGGCGTTCCAGTGAGACTGCGGCATGTGGCCGAGATCGCTACGGGGCCTGCGTTGCCCGTCGGAGACGGTGGGGTCAACGGCTCGCCGGGTGTCGTGCTGGCAATCGCCAAGCAACCGGCTGCCGACACACTGGCATTGACCGAGACGATAGTGGCAACCCTGTCGGACCTCTCTGGGAGTCTGCCGCCCGGGGTGGAACTTGTCGATGATCTGTTTCGGCAGGGAGACTTCATCACCCTGGCCGTGAACAACGTTGCCGCCGCATTGCGTGACGGCGCCTTGCTGGTGATGGTGGTGCTGTTCGCTTTCCTGCTCAACGTGCGAACAACGGTCATCTCGCTGCTGGCAATCCCGCTGTCATTGCTCTCGGCAATCCTCGTGCTCAGCGCGTTCGGCGCGAGTATCAATACGATGACGCTGGGCGGCATGACAATCGCCATCGGTGCGCTGGTCGACGATGCCATCATCTTCGTTGAAAGCATCTTTCGGCGATTGAAGAACAACCAGGCCTTAGCCCTGCCCGAGGCGCCCCGTCAGGTCATCGGTAATGCCTGCCTGGAGGTCAGCCAGCCGGTGGTCTATTCGACAGTGATCATCATGCTGGTGTTTCTGCCGTTGTTCTTCCTCGGCGGCATCGAAGGCCGCCTGTTGCAACCGCTCGGCGTGGCCTATCTTGTGGCGATCGCCACCTCGCTGCTTGTAGCGCTGACGCTCACACCGGTGCTGGCTCAGATGTGGCTGGCTGGCAGTGCCGCCGTACGCGAGCCGCGCGAGCCGGCACCGGTGCGGATGCTGCGCCAGTGGTACCGGCCGCTGTTGCTGTTTGCGCTGGCACGCGCGCGTTGGATCATCGGTGGATCGGTGGCGCTGGTGATCGTGACGATCATACTGCTGTTGCAGGCCGGACGGTCCTTTCTGCCCGAATTCAATGAAGGCGCGCTCACGATCGAGATGCTGACACCGCCGGGCACTGCGTTGGCCGAATCGGCTCGACTGGGTGCTGAGGTGGAGCGCGCCTTGCTTGCCAACCCGGAGATCCTGTCGATCGCCCGGCGAACCGGGCGTGCCGAGCTTGATGAACATACCCAGCCGGCCCATATGAGCGAACTCGACGTACGCCTTGCCCCGCTGCGGGATCAGGGTGCGTTTCTGGATGATGTGCGTCGGGATCTGGCGCGCTTTTCTGGCGTGAGCTTCAGTATCGGGCAGCCGATTTCGCATCGGATCGATCACATGCTCTCGGGCGTGCGTGCGAATCTGGCGGTCAAGGTATTCGGTCCGTCTCTGGGCGAACTCCACCGGCTGGGAAACGAGGCCGCGACAGTGCTGCGTGACGTGCCGGGGCTCGTCGATATCTGGATCGAGCCGCTTGCAGAAGTTCCACAGCTGCGCTGGCGGGCCGATCGTGAAGCCATTGCACGCTACGGCCTGACCGTCGGCGAGGTCGGTGAGGCGATTGAGGTGGGCTGGCTTGGAGAGCGTGTCTCGGAAGTGTTCGAAGGTGGGCGTCGCTTCGATCTGGTCGTGCGCTTGCCCGACGAGGCGCGCGGGAATCTGGCGCGGCTTGCAGAGCTGCCGCTGCACGCGCCGACTGGCGGCCTGGTCGGACTCTCCGAACTGGTCAGCAGCGCTCTGGAGACCGGTGCCGGCACGGTGATGCGCGAGAACGGCGAACGCAGACTGGTGATCAGCGCCAACGTGGCTGGCAGGGATCTGCATGGCACAGTGAATGCGGCGCGCGCGGCGCTGCGGGGGCTGGCGTTGCCTGTCGGCTATCGTATCGACTACGGCGGCCAGTTCGAAGCGGAGATTGCCGCGACCCGGACGCTTGGGCAGCTCACGGTACTCGTCCTGATCGCAATGGTGCTGGTACTCTTCGCTGCACTGCGTTCCTGGGTGCTCGCACTGATGGTGATGGTCAATGTGCCACTGGCCCTGTTTGGTGGCGTCATCGCCGTCTGGCTGATGGGCGGTGTGCTCACGGTGCCTGCGCTGGTGGGGTTGATCACGCTGCTGGGCATCGCTGTTCGCAACGGACTGCTCCTGATCAGTCGCTACCAGACGCTCGACGCTGAAGGTCTGGCAGTAGATGAAGTCATCGAGCGTGGCTCGCTCGAGCGCCTGGCCCCAATCCTGATGACCGCGCTGACGGCCGCCTTCGCACTGATCCCTCTGGCCATGGGGCTGGGCCAGCCAGGTACGGAGATTCAGGCACCCATGGCATGGGTGATCCTCGGGGGGTTGCTCAGTTCAACCCTGCTAAATATGGTGGTGGTGCCGGCGATCTACCTGGTGTTGCGTACACACAAATCGCTTGCCTCTGCCGGGCGGCTGGGGTAGCTTCATGAACGCGAGTCCCTTCATGAACTTCACTACTCGCCCGGGCTCGATGGGGAAGACGACAATGCATCGCTCAATGCGTCGTCAATGTATGGTCAGCTTCATCGCCGCGTTTGCGCTGCTCGCGCAGTCGGCGGTCGCGTTGTGCTGTGGCGCCTTTGCACACGCGGGCAGCGCGCCGGCCAATGTTCATCCCCCGGACTGCCCGTCCGTGATTGACCTTGAAGCCGCTGGTGAGGCTGTTGCGGCTGAGGCATCGAGTGCGCTGCCGGCGAGTGCGCTGCCGGATGGCGAGCAGTGTCTGCATCCCGCCGCGGCGCTGTGTGCGGCCCACGCGGTACCACCGGTGTCGTTTTTCCTGGCAACGTCGGTTCACTTGGCTGTCGATGCTGACGTCGATCACCTCCTTCTGCCGGATGATGCAGGGCTGACTGCGTGGTCGCCCGGCCACGGTCTGGTCAGATCCAGGGCAGAGACAATTGCGCCCGCCGATGGCACCACGCTGTTTCTGACCACCGGGCGACTGCGCTTGTAGGCTGCCCGTCGTTCGGTCGGCGCCAGGCGCATCGACGTCGGGCTGAGCAGGCGAATCGGGAATCTGCCTGCAGCGAGAATGCCTGCCTCGCCTGCGTCATCACACCCGACGCCTTCCGAGCGACTCGATTCCTGCGTTCGTCTGCGTAGCAGCGTTGACGTACGCTTCGTGCTGTTGGCATTTGCCACTTAACCCGGAGAGCGAAAAGATGAAACTCAGACGAATACTTCTTGGCATGGCGGCCATTGCGAGCCCGCTCATGATCGGTCAACTTGCGTGGGCGCATGCGTATGTACATGTCACGGAGGCGTACGCCGGCTGGCGGCAGGACATCGAAATCCGCATTCCTCACGGTTGTATGGGCTCGCCAACAAATTCGGTACGCGTGCGGATCCCCGATGGGGTCGTCTCCGTCGTGATCGAACATAATCGCGATTGGAACATCGAGACGCGTATGCGCAAGCTGCCCGAGCCGCGCCGGGGTGAGGGTGGTGTGCTGATCACCGAAACTGTCGATGAGATCATCTGGACCGGAAATTCGCTGCCACAGGACCGTTTCGAGCGATTCACCTTCCGCGCGGTGATGCCTAACGAGCCGGGCCGAATTCTGTGGTTCCGGACCATCCAGGCGTGTGAAGAGGGAGAGCATCGCTGGGTCGATGTGCCGGAGGAGGGCGCCAACATCGGCGAGTTTCTGCGAAGCGCGCCCGAACCAGCTGCGTTCGTGAAGCTGGTGGATGCCGGCCGGCCCCAGTACGACTACTAGGAGTGACTGAAGATGGATCGACCTGGCGTTTTCGTCGCAGCGTTGGTGATTCTGGCAGCAGCATTGCTGGCGCCAGGGCTGGTGCAGGCACATGCAGTGCTGCTGGGATCCACGCCTGCATCTGAGCAGCAGCTCGAACGGTCACCGCCCGAACTGGTGCTCAACTTCAACGAAAATGTCGGGCCGATCCATTTTCGCGTGCTTGATCTTGCCGGCGAGGAGGTGGGTCAGCCAGGCGAGATTCGCACCGAAGGCAACAATGTGCTCTTGCCATTGAATGCCACACTCGACAACGGCACCTACGTCGTCACCTGGCGCGTGGTATCGGCCGATACACATCCGGTGGGCGGGTCTTTTCTGTTTTCCGTGGGCGAACCACTGGCCGCAGGCGCTCAAGTGGCCGAGGACGCGGCGAACGCATGGACCGTGGTCGTGTTCGCAAATCGCCTGGTGCTCTATGCCGTCGTGTTGCTGGGCGTAGGGTCGGTACTGGTCCTGCGGGTGCTGGAGCTTCCGGCCAAGGCAGCAACGCTGCTGCGCCGACAGATGAACACGAGCGCATGGATTGCGCTGGTGAGCTTCATTGTCGCCATCGGCGCAGGCGGCGCGGAGATCCTCGCAGGTGGCGCCGGCGCGTTGTTCGACGCTGCGGCCTGGCGGGCAGG
>JBGTIC010000507.1:0-4779 GCA_041745895.1 Gammaproteobacteria bacterium
GTTCGGCATAGATATCCAGAACTGCGCGGCCTGTGGTGGGGCGGTGCGGATCATCGCCTGCATCGAGGATCCGCAGGTGATCGAGAAGATCCTCGCCCACCTGGACAGGAAGACCATGGAATCACCTGGATGGCCGCCGCCCTGCCGGGCGCCGCCGCAGCGCGGTTTGTTCGATTCACTCCATTCACCGGGATGATCCCGCAACAACGCTTCGCAGGCTGCGCCGACGATGGTGCGGCCTCGAGGCCGGCTGGGCGCTCGCAGGAGTGGGTGTGAAAAATGTGCCGGCGAGCCTGTCGCTGCGGCGAATTCGGGTGCCCTGACACCACTCAGCGACGATCAGTGCGCGGCAGCGAGCGCTGCACGCAGGTATCGGCGTCGGTGAGGCGCGGGTAGCAGCCAGCGAAAAGGTGCTTTATTCGGCTTATACTCAGTTGATGGCCACGAAGGGCTGTTCGGTGCGCGTGCTGAGCCGATGCAGCGCACGGGCCATCAGCTCCTTGCCGGTGCCGCTTTCGCCCAGCAGCAGCGTCGTGGCATCGGTGGGGGCGACTTTCTCGACCATGCGACACAGTGCGTGCATGTTGTCGCTGGCCGCGATCACGCCATCCAGTGGCGAGTCGACCTGGCGTTCGAGCAGCTGCCGGTTGTGCTCCTCCAGTGCATGCAGTTGGAAGGCGCGCGCCACCAGCAGCTGCAGCGTGTCGACATCCACCGGCTTGGTGTAGAAGTCGTAGGCGCCCAGGCCCACCGCCCGGACGGCGTTCTCGCGATCGCCGTGGCCGGTGACCACGATCACCTTGGTGTTGGCACTTAAGCCCAGGATTTCCTGCAGCGTCGCCAGCCCCTCGCTGACGCCGTCGGGGTCCGGCGGCAGGCCCAGATCCTGGAGCACCACCGCCGGTTCGTGCCGACGCAGCTCGGTGATCGCGCTGGTGCGATCGGCCGCCAACAGCACCTCGTAGTCTTCGAAGCACCACTTCAGCTGGCTTTGCAGGCCCTCGTCGTCTTCGACGATGAGCAGTTTTTTGCGGGCGTCGGTCACGGGGCGTGTGTCCTGAAGCGAGCCAATCGGCGGCTCAGGCGTGATCTTGCCACGAGTTGCGGCGCTGACCCTATGGTCTGGTTCACAGGACAGGTTTGCAATCTTCAGGCGAGGTGCTTCGGAGGTCATGGCACTTGACGCCCCGGGGTGGCGCCCCCTGCGCGAGGTCTTTGGCGGAATGGCTCCCTTCGGTCCGCTTTATTTCCGCCAAAGACCTCCCGCAGGGGGCGCTGGAACCGCAGGGGGAGCGTGCGTTGGGCGCGAGATGAGTACCGATAGATCTAGAGCCGGTAGCGAAGGCCCAGTTCGAAGGAACGCTCGGGACCTACGTAGATGCCCTGCCGGAAGCCGGTGATGTAACGTTTGTCGGCGAGGTTCTTGACGGCGCCGAAGAAGGTCCACTGTTCGCCCAGGCGGTATTGGGCGGTGGCGTCGAAGACCGTGTAGGCGTCGATTTCGCCGCCCCAGATGCCGCCGGCGGCGTTGCCGGGGATCTCGCGCAGGTTGGTTCCGTCGCCGAATTGGGAGCCGCGGTGGTGGGCCAGCAGGGCGCCGCGGAAGGCGCCGTGCGTGTAATCCAGGCCGACGTTGGCCAGCACCTTGGGCGAGTACGGGATGCGGTTGCCGGCGTTGTCACCGGTCTCGAAACGCGAGGTGGGCACCCACGTGAAGTTGCCTGTCAGGCTCAGTCCTGCGCCCAGCTCGTAGCCCACCGACAGCTCTGCGCCCTGGTGCAGGGTTTCACCGGCGTTGGATTGCGAGAGGTTCGGATCGGAGTTGCCGGTCACCACCTGGTTGGCGAAGTCCATGCGAAATACTGCGAGTTCGTAGTTGAAACGGTCCTGCAGGCCGCGGACTCCAAGCTCGAAGTTGGTGGAGCGTTCGGCTTCAAGGCGCTGATCTGTAAGGCCGTCGAGTGCGACGCCATTGCTGGCAGGCGCAAACGCCCGGTACGCCCCGCCGTAGAGCTGCGCGGACGGTGTGAGCCAGAACGTCGCGCCCACGCCGGGCAGGAATTCCGTGTTCGAGGTGCTGGCCGTGGCGTTGTTGTCGGTGAGCACGCGGCGGGTCTGCTCGTAACTTTCCACGCGAACGCCGGGCGTCACGGCCAGGCGATCGGAGATCTCGAAGCGGTTCTGCAGGTAGACCGCGACGCTGTCGGCGGCATCGACGATATGGCGGTCGTTGATGCCGGTGCGATCCTGGGCACGCGTGGCGCGGATGCGTGTGTCATCGGATTCCTCACGCAGTGCGCGCACGCCGAATTCGGCCTGGCTGTCGATGCCGAACAGTGCGTGATCGAACTTCAGGCGCGAGTCGATGCCGTAGCGCTCGAAGGCCCGGTTGTTACCGGTCAGGGTATCGGTGAACACCCAGCGGCCGGCGGCGTTGGAGGCGGCGGTATCGACGTTGTAGCGCCAGTAGTCGCGGGTCATGTCGCTCCAGTAGACCAGCGTTGCGAGCGTGACGCGATCGGTGATCTCCCACTGGTGGTTGATGTCGAAGGCGGTGCGATCGGTCAGATAGAAATCATCGGGCGCGGGGTTGTAGGTGGCGCCGGCGCGGTAGTCATCAAGCAGCAGGCCGCGGTAGGAAATGTTGGCGTCGTTCTCATGGTAGGAGAACTTGAAGCCCAGCGACTGGCTGTCGCTGAGCGCAAGACCCGCCTTGGCCATGACGTCAACCATGTCGTAGCCCTTGTCCATGAAGCCGTCACTGCGGGCATGCGTGGCCACCACGCCGCCGAACGCATCGCCGGAGCGGCTGCGACCGCCCGCCTCGAGCATCACTTCGCGCGCATTGAACGACCCGGCGCGCGCCGAGAGCAGCACGCCATCATCGGGCGTCTTGGTCTGGAAATTGATCACGCCACCGATGGTCGAGGGCCCGTAGCGCAGCGACGCCGAGCCCTTGAGCACCTCGATGCGCTCGATGCGCTGGATGCGGGGGTTGAAGTAGCGGTCGTTGCCGATGAACAGGCCAGGCGCCACCGGCACGCCGTCTTCGAGGATCAGCGACTTGGACTCAGCCGCGCTCAGGCCGCGCATGCCGATGTTCGCCACGACGGAAGACTCCTCCTCACTCACGGCGTTCACGCCGGGCACGCGCCGCAGGGCGTCCTCAGTGGACAGCGGCTGCAGGATCTCGATGTCCTCACGCTCCAGGATGACCACGGTGCCAGGCTGGCGGGCAATCGCCTGCTCGCCGCGGCCGATGACCTCGATGGTCGGAATGGGCGAAAGGCCAGCCGCATCGCTGGCCTGGACCGCCACAGGCAGCAGGGCCGCTGCCACCGCAAGACTGAGGGCGCGCCGCCCGGGGGAGGAAAACACGTGCATCACAGACTCCTGAACATCGGCCGGATCAGCCTTGTGGCGAATAGTAACGAGAATCGTTCTTGTTCGCAACACCAATTGCACGGGTTTTGGCGGGTCGCCACAACCGCTTGGCGCCGGGTCTCAGATTCGCGCATTTCGCATTGACAATCATTCTCATTTGTATTTGAATGGTCATCAAGCACTCAAAAGGATCCGTTGCGATGTATGTGTGTATCTGCCAGGCCGTCACCGACAAGGACATCCGTCATGCCGCCGCGCGCGGCGTGAACTCGGTGGATCAGCTGCGTGACGAACTCGGCGTAGCCAGTTGCTGCGGCTGCTGCGGTCCGCTGGCCGAGCAGCTTCTCGCCGAAGCAAGCGATGGCCCCACGCCGGTGAACGCCGGCTGGTTCGCCCAGGCAGGCACCGCAACCGCCTGACGTCCGCCAACCAACCCCCTCCCCCCTTACGGCCGCTGATGCGGCCGTTTTTCTGTCTCGTTCTCATGCGCATTCGCATCCAGCAGCGCGGCGCGCAGAGGTTTGCGTCGCCTGTGCAAATGCCCGATCATCGTGGGCTGTTCACTGCAATCCCGGGATGGATCCATGAAAGGCGACGCCAAGGTCATCGAGCACCTGAACCGCGTGCTCAAGAACGAACTCACCGCGATCAACCAGTACTTCCTGCACTCGCGAATACTCAAGGATTGGGGCCTGTATCGTCTGGCCGACTACGAGTACAAGGAATCCATCGACGAGATGAAGCACGCCGATACCATCATCGAGCGCGTGCTGTTCCTCGAGGCCCTGCCGAACCTGCAGGATCTGGGCAAGCTCATGATCGGCGAAGACGTCAGCGAGCTGCTCGAATGCGATCTGAAGCTCGAGATGATTGCCATCCCGGATCTGCGCGCAGGCATCGTTCATTGCGAACAGGTGGGCGACTTCGTCACCCGCGAGATTTTCGTGCGCATTCTTGAAAGCGAGGAAGAGCACGTCGAGTTCCTCGAAACCCAGCTGGCCCTGATCAAGCGCGTCGGCCTGGAGAACTATCAGCAATCGCAGATGAAGCCGGGCGAAGGCTAGGCACAAGCTGACCATGATCGGCTTCGAGGCGGCGCAGGCGATCATCGCCGCGCAGGTCCGCGCGCTGCCGTCTGAGCGCGTGGGCGTAAGCCAATCCCTGCTACGTATCGCCGCCGAAGATATCGTCTCGCCTGCCGTCGTGCCGCCGTTTTCGAATTCGGCGATGGACGGCTTTGCTGTGCGTGCCGCGGACACCTCTCAGGCCAGCGAGATCACCCCGGTGTCGCTGCCCGTGGTCGGTCACACCGCCGCAGGTCCGGTGGGTGCGGAACACGCGCCATCTCACGCCTGCGCCTGGGAGATCATGACCGGCGCGCCTGTGCCGGCCGGC
>JBGTIC010000508.1:0-21120 GCA_041745895.1 Gammaproteobacteria bacterium
CGCGCATCAGCGCCGCCGAGGTACTCGACGCGCTCGAGGGCCCCGTCGCGCTGACCGAGTGCAGCAGCAACGAGGGCGGCTGCGAGTATGAGGCGACCTGTCGTGTCGGCAACGCCTGGCAGGTCATCAATGCGGCCATCCGCCGCGCGCTCGAGGATTTGAGCCTGGTCGACCTGGTATCGCCTAACCCGCGTTTCGGGCCGCTGCGCCTGGGTGACGTGGGTGGTGACAACACGACCGCCGCCAGCGATGCCAGCGTGCCCATGCACTTTCGTCCGCGCGCCTGACGCCTGAATTTGAGAAATTGACCTGAGACCGCCAATGGCCACCTCCAACGAAGAACAGCTCGAAGCGCTTGTGTCGCGCAAGTACAAGCACGGCTTCTTTACCGATATCGAGGCCGACACGGTGCCGCCGGGCCTCAACGAGGACGTCATCCGGCTCATCTCCCTGAAGAAGGCCGAGCCCGAGTGGCTGACGCAGTGGCGACTCAAGGCCTATCGACACTGGCTGACCATGGCCGAGCCCAAATGGGCCCATGTCCACTACCCGCCGATCGACTACCAGGCGGTGTCCTATTTCTCCGCGCCGAAGCGCCCGGAGGATATGCCGCAGAGTCTCGACGAGGTGGATCCCAAGCTGCTGGAGACCTATGACAAGCTTGGCATCCCGCTGCATGAACGCGCGCGCCTGGCTGGAGTGGCCGTGGATGCGGTATTCGACTCGGTCTCCGTGACCACCACATTCAAGGACAAGCTCGCCGAGGCCGGCGTGATCTTCTGTTCGTTCTCCGAGGCCGTTCGGGAGCACCCGGAGCTGGTGCGAAGCTACCTGGGATCGGTGGTGCCGGTGCGCGACAATTATTTCGCGGCACTGAACTCAGCCGTGTTCACAGACGGCTCTTTCGTGTTCATTCCGAAGGGCGTGCGCTGCCCGATGGAGCTGTCGACGTATTTTCGCATCAATGCCGCCAACACCGGCCAGTTCGAACGCACGCTGATCGTTGCCGAGGAAGGCAGCCACGTCAGTTACCTGGAGGGCTGCACCGCGCCCATGCGGGATGAAAACCAGCTGCATGCGGCGGTTGTCGAACTCGTGGCGCTCAAGGATGCGCAGATCAAGTATTCCACGGTGCAGAACTGGTATCCGGGCGACGAGGAAGGTCGCGGTGGCATCTACAACTTCGTCACCAAGCGCGGTGACTGTCGTGGCGCCAATTCGAAGATTTCCTGGACCCAGGTGGAAACCGGTTCGGCGATCACGTGGAAATATCCCAGCTGCATCCTGCGCGGCGACAACTCGGTCGGCGAGTTCTACTCGGTGGCTGTGACCAACAACCGCCAGCAGGCCGACACCGGCACCAAGATGATCCACATCGGCCGCAATACCCGCAGTACGATCATCTCCAAGGGCATTTCCGCCGGGCGGGCCCAGAACGCCTATCGTGGCCTGGTGCGCGTCATGCCCACAGCCGAGGGCGCACGCAATTTCACCCAGTGCGACTCACTGCTGATCGGTGATCGCTGTGGCGCACACACGTTTCCGTATATCGAGGCCCGCAATCCCAGCGCGAAGATCGAACACGAGGCCACGACCTCGAAGATCGGCGAGGATCAGTTGTTCTACTGCCTGCAGCGCGGACTGTCCGAGGAAGACGCGGTCAACATGATCGTCAACGGGTTTTGCAGGGAAGTGTTTCGTGAACTGCCAATGGAGTTCGCGGTGGAAGCCCAGGCACTGCTCAATGTCAGTCTCGAAGGCGCGGTGGGTTAGGTGTCCAAGGATCAAGGAAGAACAATGCTTAAAATTTCCGACCTTCACGCCAGTGTCGATGGCACGGAGATCCTCAAGGGACTGAACCTGGAGATCCGCGCCGGCGAGGTGCACGCGATCATGGGTCCGAACGGCTCTGGCAAGAGCACGCTGGCGCAGGTGCTGGCCGGGCACGACAGCTACGAGGTCACCGCCGGCAGCGTCGTGTACCGCGGCATGGATCTGCTGGCACTGGCGCCGGAAGTCCGGGCGCGCGAGGGCGTGTTTCTGGCGTTCCAGTATCCGGTCGAGATCCCTGGCGTAAACAACGTGTACATGCTCAAGGCCGCACTAAATGCCATGCGCAAACATCGCGGCGAGCCGGAGCTCGACTCCTATGCCTTCATGAAACTCATTCGCGAGAAGATGAAGCTGATGGAGATGGACGCAAGCTTCCTGAATCGCGGCGTCAACGAGGGCTTCTCGGGCGGCGAGAAGAAGCGTAACGAGATTTTGCAGATGGCCGTGCTGGAGCCTTCCCTGGCGCTGCTTGACGAAACCGACTCGGGTCTTGATATCGATGCACTGAAGGTTGTCGCCGAGGGCGTCAACACCCTGCGCTCGCCGCAGCGCGCCATCGTCATGGTCACCCACTATCAGCGCCTGCTGGATTACATCGTGCCCGACCAAGTTCACGTGCTCTCTGGCGGACGCATCGTCAAGTCAGGTGATCGCACGCTGGCGCTGGAACTCGAAGAGCGTGGCTATGACTGGCTGGCCGAGGCAGTGGGCGCATGAGTGCAGCCATTGAAAGCCTGCGTGCCCAGTTCACCCAGTGCGGCAGCGCGCTGCCCGGCGCTGCCTCGATCGGTCCACGGCGCAAGCGTGCCTTCGAGGAGTTTATCGCCCGCGGCCTGCCGACGACCGCCGAGGAGGACTGGAAGTACACGTCGCTGGCGAGGCTGCAGGAACAGTCATTCGCCCTGCCCGGGCCTGTCGATGTCGCATCCGCCATGGCCGCGGTCGAGCGCTTTGCCGTCGAAGGTCTCGAGGGCCCACGCCTGGTGTTCGTCAATGGGGAACTGATTCCACCGGCCTGTCGGCTCGAGGTCATCGAGGGGCTGGAGATCGACTCGCTGGGCCACGCCCTCGAACAGGGCGCGGGTGCCGAGGCGCTGGATCAGGTCGTGGATCTGGATCGGTATCGTTTCGCGCGCCTGAACACCGCGCTGTTCGTCGATGGTGCGCGCATCCGGGTGGCGCGCGACACCGTCGTCTCTCAGCCCGTCTACCTGCTGTTCATCACACTGGGCGATGAGACAGCTCGCCTGGTTCAACCGCGCGTGCTGATCGAGGCCGAGCGCGGAGCGCAGCTGACCGTGATCGAGCATTTTTGCGGAGATGGTGCGGCCGCTCTGGTCAATACCGTCACCGAGGTGCTGAACCAGCCCGCAAGCAAGCTCACGCATTACCGTATTCAGGAACAGGCCGAAGCTCACACCCATATCGCCAGCCTGAACGCGCGGGTCGCCGCTGATTCGACGCTGGTCTGCCATAACATCGATTTTGGCGGCGCGCTGGTGCGCAATGACGTGCATGTCCGACTCGCCGAAACCGGTGCGCATGCCGAACTCAATGGCTTGTACTTCACGACCAGGCGCAGCCATGTCGACAACCATACGCGGATCGACCATCTCGCCGCGCGTACGACCAGTCGCGAGGATTACCGCGGCGTACTGGACGGCCGCTCGCGCGCGGTCTTCAACGGCCGTGTGCTGGTCGCGGAGGATGCGCAGAAGATCGAGGCCCATCAGTCGAACAACAACCTGCTGCTCTCACGCAACTGCGAGATCGACACCAAGCCGGAGCTCGAGATCTATGCCGATGACGTCATCTGCAGCCATGGCGCCACGGTCGGCCAGCTCGATGAGACTGCGCTTTTCTACCTGCGCTCGCGCGGCCTCGACGCCGACACCGCGCGCGGCCTGCTGACATTCGCCTTTGCCGAAGCCGTGATCGAGCGTCTGGGCATAGAGGCGCTGCGCTCGCGCCTGTCGCGCACCGTCATCGGCCGACTGCCTGACAGCGAACGTTTGCGAGACTTCACATGAGCGCCAAGCTCCACGCCCAGGGCACCGCCGCACTGCCCGATATCGACGCCCTGCGTGCCCAGTTCCCGATTCTGCATCAGCAGGTCAACGGCAAGCCGCTGGTCTATCTCGACAACGCGGCCTCGGCGCAGCGCCCGGACTGCGTCATCGACGCGATCAGCCAGTATTATCGCCGCGACCACGCCAACGTCCACCGCGGCGTCCACACGCTCAGCGACCGTGCCACGCAGATTTTCGAGCAGGCGCGCGAGACCGCAGCGCGCTTCATCAATGCCGGATCGAGTCGAGAGATCGTCTGGACGCGGGGTACGACCGAGGCGATCAATCTGGTCGCGCAGAGTTACGCACGCCCCAAACTCACGACCGATGACGAGATCCTGATCACCTGGATGGAGCACCACGCCAACATCGTGCCGTGGCAGATTCTGGCCCAGCAGACCGGCGCACATCTGCGCGTGGTACCGGTCAGCGACGCCGGTGAACTGGACATGGAGGCGTTCGAAACGATGATCGGCGAGCGCACGCGGCTGGTCGCGGTAGGACATGTGTCCAACAGCCTGGGCACCATCAACCCCGTCGCCGATATCGTGCGTCTGGCCCACGCATACGATGTGCCCGTGCTGATCGATGGCGCCCAGGCCGTCCCGCACCTGGAGGTCGACGTGCAGGCGCTGGGGTGCGATTTTTATGCCTTCTCGGGACACAAGGTGTTCGGGCCTACCGGCATCGGTGTGTTGTGGGCACGCGAGCGGCTGCTCGAGGCCATGCCGCCATGGCACGGCGGCGGTGAGATGATCCGCACGGTCAGCTTCCAGGGCAGTACCTGGAACGAACTGCCATTCAAATTCGAGGCCGGTACACCGCATATCGCAGGGGCCGTTGGCCTGGGCGTGGCGCTGGAGTGGTTCATGAACCAGGATCGCGTAGCGCTGGCCCGCCATGAAGCCCAGCTGCTGGCCGAGTGTACCGATTGTATCGAGTCCTTGCCGGGCTTGCGTATCGTCGGCACCGCCGTCGACAAAGTCAGCGTGGTCGCGTTCGTCGCCGACGACATTCATGCGCATGATCTGGGCACGATACTGGATCATGAGGGTGTGGCGATCCGCACCGGGCATCACTGCACGATGCCGTTGATGGAACGGTTCGCTGTGCCGGCGACCGCACGCGCATCGATGGCGTTTTACAATACCTCGGCCGAGATCGTTCGACTGCACGCCGCACTCGAGCGCGCCATCAAGCTGTTTCGCGCCTGAGACGCCGGGGTTCGGAAAGATAACGCCCATGGTCGAACTGGAGATGCTGTATCGGGAGGTGGTTCTCGAGCACAATCGCCGGCCGCGCAATTTCCGGCGCCTTGCGGCGCCCTGCGGCTGCACCGAGGGCATCAATGCCCTGTGCGGTGACAGGCTGCGGGTCTGCGTGCGGCTGGAGGGCGAGCAGATCATCGAGGCGGCTTTCGAGGGCAGCGGTTGTGCGATCTCGATGGCAAGTGCGTCGATGATGACCGAGGCGGTGACCGGCAGTACGCGCCAGCAGGCCCGCGCGATGGTCGCGGCGCTGGGCTTGCTGCTGGCAACCGGCGAAAGTCACACACTGCCGGATCAGCTCTGCGCGCTGGCAGCGGTGAAGGCCTTTCCCAGCCGGGTGAAGTGCGCGGTGCTGGCGTGGGAGGCGCTGCGCGCTGCGCTCGCGGGCGAACACCTGGCGATAACCACGGAAGATGAGTTGCAATACACGGACTAAGGTATAGATGCGATGTACGGCCAACACAACGAACCGGTGACACTGCAGCGCGACTGCCGTGCAGTGCTGATCCCGGCGGGCGAAGAGCTCAACCTCAAGCAGGGCACAAGCGGCTTCATCACCCAGGCGCTCGGTGGCAGCTTTACGGTGTATGTCGAGGGCAACCTGTTTCGGGTTGCCGGGCAGGACGCCGATGCGCTGGGCAAGGAGCCCGTCGCCCCGCCGGAGGTGCCCGAGAACGCCAGTGACAAGGACATCGAGGCGCTGATCTGGGCGCAGATGCGCACCTGCTACGACCCTGAGATCCCGATCAATATCGTCGACCTGGGCCTGATCTACGACTGCAAGCTGAGCCGCGATACTCAGGGGGGTCGCGAGGTCGAGATCAACATGACGCTGACCGCCCCTGGCTGTGGCATGGGTGATATCCTCGTCCAGGATGTTCGCGAGAAGGTCGAACTGATTCCGACCATCGAGCGCGCCCACGTGGAGCTGGTATTCGATCCGCCATGGAACCAGTCCATGATGTCCGAAGAGGCCCGTTTGCAAACGGGCATGTACTAGCCGCGCGGATTCACCGATGAAACGTCTGACCCTGCTCCGCCATGCCAAATCCAGTTGGGCAGATCCCGGTCAGACGGACTTTCAGCGTCCGCTGAACCGCCGCGGCGAGCGCGACGCCCCCGAGATGGGACGACGACTCAAGCTTGCCGGCGCCAGGCCTTCGCTGATTCTCTCGAGCCCCGCCGCGCGTGCGCTGGCCACCGCCCGCCAGGTCGCCGATGCGCTGGGCTACCCGCGCGAGTTCATGCAAACCGACGAGTCACTCTATCTCGCCTCCTCGGAGCGCCTCCGGGAGGTCGTCGCGGCGCAGGAAGATCGCTATCGGGATGTGCTCATTGTCGGTCACAATCCGGGTATCACGGCCTTCGCCAACGCGATCTCCAATGCCGCCGTGGACAACCTGGTCACCGGCGCGCTGGTGGTGGTCGACCTGAAGATCGACAGCTGGCAGGCGCTCAAGACGGCCAGCCGCGGGCACTGCCTGCTGCACGACTATCCGCGACAGGCCAGTCCGCCGGCGCCAGGACTGCTGCAGCGTGTAGGTGTGGTGAATTAGAGACTGGCAATCCGGCGCGCAGAGACGGATCATCGTTCGATCCGAGAGCGACGCGTGATACGGATTCGCCAGATATGACTGATCGAACGCATCTTGATCCCTCCCTGCCGCGCGCGGGTGCGCGGCCCGCGATACTCCTGTTGTCGGTGATGCTGTCTGGCCTGCCCCTGGCGCAGGCAGACGAGCCACCCGCCACAACGCAAGCGCCCGTGTCCACCGTGGACCCGATGGACGCGGCCGAAACCGGTAGTCGCGACGCGCCTGAACCGCGGCGTGAGGGTGTCGCGAGCGTCTGTGATGCCCCGGGCAGCGATCCGCAGAATCCTGACGATCGGTGGATCGATCAGATGCAGCGCGGTGCGTACTACGGTATCTGCGGGACGGCCTACTGGTTTGATGGCCTGTTCGGCACGACCCGTTACGATCAGGACGCCGGTGACAGTTTCGGCCGGCTGGGCATCTTTCCGGGCTGGGACCGACGTGACGGCATCGATACGCGCGTGCGCCTGCGTGCGCGCGTCGTCCTGCCGGCCCTGCAGGATCGTGTCGCACTGGTGGTCGGCCGTGGCGACCAGCAGGACATCACTGAGGAACGCGCATCGAGCACGGGCACGAGGGTACCGCCGAGTTTCCGCCGAATCGAGGACGATGAGTGGCTCGTCGGACTGGCCTACGCACGCCGCAAGCCATTCGAAAATGGCCTTGATATTGGCACTGGAATCCGTATCCGCGCACCACTCGACCCCTACGTGAAGGCGGGTTATCGGCATCACTTTCCGCTGGGCGACAAGATGCTGCTGCGCGCACGCGAAACAGTCTTCTGGCGCAAAAGTCGCGGCCTGGGCAGCACCACGGAACTGATGCTGGACCGGATCGTGGGCGACAATCACATGCTGCGCTGGGATAACAGCGGCACGATCGCACAGGACACTGACGGCATCGAGTGGGGCACCAGCCTCAGCCTGTTTCGCGACCTCTCCGATCGCAGGGCCATAGTGAACTCCCTGCTGGCGGAAGGCGAGACGCGAGCCGAAGTGCCACTTCAGAACTATGGAGTGGAATCGCGCTATCGCCAGCGAATCGCGCGCCAGTGGTTGTTCCTGGAAGTGGCTGTCAGTGCCACCTGGCCCCGAGAGACGCTCGTCGAACGCCGACGTTTCAATCCGGGCATCAGCATCGGTTTCGATATGTTCTTCGGGCCGGTGCCTGAACGCGAGATGCGCTAGGCTCTTGGCCCGCGCCTGCCTGGCGCGGGCACTGAACTCTACCGTGGTGTCGGTGTGATCGTCCTGTCGGGCCTGCTCTTTTCAATGCTGGTCACATTGAGTTTTCTGCCATGCCTGCTGATTTCTGTACTCGAGCGCACGCAGCGCCGCGGAGATAATGTGCAGACTCAGACGACATGACAATTCACCCGTCGCGCGGCTGAGCAGGAAATCCGTGTAAAATGCGGGTAACAAAATTTTTCCTTAGGCCCCACGGCATGCTCGACTCGAACCCCCAGACGATTTATCTGAAGGACTACGCACCACCCGCGTTCCTGGTTGATCACGTGTTGCTGGACATGGACCTGCGCGCCAGCTTCACCGAAGTCACCGCAACACTCAGGTTGACACGCAATCCCCACGCCACTCCCGAAGGCGCCCCGCTCATACTGCACGGCGACAGCCTTGAACTGCTCGAGCTGTCCGTGGATGGACGTCCGCTACGCAGCGAGGAATACGTACTCACAGACGACCGTCTTACGATTCCGGCGCTCCCCGATGCCTGCAGGCTGGACACACGGGTGCGCATCCTGCCGGAGGAAAACACCCAGTTGATGGGGCTGTATGCCTCTCGCGATGGCTACTTCACCCAGTGCGAGGCGGAAGGATTTCGACGCATCACCTTCTTCCTCGACCGCCCGGATGTGATGACCCGTTTCACTACAACCATCCACGCGGATCGAAAGCGCTTTCCCTTGCTTCTGTCCAACGGCAATCTCGATGCTAGCGGAGACGAGGCCGGCGGCAGACACTGGGCGCGCTGGATCGATCCGTTCCCCAAGCCCAGCTACCTGTTCGCGATGGTCGCCGCCCGGCTCGATCGGCTCGACAGCGAGTTTACAACGATGTCGGGGCGCGGCGTGAAGCTCACCGTTTTCGTGCAACCGGGCAAACTGGATCAGTGCGATTTCGCGATGGAATCATTGAAATCGGCCATGCGCTGGGACGAAAAGGTGTTCGGCCTGGAGCTTGATCTCGACCAGTACATGGTCGTGGCGGTCGATGACTTCAATATGGGCGCCATGGAAAACAAGGGCCTCAACATCTTCAACACGCGATATGTTCTGGCCCGTGCCGATACTGCCACCGATCACGACTTCCAGATGCTCGATCGCGTCGTTGCGCACGAGTACTTCCATAACTGGACGGGCAATCGCGTCACCTGTCGTGACTGGTTTCAGCTGAGCCTCAAGGAAGGCCTTACGGTCTTTCGCGACCAGCAGTATGGCGGCGACAGATATTCCCATGCGTTGCAGCGTATCGAGGAAGTGCGGCTTCTTCGCACCGTGCAGTTCCCGGAGGATGCCGGCCCCATGGCCCACCCGGTACGCCCGGAGTCCTATATCGAGATCAGCAATTTCTACACGGCTACGGTGTACAACAAGGGCGCGGAACTGGTGCGCATGATCCATACCCTGCTGGGGGCCGAGGCATTTCGTGCCGGCATGGATCTGTACTTCCAACGCCACGACGGGCAGGCCGTGCGCACCGAGGAGTTCGTTGCCGCGATGCAGGACGCCTCGGGTGTGGATCTGGGACACTTCAGCCGCTGGTACTCACAGGCTGGCACACCGGTGGTCGAGGCCGAAACTCAGTATGATGCCTCGCGGCAGCGTTTCATTCTGACGCTTCGCCAGCACTGTGCGCCAACCCACGGTCAACCTGACAAGCAGGCGCTGCATATCCCGGTTGCCGTGGGTCTGGTGACCGCCCGCGGAGAGGACATGCCGCTGAGCATGGACGACGGCAAGCTCACTACCGACACTACTCGCGTGCTCTCACTCACCCAGGCTGAGCAGCGCTTCGTCTTTACGAACGTTACACAGGCACCGGTGCCCTCGCTGCTGCGCGGCTTCTCTGCGCCCGTGGTTCTGCGTTATGAGTATTCCGATGCACAGTTGGCGCTTTTGATGGCGCACGACAGTGACGCCTTCAATCGCTGGGAAGCCGGTCAGCGCCTGGCAATGCGCTTGCTGCTGCAGGGCATCGATGACTACAGAGCCGGGCGCAGGGTGGATTTTACCCCGGCGTTCATCGACGCCTGCGCACGTCTGCTCGACGATCGCGACGCTGATCCCGCGTTCGTTGCCGAGGTGCTCAGTCTGCCCAATGCCGGATACATTGCCGAGCAGATGAGCGAAGTCGACCCGGACGCGATCCTGACGGTGCGCGTCGCGCTGCGCCGTCGCCTGGCCACGGCACTGGAAGACCACTGGCGTGCGCTCTGGGCGCAGCTGGCACCCACCAGCGCCTATTCGCCGTCACCGGCGGCAGCCGGACGACGTGCCTTGCGCAATGCGGCGCTGGGCTATCTCGCCGAACTCGACACCTCTGAGGTGCGCGGGATGTGTATGGCGCATCTCACCGGTGCCGACAACATGACCGATGCGATGTGTGCCCTGGCCCTGCTTGCCAACAGCGAGGGGGCCGAGCGCCGGAAGGCACTGGCGTGGTTCCTGGAGAAGTGGCAGCACGAGTCACTGGTCGTGGACAAGTGGTTCTCGGTTCAGGCCGCATCACGCCTGCCTGATACGCTTGCGCAGGTCCGCGATCTGATGATCCACCCGGCGTTCTCGATGAAAAATCCCAATCGGGTGCGGGCGCTGATCGGCACATTCTGTCAGGTCAATCATGCCGGCTTCAACGCCGCCGATGGCAGCGGCTATGCCTTTGCCGCCGAGCAGGTGATCGCACTGGATCCGCTGAACCCGCAGATCGCCGCGCGCATGGCCCGATCCTTCGATCGTTGGCGTAAGTTCGACGCCGGCCACCAGGCGCATGCTCGCACAGCGTTGACGCGTATTGCCGCGAAGAAGGGGCTGTCGCGCGACTGTTTCGAGGTCGTGTCGCGTGCGTTGGACGACACCGACCAGCTCAGCTCACCTGGCCCTGTCTCTTAAGCTGCGCCGTTGCGCGCGCGCATCCAGCGGATCACGACCTCAGCGGCAGCATCGGCGGACATCTGCGCTGTCGACAACACCAGTTCCGCCGCTTCGGGCGGCTCATAGGGCGAATCGATCCCCGTGAAGTTTTTCAACTCGCCGGCGCGTGCCTTGCGGTAGAGCCCCTTGGGGTCACGCTGCTCAGCGACCTCCAGGGGCGTGTCCATGAACACCTCGATGAACTCACCCGGAGAGAAGCGCTGGCGGGCCATTTCTCGCTCCGAGCGAAACGGCGAGATGAAGGCCGTAAGTACGATCAGGCCGGCATCGACCATCAGCCGGGCAACTTCCGCGATCCGTCGGATATTCTCGACGCGATCGGCCTGGGTGAAACCCAGGTCACGGTTCAGACCGTGGCGGATATTGTCGCCATCGAGCAGATAGGTGTGGTGACCGAGCGCGTGCAGACGCTGCTCGACCAGGTTGGCGACCGTCGACTTGCCTGACCCCGATAGTCCGGTAAACCAGAGTACGCACGGCGTCTGCGCCTTGATCGCGGAGCGCGCGGCCTTGTCGATATCCACGTGCTGCAGATGAATGTTGTGGGAGCGACGCAGAGCGAAGTCGAGCATTCCGGCGCCGACGGTGTGATTGGAATAGCGATCGATGAGAATGAAGCTGCCGGTATTGCGGTTGTTCCGATAGGCATCGAACGGCACGGCGCGATCCAGTGACAGCGTACACACGGCAATACCGTTGAGCTCCAGCTGCTTGGCGGCAACGTGCTCGAGTGAATTCACGTTGACCTGGTACTTGATGTCGGTGACTGAGGCTGTGACCGCGGCAGTACCGATCTTCATCAGGTAGTTGCGTCCCGGGTAGAGCGGCTCTTCGGCCATCCACACGACATGCGCCTCGAACTGGTCGGCCACCTCGGCGGGACTGTCCGCAGCGGAGATCATTGCCCCGCGCGAGACGTCCACCTCATCAGCCAGCGTCAGAGTGACCGACGCGCCGGCGATCGCTGTGTCCAGATCGCCGTCGGCGGTGACGATGCGCGACACCGTGCTTTCGCGTCCCGAGGGCTGAATGCGCACGCGATCACCCTTTCGGACTCGGCCACCGGCGATGGTCCCGGCAAAGCCGCGAAAGCCCGAGTCGGGGCGGTTGACCCACTGCACAGGAAAGCGCAACGGCGTGCGCTGCAGATGGTCTGCATCGATCTGCAGCGACTCGAGGCGCTCTATCAATGTGGGTCCCGCATACCAGCACATCTGGCTGGACGCCTCGACGACATTGGCGCCGCTCAGGGCCGACATCGGAATGGGCGTGAAGGAGGACATCCCGATATGCGAGGCAAACTCACGGTAATTCTCGACGATCTGCTCGAATCGCGCCTGGGAATGATCGACGAGATCCATCTTGTTGACCGCCAGCACGACGTGGCGGATTCCAAACAGCCACGCCAGGTAACTGTGACGGCGCGTCTGGGTCAGCACGCCACGTTGCGCGTCGATCAGGATGACCGCAGCATCGGCAGTGGAGGCCCCGGTGACCATGTTGCGCGTGTATTGCTCATGACCGGGCGTATCGGCGACGATGAACTTGCGCCGCGCTGTTGCGAAAAACCGGTAAGCCACATCGATGGTGATGCCCTGCTCGCGTTCGGCTGCCAGGCCGTCCACCAGCAAGGCCAGGTCGATTTCCGCGCCCTGCGTCCCCCATCGGCGGGAGTCCCGGGTCACCGCCGCAAGCTGATCGTCAAGAAGCTGCTTCGTGTCGTGCAGGAGACGTCCGATCAGCGTGCTCTTGCCATCGTCGACGCTGCCACAGGTAATGAAGCGCAACAGGTCCTTGCGCTCATGCTGCTCGAGCCATGATTCGGTGTCCGTCGTCAGCAGATCCGGTGAGACAGCCTCCATCAGAAATAGCCTTCCTGCTTCTTTTGCTCCATGGTCGCATTGGCGTCATCATGATCGATGACCCGGCCCTGCCGCTCCGAGGCCCGCGTGAGCAACATCTCGCGAATGATCTCGGTGAGCGTCGTTGCAGTCGATTCGATCGCGCCGGTCAGTGGATAACACCCCAACGTGCGAAACCGTACCATACGCAGCTGCGCGGTTTCGCCGGGGTTCAGCGGCATGCGATCATCATCGACCATGATCAGGGCCCCGTCGCGCTCGACCACGGGCCGTTCGGCAGCGAAATACAACGGTACGATGGGGACATGATTCAGACGGATGTACTGCCAGACGTCGAGTTCGGTCCAATTGGATAAAGGGAACACGCGGATGGACTCCCCACGGCGCTTGCGGGCGTTATACAGATTCCACAGCTCCGGTCGCTGCTGTTTGGGGTCCCAGCGGTGCTGATCGCTTCGAAACGAGAAGATGCGCTCCTTGGCGCGGGACTTTTCCTCGTCACGCCGTGCCCCGCCGAAGGCCACATCGAAGCGATGGATATCGAGCGCCTGGCGCAGCGCTTCAGTCTTCATGACCTGGGTATGCAGGGCCGGGCCGTGCGTGAAGGGATTGATGTCACGCGCCACACCGTCCGGGTTGATATGCACGATCAGCTGCATGCCGCTCTGAGCGGCCACGCGGTCGCGTAGTGCATACATCTCGCGGAATTTCCAGCGCGTATCCACGTGCAGCAACGCAAAAGGTGGACTGGCTGGATAGAAGGCTTTCATGGCCAGATGCAGCATCACCGCGCTGTCCTTGCCGATGGAGTACAGCATGACAGGGTTGTCAGCCTCGGCGACCACCTCGCGCATGATGTGCATGCTCTCTGCCTCGAGCTGTGCGAGGTGACTCAGACCGGTAATCCTCTGTCCAGGGGCGGGTGTTTGCGTACGATACGCTAACATACCGAAATGACGGAGGATTGGTCGCGTGGCGGCTCGATCGTCTCGACCGGCCCCCGGGCCTCATCAGCCTGAAACCAGCGCAGTCGGCCCGCCAGGCCGGCGACCTCGCCGACGAACAGCATCGCCGGCGCGCTGACATGGTGACCTGCGGCCAGCTCGGGAAGCTCGGCGAGCTGACCGCTGATGACGCGTTGCGCTCGCGTGGTACCGTTTTCGACGAGCGCCACGGGCGTCGTACCGGCACGACCATTGGCGAGGAGCTGGTCGCGGATGTCGCCCAGCCGACTCACCCCCATGTAGAACGCCAGCGTCTGCTGATCACGTGCCAGCGAGCGCCAGTCGAGACGGTCGATCGAGGCCTTGCCGTGCGCGGTGATCAGCACCACCGACTGTGAATGGTCCCGGTGGGTCAGCGGAATGCCGGCATAAGCTCCACAGGCGGCTGCGGCCGTCACTCCCGGCACGACTTCAAAGCGCAGGCCTGCCGCGACCAGCGCTTCTGCCTCCTCGCCCCCGCGACCGAAGATGAACGGATCGCCCCCCTTGAGACGACAGACCCGGCGCCCCTGCGCGACCAGCTTCACCAGCAGCGCCGAGATCTGCGCCTGGGTCATGCACGGCTCGCCGGGCTTCTTGCCCACACAGATGCGATCCGCATCCCGGCGGGTAAGTTCAAGGATCTCGTCGGAGACCAGACGGTCATACAGAATCACATCGGCCTGCTGGGCAATCTGCAGCGCACGAAGCGTCAGCAGGCCTGGATCGCCGGGACCGGCGCCGACCAGCCAGGCAACCCCGGTGTTTCCCGACCGCCCAAGAACGTCAGCGCTGTCACGCTGCGCTTCGCGCAATGAGGCAGCCAGTGCGTGCTCGGCCTGCAGCAACCGCCCGGCCATCACGTGATCCGATACCGGACCTTCGAACGCAGCCTCCCAGAACCGTCGACGCGAGACCCCCGCTGGCAGCACCTGCTTTACCCGCGCGCGCCAGCGGGACGCCAGACAGGCCAGATCGCCAAGGCGTGCCGGCAGCAGACGCTCGAACTTCTCGCGCAGCGTGCGCACGAGCACCGGCGCACTTCCGGCAGAGGCGATTGCCACCATCAGGGGCGATCGATCGACGATGGCCGGCATGATGAACCGGCAGGCCTCGAGATCGTCGACAACATTGCACAGAATACCGGCCTGGTCGGCCAGTTCGGCAACCCGCCGGTTCACTGCCGCATCGTTCGTCGCGGCGATCACCAGGCGCATGCCTTGCAGATGCACGCTGGCAAACGATTCAGCCGCATGGTGCACCGCGCCCGCGGCAGCCAGGCCCGTCAGCGGCTCGCACAGCGCTGGGGCGACAACGGTAAGATCGGCGCCCGCGCGCAGCAACAGGCGAGCCTTGCGCATGGCCGTGGCGCCGCCACCCACCAGCAGGCAGCGCTGGCCGTGGAGTCGCAGGAAGATCGGCAGGAAATCCATTGCTAAAGCGCGTCGACTCAGCCCTTGCGGCCGAAGTCCATCTCATGAAGTCCGCATTCTCGCTTCATGCCTGAAAAGCGCGTATCGCGGATATCCACGACCTCGTGCAGCGAGCGGGTGGTGTGAACATCGCCGATCGACACATAGCCGCGCTCCCACAGCGGATGGTAGGGCAGATCATGGCGCTTGAGGTATCGGTAAACGTCGCGGTCGCTCCAGTCCATGATCGGGTGCAGCTTCCATCGATTCGTGGCACCCGAGAGCACCGGCAGCGCCGCGCGGCTGTCAGTCTGCGACTGGCGCAGGCCGGCAAGCCAGGTCCCCGCCTCCAGCTCATCGAGCGCACGCTGCATGGGTTCGACCTTGTTTTCTTGATTGTAGGCGTCCAGTCCCGCCTGCCCCTGCTCCCAGCGCCGGCCCTCGCGTGCTTCCTGCCAGGCGGGACTGCGCGTCGCACGGTAGACATGCAGATTCAGCTCCAGACGCTGTGTCAGCGTATCCACGAACGCGTAGGTCTCCGGGAACAGATAGCCCGTGTCGATGAAAATCACCGGGATGCGCGGGTCGACCTGGGTGGCCAGGTGCAGGCTCACTGCAGCCTGGGCGCCGAAGCTTGAGCTGAGCACATGACGCCCGGGCAGATGCTCGAGTGCCCACTCGATGCGTGCCGAAGCATCGAGCTTTGCCAACGTGCGACTGGCCGTCTCGAGCAGCAGCTCGCGCGGATCATGGCGCGCGCACAGATTCATGCCGCCTGCCCTTCGTCGGCCCGGAAGTCAGGGCCGGAGCTCACGGCACGGATCACTCCGGCGCGCACGAGGAAATCGCCAAAGTGTTCATCGCGCTCGCGCTCGGCGGCATAACGTGCGAACAGCGGTTCGAGTTCGGCGACGAGTGTGTCTTCGTCGATGTTCTCCCGGTACAGGCGATTGAGACGCGCACCATCGAAGCCGGCACCCAGATAGAGGTTGTATCGGCCCGGCGCCTTGCCCACCAGTCCGATCTCGGCCAGAAATGGTCGCGCGCAACCGTTGGGGCAACCGGTCATGCGGATCACGATGGGTGCTTCTGCAAGACCGTGGGCGTCCAGCGATCGCTCCAGTCGCGTGACGAGATCCGGCAGGTAGCGCTCGCTCTCGGCCATCGACAGTGCGCAGGTCGGAAACCCGACACAGGCCATGCTGTTGCGCCGCAGGCCCGAGAGCACACCCTTGCGGACAATACCGTGGCGCGACAGCACCGTCTCGACCGCTGAGCGCTGCACATCATCGAGTGCACTGATCGTCACATTCTGGTTCGGTGTAAGCACGAACTGGCCGTGGCCGAGACCGGCAATCTCGCGAAACGCGCCGAGCAGCGTGTGGCCTTCTCGATCACGCAGCCGGCCATTCTCGATGAACTGTGTGTAATGCCAGCAACCGTCGTCACCCTGGACCCATCCCAGCCGGTCGCCGGTCCCCATGAATCTCACCGGCCCTGCCTGTTCAAGTTCAAAGCTGAGGTTTTCCTGGAGGGTACGTACGAACCATTCCACACCCCGATCTTCGATCGTGTATTTCATGCGGGCATGTTTGCGGTTCGTGCGATCACCGAAGTCGCGCTGCACCTTGACCACACCCTCGGAGACCGCCAGCACCTGCCCGGGCAGGCAGCGACCGATGACATCGCCCAGCCGTGGAAACGTATCGGGCTCGCCGTGCGTGGTGCCCATGCCGCCACCGACGACGACATTGAAACCTGCAAGCGTCCCGTCGTCGCCTGCCAGCGCTACGAAACCCAGGTCCTGGGAAAACACGTCGATGTCGTTTTCGGGGGGCACGACAAATCCCATCTTGAACTTGCGCGGCAGATAGGTATCTCCGTAGATGGGTTCGACTTCGACCGCATCGGGCGCGAGCTTCTCGCCGTCGAGCCAGATTTCGTGGTAAGCGCCGGTCTGCGGCGACAGATGGGCACTCACGGCATCGGCCAACTCCGCGACCTGTGCGTGCAGCGCGGAGCGCCACGGATTCACGCTGGCCATGACGTTGCGGTTCACATCGCCGCAGGCGGCAAGGGTGTCGAGCAGGCTGTCGTTGATCGCCCGGATGGTCGGGCGAAGATTCCGTTTGATCACGCCGTGCAGTTGAAAGGCCTGGCGTGTGGTCAGACGCAGGGTGCCATTGCCATGAGTGCGTGCAATCGCATCCATTGCGAGCCACTGGGCGGGCGTGCAGCGACCCGCCGGAACCCTCGCACGGATCATGAAGCTGTACGCCGGTTCAAGCTTCTGCTTCTGTCGCTCGCTGCGAAGATCCCGGTCATCCTGCTGGTAGAAACCGTGGAACTTGGACAGCTGAGTGTCGTCTTCGGCCAGCGCACCCGTCAGTTGATCGGCGAGCCCCAGCTCGATGGTCCCGCGCAGGTGCCGGCTGGCGCGCTTGATGTGCTCCACCGGGGAGAGTTGTCGCTTGGGATCGCTCACGTACGTGGGTTGTCCATCGCTGGTCTGGCCTTACCAGGCTTTCCCGGCGTGCATGGCCGCGCGGCGAAAGTTCGTAGGATGCCACCTTACGGGTGTGGCCGAGCGATGGGAAAGTGCGAGTGGTTACCGGTATATAACGTCAGGTTTGGGTGCGCTCAATACACGTCGCGCAGATACCGGCCGTGTCGCTTCAGTGCCTTCAGATATTCCTCGGCAACCTCATCGGAGACACCGGCGGCCGAGGCGACAGCATCCGCAAGCGCCGCATGCACATCCGGCGCCATGTGCGTGGCATCGCCGCAGACGTAGACATACGCCCCCCGCTCCAGCCAGGCATACACCTCATGCGCCTGCTCATTGATGCGATGCTGCACGTACGCCTTCTCGCGCTGATCGCGTGAGAACGCCACATCCATGCGCGTGAGCACACCGCGCTTCCGGAAGCGCGCGAAGTCAAGCTGGTACAGGAAGTCGGTACTGAAATTGCGCTCACCGAAGAACAGCCAGTTGTGCCCGCTCGCCCCCAGCGCCTCGCGATGCTCCAGGAACGCCCGATAGGGTGCGACACCGGTGCCAGCGCCGATCATGATCACGGGCAGCGAGTCGTCAGCGGGCAGGCGAAAGCGTGGGTTGGGCTCGACACGAATCTCGACGGCCGCTCCCGGTGTCAGCCGCGAGGCCAGATGGCTGGACGCCGCTCCCCAGTGCGGGCGATCGAACGCCGTATAGGACACTTCCGCGACCGTGAGGTGCACTTCATCAGGGGTGGCCAGCGGACTGGAGGCTATCGAGTACAGGCGCGGCTTGAGGGGACGCAGCGTCGCGACGAAGGCCTCAGCGCTGATCTGCGCCGGATGCTCGTAAAGAATGTCGATGATCTGGCGTTCGCCGAGGTAGCGGTTGAGCGCCTCACGCCGTTCGGGCGCGAGCAGCGCCGCCAACCCAGGCACGTCGGCCGCCTGGGCATAACGTTCGACGAAACTGCGTGCCGCGATGGTGATCTCGAAGCGACTCGTCAAGGCTGACTGCATGCGCTGCCCCCCGGGCAGTTCGGCGGCAGGCGACACGCCCAGGGTAGAGATGATCTCCGCCACCAGCGCCGGAGGATTATCAGTGGTCACGGCCAACGCATCACCGGGTTCGTAGGCCAGGCTGCCCTCCTCCACGCCGAACTCCACGTGGCTGACCAGCTTGCTGGAACCGCGCCCGGTGATGCGCTGATTGGTCAGGACCTCGGCGATGACGGGTACACCGTCAGCTGTCGCAGCGGCGCCGGACGCCGGCCCCACGGCGTGCAGATGCGGTACCACCTTGCCACCGGCCGCCTGCTGACGCTGGCGCGCCTCGTCGAGTGTCGTCGTTCGCCATTGGTCGGCACGCGTCTCGTAGTCGACATCACAGTCCACTCGCGCGTGCAGACGTTGCGCACCCAGCGCGACCAGACGCTCGTCGAAATCACGCCCGGCCTTGCAGAACGCGGCATAGCTGGAGTCGCCCAGCGCGAGCACCGTGAAGTGCAGTCCGGCGAGCTTCGGTGCCTTGGGGCCGAACAGGTATTCGTGCAACGGCTCGGCATCGTCGGGCGGGTCACCCTCGCCATGGGTGCTCACGATCAGCGCCAGCAGCGCCTCCTTGCGCAACTCGGCGGGCCTATAATCGGCCATGCTGACGACGCGCGATGCCAGACCGCGCGCCTGCGCGTCGGCCTGCATGGCCTCGGCCAGACGCCGGCCGTTGCCGGTCTGGGAAGCATACAGAATCGTCAGGCGCGCCGTTTGGGCCGCCTCTGGCAACGCAGGAGACGCTGCCGGGGTCGCCCATGCGTTGCCCCCAGCGGCCGCCAGTCCGGCGAGAAATCCGCTGGCCCAGGTCAGCTTCGTTGCCGAGAACCCGCCTGCCAGAACCTGCAGGCGACTGAGATCCTCGTCGTTCAGCGGTGTGTCGATGCGGCTTGCGGCGGATTGAGTCATGACTGTGGTCTCGAATCGAGCGACGCGGAAACCTCCAGCGCCACGACTGATCATCAGCCACTAAAATACTTAACTCAGCCCTCCAGCGTGAAAAGCTGAATGGTTATCGGCTTATAACCGATCGCCTCGAAC
The DNA here is from genome assembly GCA_041745895.1 of Gammaproteobacteria bacterium. Classification (GTDB taxonomy): domain Bacteria; phylum Pseudomonadota; class Gammaproteobacteria; order Steroidobacterales; family PWYM01; genus PWYM01. Next base: position 19,778 of record JBGTIC010000508.1, read on the forward strand.
GGCATTACGTCTCACCCATCGCCAGCAGGCTGGCATTACCACCGACGGCGGCCGTATTCACGGTCACCACCCGTTCGTTGGCAAAGCGGGCGAGGTAATGCGGGCCACCGGCCTTGGGTCCCGTACCCGAGAGTCCCTGTCCGCCGAACGGCTGCACGCCGACCACCGCGCCGATCTGGTTGCGATTGATGTAGGTGTTGCCCACGCGCACCCGGGCAGCGATGTGACGCGCGGTCGCATCGACCCGGCTGTGGATCCCCAGCGTCAGTCCGAAGCCGGTCGCGTTGATGTCATCGATCACGCGATCCAGATCCTTCGCCCGATAGCGAACGACATGCAATACCGGACCGAATACCTCTCGCTCGAGGCGCGCGATCGAATCGATCTCCACCGCAGCCGGGGCGACGAAACTGCCCGAACTACAGGCCTGCGGCAGCTCGCAACGGTAAATCAGCGTGCCCTGGCCGCTGATATGCGCTACATGTGCCTCGAGCATGTCGCGCGCGGCCTCATCAATAACGGGTCCCACATCCGTACGCACGTCCACGGGATCACCGATGACCAGTCGACGCATCGCACCGGCCAGCAGCTTGAGCACATGCCCGGCGATGTCCTGCTGCAGATAGAGCACACGCAGTGCCGAGCAGCGCTGACCTGCGCTGCCAAAGGCCGACTGGACCACATCGAGCACCACCTGCTCCGGCAGCGCTGAGCTGTCTACCAGCATCGCGTTCTGGCCGCCGGTCTCGGCGATCAACGTGGCGATTGCACCGTCTCGCGCAGCGAGGCTACGGTTGATGTGCTGCGCGGTAACGCTCGAGCCGGTGAATGCCACACCACTGATGCGCGGATCGGCCACCAGCGCTGCGCCAACGACACCCCCCTTGCCTGGCAGCAGCTGCAGTGCATGCGGTGGAATGCCCGCCTCGTGCAGCAATGCCACCGCGCGCGCAGCCACCAGCGGCGTCTGCTCGGCAGGCTTGGCGATCACCGCGTTACCGGTGACCAATGCAGCCGAGACCTGGCCGGTAAAGATTGCCAGCGGAAAATTCCACGGGCTGATGCACACGAACACGCCACGCCCGTGCATCGACAATTCATTGCGTTCGCCGGTGGGGCCGGGCAGCAGTTCGGGCTTCGCAAAGCCCTGCTCGGCCTGCCAGGCATAGTAGCGCAGGAAATCCACCGCTTCGCGCACCTCGGCAAGGGCATCGCGCACGGTTTTGCCGGCTTCGCGCAGGCACAGCGCCATCAATTCGGCGCGATGGTGTTCGTAGAGGTCGGCGGCGCGTCGCAGCATGCCGGCGCGTGCCAGCGCGCCCTGTGCATCCCAGCGAGATCGG
>JBGTIC010000509.1:0-6263 GCA_041745895.1 Gammaproteobacteria bacterium
GCGCCAGGTCTTCGGCACGCGCCAGCGGAACCTCGCGTGCCGGCGCAGTATGCACCCCCGCCAGCCAGGCCATGCGCAATTCGTAGGCCAGCACCTGGACCGCCATACTCAGGTTCAGGGAACTGTACTGTGAATTCGCGGGAATATTGACCAGGACCTGACAGCGGTCGAGTTCCTCGTTCGACAGCCCGGATTTCTCAGTGCCAAACAGCAGCGCCACTGGACCATGTGCCCCTTCGCCGAGCAGGCGTGCCGCAGCTTCCGGTGGCGCGAGCTGCGGCCAGGCAACACTGCGCAGGCGTGCACTGGCTCCCATCACCAGCCGACACCCCAGCAGCGCCTCATCGAGGTCCTCGCAGACGCGTGCCGCCGCGAGTACGTCATCGGCGCCCGAGGCCCGCGACGTGGCCTCCTCGTGCGGGAACCCCCGGGGGCGCACCAGCACCAGTTCGCGCAAGCCCATGGTCTTCATCGCACGCGCCGCGGCCCCGATATTGCCGGGATGAGTCGTGCGCACCAACACGACCCGTATGGGCACGGACAACCAGTCAGCGGCGGGGGGCGAGCTGGGCGCGAGATCATTCATGGTCTGCTATTCTACGCGCCCTGCGGCCGCGCCTGCGCCTTGGTGCTCAGAGGTGCGGCTGTGTTCTTTGCCAGCCCCGGAGCATCCCTCGCGCCATGTCCGCGACCCTGAACATTGCAGTAAGCGCCGCACGAGCCGCGGGCAACCTGATCATGCGCAGCCTCAACCAGCTGGATTCCTTGCAGGTCACCGCCAAGGCACGAAACGATTACGTCAGCGAAGTCGACCGTCAGGCCGAGGCCGAGATCATCCGCATCATTCACAAGGCCTATCCCGACCACGCGATCCTGGCGGAGGAAAGCGGCGCGCACGGCAGCGGCGAGGCCGTCTGGATCATCGACCCGCTGGATGGCACCACCAATTTCCTGCACGGGTTTCCGCAGTTCGCGGTGAGCATCGCGCTGTCGGTCAGCGGCCGCCTGGAGACCGGCGTCATCTATGATCCGATGCGTCAGGAACTGTTCACGACCGTGCGCGGCGGCGGCGCGCAGCTCGATGGCCGGCGTATCCGCGTCAGCGGTCGCACGCATCTGGAAGATGCGTTGATCGGCACCGGCATCCCCTATCGCGCCAATCTGGTCTGGATGGAAACCTATCTGTCCATGATGCGCGAGGTCATGGAGCGCACTTCCGGCCTGCGCCGGCCCGGGGCTGCGGCGCTTGACCTGGCCTACGTGGCCGCCGGCAGGCTCGATGCGTTCTGGGAGTTCGGCCTGTCGCCGTGGGACGTGGCTGCCGGTGCACTGCTGATCCGCGAAGCTGGCGGGCGCATCAGCGACTTCGAAGGCGGCGACGGATTCATGGACTCCGGCAATGTGGTGGCCGGCAACCCGAAGATCTATGCCCATCTGTCGCGCCTGCTCGCCCCCCACTATGCGCGGGGAAACCGCGCCCGGCAGCAGACCGACTAGCGGCCCTCGCGCCTCAAGGCAGTTCCTTCAGCGTCTCGTCCTCTTCCTTCTGCGGCGGCAGCAGATCGATGGTCGAGACCTTCATCTCCAGCGCCGAGGCGCTGGCGATGTAGATGGACGAGTAAGTGCCCACGACGATCCCGATGATCAGCGCGATGGAGAACCCGTAGAGCGCATCGCCGCCGACGATCAGCAGCGCGCCCAGCACCAGCAGTGTGGTGATGCCCGTCATGATGGTGCGCGCCAGCGTCTGGTTCAGCGAGACGTTCATGACGCGCTCCGCTGTCTCACGGCGCATGCGCAGGAAATTTTCGCGGATACGATCGAAAATCACGATGGTGTCATTCAACGAATAGCCGATCACCGCCAGGATCGCAGCCAGAACCGCGAGATCGAACGGGAACTGGAACAGCGCGAAAATGCCCACCGTGATGATGACATCGTGCGCCAGCGCCACCACGGCGCCGAGCGAAAACTTCCACTGGAAGCGTATGGACACGTAGGCCAGGATCATCAGCAGCGCGAACAGCATGGCCAGCGCCCCCTGCTCGGCGAGTTCCGCGCCGACCTGCGGGCCGACGAACTCCACGCGGCGCAGCTCCACGGCCGGCTGATCCTGGCGCAGCAGGGCCAGCACCGTATCGCGGATCGCGCTACCGTCCATGCCCTCTTCCTGCGGCGGCAGGCGCACCAGCACGTCGGTGGCGGTACCGAAACTCTGCACCAGCGCGCCGTCGTAGCCGTTCTGCTGCAAGGTCGTGCGGATCGTCTCCAGCTCGGCGGCCTGCGGATACCCGACTTCCAGCAGCACACCCCCGGTGAAATCGATGCCGAAGTTCAGGCCGCGGGCGAATATCGCCGCAAGCGATGCAATGACCAGCAGCGCCGACAATGCAAAAAACAGTTTCCTGGGACCCAGAAAACTGATGTCGAGTGCTTTGCCTTCAATTTGCGGCATGGACGATGCTCCCGCCGATGGACAGCCGCTGGACGCGACGACCGCCGTAGATGAGGTTGACCAGCGCACGCGTGCCGATGATGGCCGTGAACATGGAGGTCAGGATGCCCAGCGACAGCGTGACCGCAAATCCCTTGATCGGCCCGGTGCCGAAGGTAAACAGCACGACTGCAGCGATCAGCGTGGTGATGTTGGCATCGGCGATCGACGAGAATGCCTTGTCGTAACCCGCGGCGATACTGGCCTGCGGCGAATTGCCGTTGCGCAGTTCCTCACGGATGCGCTCGTAGATGAGCACGTTAGCATCCACCGCCATACCCACCGTGAGCACGATGCCGGCAATACCCGGCAGGGTCAGCGAGGCCTGCAGCAGCGACAGCAGCGCGATTATCAGCACGAGGTTGGCGAACAGGGCAACGTTGGCGACGAGGCCGAAAACACGGTAGTAAAGCAGCATGAACACCACGACCAGCGCAAAGCCGATCACCACGGCCTGCATACCGCGATCGATGTTGTCCTGCCCCAGACTCGGGCCGATGGTTCGCTCCTCCACCTTGAAGATCGGTGCGGCCAGGGCGCCGGCGCGCAGCAGCAGCGCGAGGTCCCGCGCCTCGGTAGTGGCAAGACCCGTGATCTGGAAGCGGCTTGAGAACACGCCCTGGATGGTCGCCACGCTGATGACTTCGCGGATGGTCTCGGCGACTTCCACGGTCTCGCCGTTCTGCTCCACGAGGTTGCGCCGCTCCTCGATGAACAGCACGGCCATCGGCCGGCCCAGGTTGGCCTGCGTGGTCTGCAGCATGCGCCGCGCGCCCTGGGAGTCGAGGTTGACGAACACCGCCGGTCGACCCTCCGAGAAGCCGGAGCTTGCGTTGGTCAACTGGTCGCCGGTGACGATGATGTCGCGACTGAGCAGCACCGGTGCGCCGCTGCGCTCGTAATACAACTCGGTATTGATAGGCGCACGACCGCGGCGTGCAGCCTCGATCGGGTCGTTCTCGGTATCGACGAGACGAAACTCCAGCGTGGCCGTGGCACCCAGCACCACTTCGGCCTGGCGGGGATCCTGCACACCGGGCAATTGCACGACGATACGATCGGCGCCCTGGCGGGCGACCAGCGGCTCGGCCACACCGAGTTCATCCACGCGGTTGCGCAGCGTGATGGTGTTCTGCTGGATGGCGAAGTCGCGACGCTCCTGAACCTGGTCTTCCGTGAGGGTCAGGTAGAGGGCCGGGCGTTCGCCGTCCATGCCACGCCGGACCTGCAGCGGATCGTCCATACGACCAAGCACGCTGCTGGCCCGTTCGGCATCCTCATCGCTGTTGACCGTGACGATGACCTGGTCGTTGGCTACACGCACGCGCCGCGCGATGCGCTCATCGCGCAGCATCACGGAGATGCCCTCCTGGTAGCGACGCAGCACCTGGTCGATGGCCGCGTCCATGTCCACCTCGAACAGAAAGTGCACGCCGCCGCGCAGGTCCAGCCCCAGGCTCATGGGCTTGAGCCCGATCGCACGGACCCAGTTCGGCAAGCGGGGTGCGAGCACCAGGGCGACGACATAGTTCTGTGTGGTCGGGTTGAGCGTCAGGCGCAGGCTGTCGGCGGCGCGCAGCTGGTCCTCGACGGTATCGAAACGCACCGTGATCCGCCCGTCGCGCAGGGTCTTGCTGAGATACCCGAGTTCGGCTTCCTCGAGCATGCCGCGCACACGCGTCAGCTGCGCCTGGTCGAGCGCCGAATCGTCGCGCGCGGCGATCTGCACCGCCGGATCTTCGGGAAACAGGTTCGGCACGGCAAACAGGATGCCGAATGCCAGCACCAGGAACACCAGCAGGTTTTTCCAGAGCGGAAACTTGTTCATGCGTAATTCAGGAACCCTGGGCGAGCGCTGCGAGGCCAGGCGCTTGCGCGGATGTGTTGAGGATCAGCTGGCGTTGCGGAAAGTACCCTTGGGCATGACTGCACCGATGGTGTGACGCTGCACCTTCAAACGGATGCCATCGGCCACTTCAACGGTGACGAACTGCTCGCCGACCTCTGTGACGCGACCCAGCACGCCGCCTGCAGTGACGATCTCGTCATCCGTCGACAGACTCTCGACCATCTGCCGGTGCTCCTTCTGGCGCTTCATCTGCGGCCGGATCAGCAGGAAATAGAACAGCACGAAGATGATGACCAGCGGCAGGAAGGCCATGAACGGATCACCGCCCCCGGCGGGCGCCGCGTGTGCCGGACTGATGAAAAAATCCATGTTTAAAGACCCGATGATTACAGGTGGTGAGACGCAGCCCCGGATCCAGACCCGGGGAGCTTTCGATTTTTCAGCCAGATATTATGGCACAGCTTCATCGCCTGCCGTGAGCCGGCTGAGGAATTCGGCCGCGAAATCGGCCAGGCGCCGGGCTTTGATGGCCTCGCGCATGCCCCGCATAAGTCCCAGGTAGAAGGCAAGATTGTGCGTGGTATGCAGGCGGTGGGCGAGGATCTCGTTGCAGCGATACAGGTGATGCAGGTAGGCGCGCGAGTAGTGCTGGCAGGTGTAGCAGGGGCAGTGAGCATCCAGCGGACCGGCGTCTTCCCGGTGACGGGCATTCTTGATGCGCACGACGCCGCGGCTGGTGAACAGATGCCCGTTGCGGGCGTTGCGCGTGGGCATCACGCAGTCGAACATGTCCACGCCGCGCAGTACGCCGGCCACGAGGTCCTCCGGCCGCCCGACACCCATCAGGTAGCGTGGCCGCTCGCGCGGCAGCACCGGCGCCAGCCCGTCGAGCACGGCCAGACGCTCGGATTCGCTTTCCCCCACAGACAGTCCGCCGATCGCGTAACCGTCGAAGCCGATGTGCCGCAGGCCTTCCAGCGAGGCCCGGCGCAACCCTTTATCCATGCCGCCCTGGACGATGCCGAACAGTGCCGCCGGCTCACACCCTGTCTCGCTGATGCGATTGAAGGCTTCGCGACTGCGCGCCGCCCAGCGCAGTGACAGTTCCATCGAGGCGCGCACGACATCGGGCGTGGCCGGGTGCGGCGTACATTCATCGAAAATCATGCAGATGTCGGCGCCAAGGTCGCGCTGGATCTGCATCGAGCGCTCTGGCGAGAGCTCGACCGCGCTGCCATCTATCGGCGAGCGAAACCGCACACCCTCCTCGCCGATGTGACGCAGCTGGCTCAGGCTCCACACCTGGAAGCCCCCGGAGTCGGTCAGAATCGGACCGTCCCAGTGCATGAAGCGATGCAGCCCGCCCAGACGGCGAATCAATTCCGCGCCGGGTCGCAGCATCAGGTGGAAGGTGTTGCCCAGCACTATGCCGGCGCCCAGTGCCTGCAATTCCTCGGGGGTCATCGCCTTGACGCTGCCGTAGGTCCCCACGGGCATGAAGGTCGGCGTTTCCACGCGACCGCGCGCGAATCGGAGCACCCCGGCTCGGGCCTGACCATCGGTGGCTTCGAGCTCGAACTCCATCATGGCGCAGCCTCGCGCAGTCCGGCCGCTGGAAACACCAGCATTGCATCCCCGTAGCTGAAAAACCGGTAGCGCTGCGTCACGGCGTGACGGTAGGCCGCCAGCACGCTCTGGCGGCCCGCCAGGGCGCACACCAGCATCAGCAGGCTGGACTCGGGGAGGTGAAAATTCGTGACCATGGCATCGACCACGCGAAACCGGTAGCCAGGGTAGATGAACAACTCGGTGTCGCCGCGATACGCCGCCAGCGCTCCGCCGGCCGCAGCCGTCTCCAGCGCCCGCACGGCTGTCGTGCCGACCGCAACGACGCGTCCGCCGCGCGTACGGGTGCGCGCC
>JBGTIC010000510.1:0-4756 GCA_041745895.1 Gammaproteobacteria bacterium
GTGGCGGCGGGGCGAGCAAGCCTGCGCAGTGCGGAGAACCGCTCGCGTGCCGCCGCTGCCGAAGCTGCCTTCGCACAGAGCGAATTCGAGCGTATGCGCCTGCTCGCAGTCGACGGCAACATCTCGCGAACCGAGTTGCAGCGCGCCGAGACACTCGCACGCAGTAGCGCCGAGGCCTTCGAAGAGGCCGAGGCGCGCGTAGAGGTGGCCCGCCAGGAACTCAACGCCGCACAGACCCAGCTGACCTACGCAGGGGCCGATGCCGATGACGTCGAAAGTCTGGTCAGCGTGCGCTCGCCGGTGAACGGACGGGTGCTGCGCCGGCACCGCGAGAGTGAAGGCGTGGTTGCGGGTGGGGAACTGTTGCTCGAGGTCGCGGATACCGATGTGCTGGAGGTGGAAACCGACGTGCTTTCGGCCGACGCCGTACGCATCGCGGCGGGTCAACCGGTGCGCTTCGCGCGCTGGGGTGGTCCGGGCGAACTCGAGGGCGTGGTCACACGTGTGGAGCCGGCGGGATTCACCAAGGTATCGGCGCTGGGGGTTGAGGAGCAGCGCGTCTGGATCATCAGCGAGATCACCGCGTCGCCCGAACGTTGGCGAAGCCTCGGTGATGGCTTTCGCGTCGAGAGCCGTTTCATCGTCTGGTCGGAGGACGACGCGCTGATGGCACCGGCCAGTTCCGTGTTTCGCGAGGCAGACGGGTGGGCTGCGTTTCGCATCGCCGATGGGCGCGCAAACCTCGTTGCGGTGGAGATCGGCGAGCGGTCAGCGCTGCGCGTGCAGGTGCTGGATGGGCTTGCGGCGGGGGATGTCGTGATACCCCATCCCCCGGAGCAGCTGGCAGACGGCAGTCGGGTCAGGTCGCCCTGACGCTTGAACTCGATAGGGCGGGATCGTCAAATTTGCGTAGATTGCCGCTCCGAGCTAGAGGTTGTGCCCCAGGCTGAGCCACGTATTCATTCGAGCAGCCAGTTTTCAACACGCAATGCCGGGACGCGCTCGAATTCGCGCGTGTTTGCGGTGACGAGCGTCAGGTCGGCGGCGAGCGCCTGTGCCGCGATCAGGAGGTCGTTCGGACCGATGGGTGTTCCTTGCCTCGTGAGGTGGTGACGGATCTGTGCATAGTGTTCATCAGTGGGCGCTTCCAGCGGCAGGATCTTCAGTGCGGATAACGTCAGGCTGATACGCTCGGAAAGTTGCTTCGAAGCCGATTTCGCCGCGCCGTAACGGAGCTCGGCGGCCACCACGATGCTGGTACAGATCGAATACTCGCCTACCTCGGCAATCCGGGTGGCGACGATACCGGCGGGCTGTCGAACAAGTGCCGACAGGATGTTCGTGTCCAGCAGATAGCTCAGCGACATGCCCTAAAGGGCCACGTCATCCAAAGGCGCAAGGTCTTCGTCGACGTCGGGAAAAGCGTCTTCCAGTGGCTCGAGCGGTGCAAGCACCGCAAGCAGCCGACCCTTGCGAACCGGCTCAATGATCAGGCGGTCGCCTTCCTTGCGCAGGAGGGCTTCGTCTCCCGCCAGCTCGAACTCGCGGGGAATGCGCAATGCCTGATTGCGGCCGTTACGGAACAACCGGACGACTCGTTCAGCCTCTCCCACGACGTCCCTCCATTGAAAGCATATGTCGTAGCATATGCTCAATGCCCTGGACCGTCAATTGCACCGATGGGCCCTCAAATGGTATCCACATCGACCGCAGGAGGTCGGGCGGATGCATCGATTGGCCAACTGCCGTCCTGTCGGGCGTCGTATCGTTCATTCTGCTGACGAGGCTGTTATCGACTGTCCGTGAAAGCTCTCGAGCGTCGTCAGGTCGATGCCATCTCCGTATGCAGGCTCGGTGACTTCGGTACCAAAATCATCGCGCAGCCGCTGTGCCAGCGCAGCGCGTGCGGCGGGTTCGCCATGAATCAGCCAGGTGGGCGCCGCGGGCTTGAAGTTTCCATACCAGCGCAGCAGTTCACGCTGGCCGGCGTGCGCCGACATGCCGCCGACGGTATGCACTTGCGCCTCTACGCGCATCGTCTCGCCATGGATGCGTACCCAGGGCTGACGCTCGACCAGCCTGCGGCCCAGTGTGCCGCGCGCCTGGAACCCGACGATGACGACATGGCACTCCGGACGCCAGACATTGTGTTTGAGGTGGTGGAGCACGCGGCCGCCGTTGCACATGCCGCTGCCGGCGATGATGATCGCGCCCGATCGCACATGGTTCAGGCGCATGGACTCTTCAGGTGACTTGCACAGCGTCAGATCCGGCAACGGCGGCATGAAGCTTTTCGCCGTAGCCAGTTCACGCGTCTCCTCATCATGAAGTTCGGAGTGACTGATGTAGAGCTGGCTGGCCTGGATGGCCATGGGGCTGTCGAGGTAGACCTTCCAGCGCGCCAGGCCCCAGTCGTCCCAGTGCTTGCCGAACAGGTAGAGCAGGTCCTGCGTGCGGCCCACGGCAAAGGCAGGGATGATGATGTTGCCGGCATCGTGATCCGCTGTTGTCAGGATGTCCTTGAGTTCCGCCAGCGTGGCTTCATGGCTGCGATGGTCACGATCACCATAGGTGCTCTCCATGATCAGCGCATCTGCATGCGTGATCACGGCGGGGTCGCGCACGATCGGCATGTCATAGCTGCCAATGTCGCCGCTGTAGACGAGTGTGCGGCGAAGCCCTTCGTGTGTCAGTTCGAGCTCCAGGGATGCGGCCCCAAGGATGTGGCCTGCCTCGTGGAGCCGCAGGCGCACGCCCGGGAGGATGTCCTGCCATGCATCGAAATCCAGGCTGCGGAATTGCCGCAGCGTGTCGGCGACATCCTCGGCGCTATAGAGCGGCTCCACCGGCGGCAGGCCCTTGCGTGCACGACGCCTGGATTCGAGTTCGGCGTCGCGGCGTGACAGCGATGCGGAATCCGGTAGCAGCACACGGCAGAGTCCGCGCGTGGCGCGGTGGGTGTAGATCGGTCCGCGAAAGCCGCGACGCGCCAGCAGTGGCAGTCGCCCGGAGTGGTCGATGTGCGCGTGTGACAGCACCACGGCGTCGAGCCGCGTCGGGTCGAAAGCAAATTCCTGCGCATTGCGTGCCTCGTCGGCCCGGGAGCCCTGGATCAGCCCGCAGTCCAGCAGCAGGCGCATGCCGTTGATCTCGACCAGACAACATGAGCCGGTGACCTCGCCGGCCGCCCCAAGAAAGCTCACCTTCAAGCCTGCACTCCTTCTGGGTCATGGCGCGCCGCGACCACCGCGCAGATGCATGTACCGAGTCTAGCAGCGCAACGCCGCGCCATTGTGGACACTGTGCATCACGCCCGCCTAAACTGACACAGACGCGCAAACTCTGCGACGCGCCACAGGACGGATCCCATGGCCAGGAACCTGCAACACGAGATGCTCCCGCGCGCCGACGCGGAGGACCTTGCACGTCAACGCTTCGTGCTGGCACTCAAGACCCACCTGGGACGGCATTTGCGGCCCGGCAATACGGTCATCTGGGAGCGCGCCGTGAAACCTGCTTACGAGCGGGCGCACGGGCAGGCACCGGCCGAGCGCGGTGACATCGCCGATGCGATGTACGCCCATCCCGGTTACCAGAGCTGGAGTGCGCTCAATCGCGTCTCCCAGGAACTGATGTGGGAGGCCGTGGGCGAGCCGGTCTTCCGCGAGTCCGATCGCATGTCTGCCGAGTACCGACGCTTGCATGACAGTCGTCCTGCGGGTGGCTCACTGGACCTCGATGAGGATTTCGAGGTGCCCAAGGCCATCCGGCGCATCAATATCCACCTCCAGCCAGGCGGCTATGCGCGTAATCAAAGTGCCGACGATGTGATTGCCGGAGCTTTCTATGAATCCGGTGGCGCGCTGTATTCGATGGGACAGTCGATCGGCACGCGCGAGTCCAAGGCGCAGATCGTGCAGCGCTACCTGGCCGAGCGGTATCCGGATTTTCGACCCGGGCGCGTGCTGGATATGGGCTGCTCCGCAGGCGCCTCGTCGGTGCCCTATGCCCTGGCGTGGCCGGAGGCGGAAGTCCACGCCATCGATGTGGGTGCCGGCATGTTGAGATACGCCCATGCCCGAGCCGAGGCGCTTGGCGCGCGCATACATTTTCATCAGCGCGATGTCGCCGATACGCGCTTCGATGCGGGCAGCTTCGATCTGGTCGTCTCTCACAACGCCATGCATGAGATGTCACAGGCAACACAGGCGGCAATGATGCGCGAGTCCTTCCGCCTGCTGGCCCCCGGTGGCGTGTGCGTGCACCAGGACGTGCCGCTGCGCTATGACGAACTCGACGAGTTCATGCAATTCGAGCGAGGCTGGGACCTGAAGAACAACAACGAGCCCTTCTGGGAAGCCTACGCGACCAACGATCCCGCGAAGATGCTGCGCGACGCCGGCTTCCCCGAATCGGAAATCTACGTCGGCTATCTTGACCAGAGCGACGGCTCAATGAAGTGGTTCATCGCCGCAGCACGCAAACCCGCCTGAGCGGGCGCTACAAAACCGAGAACACGAGCATTTCTTTCACGCCCGAAGGCCGCTTCACTCGCAGCGCGCTCGATCCCAAAAATGATCCGAGCGCCAAATACACGCTGACCAAAGCGCAAAAGCCGGTCGCGGGCGGCGCGCTGACGGGCACATATTCGGTCAGTGGCTATGCGCTGACGCTGCGCTACGACAGCGGCCAAGTCGAGCGGATGCTGTTCTTCCCCGAAGACGCCAAACGCCAATCGCTATGGTTCGAGGGCGAT
>JBGTIC010000511.1:0-9474 GCA_041745895.1 Gammaproteobacteria bacterium
CTGAGCCCGAAGCACACCTCGCGCGCGAACACCGGAATGCCCTGCGCCTGCAGCGCCGTGCACAGCTGCGAGAGCCTCGCCGCCAGCCCGCGGAAATCTCGATCACCGCCCTGGATGGCTTCCTGCACGGGATTCAGATGCACGAACAGCGCGTCGGCCTCGATCATGTCGACCGCGCGACGGGCTTCATCCACGCCCCAGCCGCTGACCAGTTGCGCGCCACCAAAATTTGCAAAAAGTGCGATATCCGGCGCGACATGCCGCACCCGGAAGAAGCGCGCGCGCGACACATCCTCCAGCGCGACCCGCTGGCTGCCCACGCCCATCGCCAGGCCGTATCGCTGTGCCGCGCGCGCCAGACGCTGGTTGATCTGCCAGGCGCGTTCATTGCCACCGGTCATCGGTGAGATCATCAGCGGCGCTCGAAGGCGCTTGCCGACAAGCGTGCATGCAAGATCGATGTCTTCCAGCGAGACTTCCGGCAGCGCCTCATTGATGAAGTCCCAGCGCTCAAGCCCGGTGCGCTTGAAGTACTCCACGCCCTCACCCAGACAGACATCCAGATGCTGACGCTTGGAGGCCGGATCGCGCCGCTCCTGCTGCCGCGACGGCGCGGTGATCACCTCGGCGCCCCTCCCGGTTGTCCGGCTCATCATTTCCCCTCGCGACCAGCCATTACGTGGCGCGCAATCAGCCGTGACGGCTCAGACGCCAGCGACGATGCAGGTCACCCAGATGTGCAAAAAGCGCCAGCGTTACCCAGCCTGCGATCCAGGGCCATGGCGCCTGCGTAAGCGCCGCGCGCAGCGCAAGCAGCAGACACGCACCGGCCATCAGCATCGGCAGCAGGTCAGCCGGCGCCACACCAACACCCCGGCGGTGATACAGCGCGCCAAGCAGCAGCCCCTCCAGCAGCATCACCAGCAGCACCAGATCGATGGCCCGGCCGCTGGCAAAAAACTCGCTCACTTTGCGAGGTGCGATTCCACAAGGCCACCGCGGCTCAGGCGAACGGTGCGTTGAGCTGCACCACCGCGCGATTGAGTACGGCTGCGAAACTGACCCACAGCAGATACGGCAACAGCAGTATGGCCGTCCCCACCGATCTGCGCCCGATCATCCAGATGAGCAGCAGGATCGACATCCACAGAAACCCAACTTCCAGCAGGGCCCAGTCGGGACGCTGGAGGCGAAAGAACAGCAGGCTCCAGAACACGTTCAAAAACGCATTGAGCGAGAACACCACTAGCAGCCATTCGCGCTCTCCGCGGCCTGATGCGCGCTCCCAGGCACGCACGCCGGCCACCGCGCACAGCGCGAAGATCAGTGTCCAGGCCGGTCCGAACAGCCACTCGGGCGGTTGCCATGCGGGTTTTTCCAGCGCGTAGTACCAGGGCGACAGATCGGTCATCAGAGCACCGACCACCGCCACGACGATGGCCGCGGCGGCCGCCGTGGCAATCGGCCGCCAGCGTCGTGCCTGGCGCTGACTCATGCACGCACCACGCCCAGCAGATGCCCGAGATCCTTGAAGAAGATGCGCACATGCGCGATCGGCTTGGCGCGCACCAGCTTCTTGTACATGTAGGCCTGCCAGGTCAGATACTGCACATCAGGATCTGCGCAGATGCTCACGAAGCGCTCGCGGCGCTTGTCGCTGGAATACCAGAAGCGCTGCATGATGCCGAGCACAAAAAACACCTTGCCATGGGCACGCATGAAGCGCTTGCGCGCGGTGCGCAGGGCACGCGCCTTGCCAGTGGCGAGGAATTCGTCCACTGCTTCGGCCGACAGCCGCCCCCCCAGCATGGCGTAGTAGATGCCCTCGCCGGAGGCCGGTGCGACGATGCCGGCAGCATCTCCGGCCAGCACCACGTCGCGACCGTTGTCCCAACGCTTGAGGGGCTTGAGTGGAATCGGCGCGCCTTCCCGGCGCACGGTACGGCCCAGATCCAGACCGGTGCTGCTGCGCAGTTCATCCACCGCGCGTCTCAGCGAAAAACCTTTGACGGCGGAGCCGACACCGACGCTGGTCACGTCGCCATGCGGAAACACCCAGGCATAGAAGTCCGGCGACAACGAGCCGCGGTAGTACACATCGCAGCGCGCGCCGTCGAAATCGAGATTTGCAGCCCCGGGGGATTCGACGATCTCGTGATAGGCGGCGACATAGGGAATCTTCTCCGCACCGGGAATGGACTGACGGCCCACTTCTGAACGCGCTCCGTCGGCACCGATAACGGCGCGGGTGCGGATCTTGCGGGACTCACCGGCCTGGTCACGATAGACGACGATCGCGGTGCCGTCGTCGTCGCGCAGCAGTTCCCTGAACGTGCCGGTAGCTCGCGAGGCACCGCTGGCCGCCGCGCGTACACGCAGCCATTCGTCGAACACATCGCGATCGACCATGCCCACGAAGCCGTCGCCCACCGGCATATCGACCTTGCGATCGCTCGGCGAGATGATGCGCGCGGCCTTTACGCGCGCGACCAGCACCGACTCCGGCACATCGAATTCGCTGAGCAGGATGGGCGGGATCGCCCCCCCACAGGGCTTGATCCTGCCTGCGCGATCGAGCAGCAGTACCCGGCGGCCCGCCCCTGCCAGGTCGTTCGCCGCGGTCGCGCCCGCAGGCCCCCCGCCGATCACGACAACATCGAAATCCTCGCGCTGTGCAGTCATGGTACCTGTGCCTCCGATGACGCTGGCAGCCGCGGGCAATACCACGGTGCCTATGAACGGTATCGGCCCGCTATTGCAGGCCTGCCAGCGCCACCGCGCTGACCATCATGCCGATCACATAGAAATTGATGCCGGTCAGGTTGTACCAGGGCCCCAGTTCACGCGGCCGGTCGACCCAGCGGCGCATGACGACGAGCTGTGCGATCACAAGTAGCGCAACCGCCAGTGCGTAAACTGGCGCGCCCCAGTGCAACAGCAGGGCCACGACCACGATCTGTGGCAGTGCCATGACCCAGCAGGCCAGCAGCGCTGCCATGTCGCTGCCCAGCTGCACGGGCAGCGAGGCCACACCCATGCGCCGATCACCTTCGATGGCCTTGAAGTCGTTGACGGTCATGATGCCGTGCGCACCGACGCTGTAGAGCACGGCAATGACGATGATGCGCGCATCGGGCAGCTCCCCGGTCATGATCACTGCACCGGTGAACCAGGGCAGGCCTTCATAGCAGGCCGCGACCGCCGAGTTTCCCCACCAGCCGTTCTGCTTCAGGCGCACCGGCGGGGCGCTGTACAGCCAGGCCAGCACCATCGCCACCACTGCGGCGGCGAAACCCCACGGTCCAAGCACGGTCGCGACCCCAAGCGACAGCACCGTCCAGACGATGGCAATCCAAAGACCCCAGCGTCCCGGCACACGGCCTGAGGGGATCGGGCGATCGGGTTCGTTGATGGCATCGACATGCCGATCGAACCAATCGTTGACGGCCTGGCTGGTGCCGCACACCAGTGGCCCGGCGAGGGCGATACCGAAAATCAGCAGGTGCCAGCGACCCTCCATCGAGGCGCCCGCGGACACCACGCCGCAGGCCAGCGCCCACATCGGTGGAAACCAGGTGACGGGCTTTAGCAGTTGCAGGACAGCGCCGGGAGTGGGGGCCGTGACGCTCACGGAAGGGGGCAGCTGGGACATAACCGTAAAGTATCCTTGACACTTCCGGGCGTCAAGGAGAATATCCGCTCGTCGCAAGGCCCAAAACGCGGTCAGTTACGCGGGCTATCGCTCACCGTCGCTGGAGAGGTCGCCGAGGCCGTAGCGGCGCAACTTCACATACAGGCTCTGACGGCTCAAACCGAGCATTTCCGCAGCCGAGGCGCGGTTGTCCTTGGTCAGTTCCAGCGCCGCCTCGATGCACAGCCGCTCGATCATGTCCGTGCTCTCGCGCACCAGGTCCTTCAGCGGCACGCGGCCGACCAGCGCGGTGAGCTGCTCCACCGAGCGTGGCAGATCCAGGGGCGTCGTCGCCTCCGGCGCCAGGCGCGGGGTGACGTTGCGAAGCGTGAAGCCGACGCAGGCCTGTTCGGCACCCGACACCGACACGGCCGAGATCTCCACCTCCGCCACGGAGCCGAACTCACCGTGCAGTGAAGTGGCGAACAGCCGCACCAGGCCATGCTCGCGCAGCGTGTCTAGCAGCACGCTCAAGTCGACGCCGGGTCGTCCCAGCCAGCGACTCAGCGATTCACCCTTGACCTGCTGCTGCGAGGGCATCTGCGCCAGTTCCAAAAAAGCCGCGTTGGCCATCAGGATATTGCCGGCAAGATCCGTCACCACGAAGCCGTCCGGAGCGCTATCTACCAGCGTCAACAGCGTGGAGACCATCGCCGTCGGACGCGTACCGTTGCTGCCGAGCTCGGCACGCGCCAGGCGCACCAGCAGATAGGCTGATTTTTCCTGGCGGAACATCGAGGCGGTGACCTTCAGCCGCGGTCCGCCATTGTCGCAGGCGGCAGCCACGTCGTCGGCACGGCCCGTGGCCAGCACCTCAGCGAGCATCCCGGCAACACTTTTGCGCCCGGCACGATCGAACAACGCGGAGAGATCCTGCCCGACGAGCTCGCGCACAGAGCGGCCCAGAATCTTGCTGGCGGCAGGATTGACCTCGACGAGTCTTCCGCTGTCGGCATCGACGATGGCCACGGCCTCCGCAGCCACCTGGAAGAGCAGGCGGTAGCGGGTCTCGGCACTGCGCAGGCGCGAGTATTCACGCTCCATCGTCTGCTGCGCCTCGACCAGCCGGCGCTGCAGCGTAGCGACGCTGCGCAGGTCGCGCCCCATAGCGACGACAGGGCCATGTTCGCCCACTCGCAGTGTCGCGTACTGCACCGGCACGGCATCTCCGCGCACGGTCGGGTGATTGATGTGCCGCCAGCGCGGCGAGCGCCTGGTGTCGGCATCGCGCAGCAAGGCCTCGACCTTGGCGCGGCTTTCACTGGTGACGGTCTCGATCCACGGCTGACCCAGCCATGAGGCATACCCTTCATGGCTGAGTTCATCACTGCCAAAGGCCAGGTCGGTGATGATGCCCTCGTCGTCGAGCACCAGGGTGACGTCTGCGGCTGCTGCAATGAGGGAGGCCGCCTGATCCTCACTGAGGCTGCCGAGCCATTGGGCAGGCACGCGGAAGTGATCGGCGGCGGTGATGGTCGAGCGTTGTTCCACTGTTGCTGACATACCTAAAGCTGTTTAAACAGGCCTCCGTGCCCATATTCCATGGTCAATCGAAACATCGCCGGAGCGTTCCTGCCAAGTGGCTATGACGAAATTCCGCGAGCTTAGCGCTTGACCGAACTGCGGACAAGCATTTCCTGGGCCAGGTGAAGTGCGCCTTCAGCATCGGCGGCAGTGGCATCGGCGCCCACCTGCCCCGCCAGCGTCGGGTCCTGCGTAAAGATTCGACCACCCACCATCACGCCGACATCCTGGTTGCGTGAAGCACGACGAACCTCTTCGATAATTCTGGTCACTTCCGGCAGCATCGATTCGTAGGCCACCGATATACCGACAATCGCGTACCACTCGCTGCGCACCATGCGCAGCAGTTCCGGCGTACTGAGCGCGCAGTCACCGTTGACATCCCAACCGGCGCGGCGGAAAAACTCGCCCACCATCAGCATGCCAAACGTGTGCTGCTCACCGGGCACCGGCGCGAGCAGCACCCGACGGTCTGCGAGCATCTGTTCAGTATGACAGTCGTACTCGTGGCTGAGTTCGCGCATGATCTGCTGCAGCTGACAAAGTCCCACCGTCACAGCGGTGAAATCGGCTTCATCGGACTCCCACATCTCGCCCAGCCTGCGCGCCGTGGGCGCCAGCAGCGAGAGCAGCAGCTGCGGTGTGTCCACGCCCCGCTGCACCATCCTGTCGCAGAACGCGCGCGTGGCTTCGGCATCACTCGCGAGCACCATGTCCGTGAAAGAGGCGATCTGCGCCGCATCGATCGTGGGCAGCTCAGTCGCATCAGCTGCCACCGGTTCAGGCATCCAGGCCTCGGCCGTGACCCGATGCGCGAGCATCAGGCGAGGAATGATCTCACCCTCGATGACCGTCGCGAGCTGGCTGAGCCGGGCTTTGTGCAGATCATCGACTTTATCTGTCGCCCAGCCACAGTCCTGTTTCGCGCTGCCGTTACCGTTGCCGTTGATCGTCTTGCGCTCGCCGCCACCCTGACGTTGTGATGCGCGGTCAGTGGACTGACCGTCAGCGGCGCCTCGGACGCCAAACACACTCCACGCGCGCGCCAGGAGTTCTTCCCGAGTGCTGCCCATCGATTCCCCTCCCCCTTGCATACCCCAGCTGTCGCATCGGATTGCAGCCTCATCTGCGACCGATGGTGTCCCGGCGAACCCCTGGTAGCGGGTGTGACCGGGCGCTCAGTATTGCAAAGTCGGGGAATTCGGCAAGCTCGAACCTCGAGCGTGGAAAAATCGGTCTCCTTACCGGGCAATCCGGCCGCCGAAAATGCCTGCGGAGGAAGCGCCACCAAGGCTTGCTGCGCCTGCACAGACGGGGGCAGACACCGGGTGAATAGTGTCAAGGGAAACCATCCGCACGCTGTCGCAGCAAGACGACACAAGCGAATGATTGATTTTGAAAAGCTGTCCGGATGAAAGCGCTGGAGGCGTGCGTCGCGTCTCTCGAGGATTGTCGGGCTGCGGCTTCCTCGGGAATAGTGCAGCGCAAAAGAGAAGACTCCCGCGACGCGCTTCGACCCGAACTCAGGCATCAACTGCTGGGCCACCCGTCTGTCCGCCGCTTGGATGCCCATAGGCCTTCCGCGACGGAAATCTGCGCAAAATCGTTGGCCGGAGGGCTGAGGCATCGGGACTCGTCGCGGCAACGCATCCACAGGCGGATGACATGTGAAGATGGTCCCTCTCGCGAGTCGGTTTGTCAACCTTTATTTACGTCTATTCTAATTGACAACCCCCCGCGCATTGGCCAAACTCAAGCGGTGCCCAGATCGCCTGGACCTGATGTGTCCAGGGCGCGATGCCATGGAGACCCGGCGCGATGCCGCATGCGCGACCCTCAACGCCCGCCCCCAACGCGCTGTATACGCCAGAGCAACGCGTACGCCGCGACAACTCCGGGTGGACCACCGTGCAGGGCGTGCTTGCCCCCCTGCAATTTCTGGTGTTCGTCGTGAGTCTGTGGCTGGTGCTGCGCTACCTGACCACCGGCGAAGGCCTTGGCCTTGCAATCGCCTCCATCGTGGTCAAGACCCTGGTGCTCTATCTCATCATGATTACCGGTGCGATCTGGGAGAAGGTCGTGTTCGGCCAGTATCTCTTCGCGCCCGTGTTCTTCTGGGAAGACATGGTCAGCATGCTGGTGCTGGCCTTGCACACCGCCTACCTGGCAGTGGTGTTTTTCGGCTGGCTGAGCGTGGAGCAGCAACTCTATCTCGCGCTTGCCGCCTATGCCGCCTACGTCATCAACGCCGCGCAGTTTCTGCTGAAGCTTCGCGCGGCGCGCCTCGCCGGCCAGCAACAGTCGCCGGCCCCGATGTCCGTCACCTCCGCGATCACGGTCAAATAGGCACGAGCCCACGCATGCAGGCAGACAGGTGAAATCGCTGAACGACACGCTGGCCCGCGCATGGACCCAGGTCGGCTTGCGTTTTCTGCCCTTCGCCGATGCGGCAAGCACGGAGTTGCCAATCGGCCGCCTGCTGCGACTGGCACTGTTCCAGGTGTCGGTAGGCATGGCCGTGGTACTGCTCAACGGTACGCTCAACCGCGTGATGATCGTGGAACTCAACGTGCCGGCCTGGCTGGTCGCGCTGATGATCTCGCTGCCGCTGCTGGTCGCGCCGTTTCGCGTACTGATCGGCTTTCGCTCGGACACTCACCGCTCGGCGCTGGGCTGGCGACGCGTGCCCTACATCTGGTACGGCACGCTGCTGCAGTTCGGTGGCCTGGCGATCATGCCGTTTTCACTGCTGATACTCTCCGGCGATACCCATGGTCCGGTGTGGATCGGTCATGCCAGTGCGGCGCTGGCCTTTCTGCTGGTCGGCGCTGGCCTGCACACCACCCAGACCGCGGGGCTGGCGCTGGCCACGGATCTTGCGCCGGTAAAGACGCGCCCGCGCGTCGTCGCGTTGCTCTACGTGATGCTGCTGCTGGGTATGGTCGGCAGTGCCGGCGTGTTCGGCCTGCTGCTCATCGACTTCACCCAGCTCAAGCTTGTACAAGTCGTACAGGGTGCTGCGGTGGTCACCATCGTGCTCAATTGCATCGCGCTGTGGAAGCAGGAGTCAAGACGGCCTTCGCAGACGCGCGGGGATGTTCCGAGGCCTGCGTTCAAGGCGGCCTGGCGTGCCTACATCGCCAATGACCGCGCGGTGCGCTTCCTCGTGGCGGTCGGCCTTGGCACTGCGGCGTTCAACATGCAGGACATCCTGCTCGAACCCTTTGGCGGCGAGGTGCTCGGACTTTCGGTGAGTGCCACGACGATGCTCACGGCGCTGCTGGCCGGCGGCACGCTCGCGGCCTTCGCACTGGCTGCACGACGTCTGTCGCTTGGCGCCGATCCCTACCGTCTGGCCGCGATGGGCGCGCTGGTCGGGGTGGTTGGTTTTTCGGCGGTGATCTTTTCCGCACCCCTGGCCTCGCCGCTGAGCTTTCGCATCGGTACGGCCCTGATCGGCTTCGGTGCAGGATTGTTTGCTGTGGGCACGCTCATTGCGGCGATGAGCCGCGAGAACGGCGGCCAGAGCGGCATTGCGCTGGGTGCCTGGGGTGCCGTGCACGCCTCCGCTGCGGGCGTTGCCATTTTTCTCGGCGGCGCGCTGCGCGATGTCATCAACGCTCTGGCCAGCCGGGGCGTGTTCGGCGAGGGCATGGTCGCGCCGGAAGCCGGCTACAGTTTCGTGTACCACCTGGAGATCGCGCTGCTGTTTGCAACGCTGATCGCCATCGGTCCGCTGGTCCGTACGGTGAAGGTCTCACCGGCACCATCGGCAGAAAGGTTTGGCCTTGCGGATTTCCCGGGCTAGGCCGCTCATCACTCTCGGAGAGATCAAGTCATGCCTACAGGTGCCATAACCGAGTACGTCAACGTCGCCCAGGTCGTACTCTATGTATTTTGGGTTTTCTTCTTTGCGCTGATCATCTACCTGCATCGCGAAAACAAGCGCGAAGGCTACCCGCTGGATACCGCTTCCGCGCGGCGCGGCGCCGTGCAGGGTTTTCCTGCGATGCCGTCAGCCAAGCAGTACCTGCTGCCCCATGGCGGCACCGCCACCGTCGATGGCCGGCCTGACACCCGTGAAATCAAGGCCATTCCGATCGGTGGCTGGCCGGGTGCGCCGCTGGAGCCCACCGGCAATCCGATGGTCGATGGCGTGGGTCCTGCTGCGTGGGCGACCCGGGCGGATGTCCCCGACCAGACCTTTGAAGGTCACGCCAAGATCGTGCCGCTGCGCGTGGCCACGGACTTCGCCGTGG
>JBGTIC010000512.1:0-5514 GCA_041745895.1 Gammaproteobacteria bacterium
CTAGCCGTGGTGGTCTTGCCGGCACCCTGCAGGCCCACCAGCAGGATGACCACCGGCGGCTGGGCGCGCAGGTCCAGGGCGACGGCCTCGCCGCCCAGCAAGGTCACCATTTCATCGCGAATGATCTTTATGAACGCCTGACCCGGTGAGAGGCTGCGCGTGACCTCCGCCCCGACTGCACGCTGGCGGACCCGCTCGACAAAGCCCTTGACCACCGGCAGCGCCACGTCTGCCTCGAGCAGGGCCATGCGCACCTGTCGCACGGTGTCGGCGATATTGTCCTCGGTGATTCGCCCACGGCCCTTCAGGGCATCCATGGCCCGGCCCAGCCGGCCGCTAAGGGTCTCGAACATGTGATATCACACCCGGCAATCGATCCAGGCGAACATGATGCAACGCCAGAGGCGCTCGCGCCAATCGCCAGATGCCATGCTTCAGGGTCCGGCCCGCCGGACCGCCCTCTGGCTAGAGCGAGAGCATCTGCCCGGTATGCAGCAGGGCCAGACGACGTTGCGGCACCGAGGAGCGCAGCTGATCGAGGATCACAGCCTCCTCGCCCGGCTTCATCGCCGTCACCCAGATATTGGGATCATGCGCCAGGCGCTGCAGATCCGCGCCCAGCGTCGCCGGACAGTAATGCCCGGCCGCATCGGCGAGCTTGCGCTGTTCGTTGGGAAACGAGACTTCGACGACTAGTGCATGCAACGCTGCGCGTGCGTTCAACGCAGGCCAGAGGCTGTCGTTGGTGCGGGTGTCCCCGCTGAAGCCGAAGGTATGCACACCGTCGCTGACCCAGAAGCCGAGTGCCGGCACGGTATGTGCGACGTTGATGGCACCAATGGTGTAGCCGGCGACAAAGACCGTCTGGCCCGGCACCAGTGTCCGGTACTCCAGCAACGCTCCGTGCGGACCCTGGATGCGCGAGAAGTCCGGCCAGATCACGTCGTTGAAGATATGTGCCTGCAACGCAGCCAGGGTCTCGGCGCGCGCATGTACCACCACAGGCGGCCGGCCATCGCGTCCCTGGGCGGAGTCCACGAAAAGTGGCAGGCCGGCAATGTGATCCAGGTGCGCGTGGGTGAGGAACACATGGTCGATCTGGCGCAAGGCGGCCAGCGGCAACTCGCCGACACCCGTCCCGGCATCGATCAGAATATGGCCATCGACCAGCATGGCCGAGGTGCGCAGACCTTGTGCGATGCCGCCGCTGCAACCCAAAGCCTGAATGCGCATGAACCGATGTATCCTGCAAGCTTGACGCGCAGCGAGAAAGACGCAGGCCCGGACGATAGAGGGGCAAGCCTTCCTATACGACGTTGCCGTGTGAGACCATCTCTGGTCGTTTGCAAACTTAGAAGTCTGCCCCTCTGGTGTCTGTGTTACATCTCACAGTTCTTCTGGGCTACACGGTGGCCGCACTCGCGCTGTTCGTCAGCCTGCGTTTCGACCGCGAATCCAGCTCGCCGCTGACGCCCGCAAATCTCGCCGCCGTGCTGGCACTGGCGGCGGTGCTGCTGCACGGGCGCGTGCTGTGGCAGGCCATCGTGCTCAGCGAAGGGTGGCTGCTGAACGTACCCAATGTGCTTTCGTTGTTCGCACTCGAACTCGGGCTGCTGGCAGTCATCGCCGCAAGCACCCGCGAGCTTCGCATCGTCTCCCTGCCACTGATCGTGCTTGCCGCGCTGGGCTCGCTGTTCACCGGACGCGGTGCGATAGACTTTACTCAAGCCGAGCCCGCGCTAGAGGTCAAAATCCACGCGGTGCTGTCGCTGCTCGCCTTCGGCCTGCTCGGTGCTGCGGTCATCATTGCGGTGTTCCTGCTCTTCCAGGACCGACGGGTGCGCAGTGGCCGCCTCACCGGGTGGCTGGGCACGCTGCCGCCGCTGTTCGTTACCGAGCGGCTACTCTACTCCGTGCTCGCGGCCGGCTGGGTGCTGCTGACGCTGTCACTGGCCTCGGGTTTTGCGTTCATCGACGACATGTTCGCGCAGCACCTCGTTCACAAGACCGTGCTCAGCCTTCTGGGCTGGCTGATCATGACCATCCTGCTGCTGGGTCACCGGCTGTGGGGCTGGCGAGGGAGGCGCACGGTGCACTGGGTGCTGGGCAGTTTTGCGTTGCTCATCGTCGCCTATTTCGGCAGCAAGACGATCCTCGAAGACCTGCTGGGCCGCACCTGGGGATAGCCCGGTCTGCGTACGTCCGGCCTTGACACCCGGCGAGGCTGTCCCGGAACATCTTCAGTCATGGCCATGGCGGAGATCCCCCACTCTTGACCCAAGACGCCCCCCTGGGAATGCTGTTTGGCATCATCGCAGGGCTGTTGGTCCTCTCGGCGTTCTTCTCCAGCACCGAAACGGCGCTGATGAGCGTCAATCGTTACCGCCTGCGACACCTCGCGCGCGAAGGTCACCGCGGCGCGCGGCTCGCCGAGATGCTGCTCAGACGGCCTGACCGACTCATCGGCATCATTCTGCTGGGCAATAATCTGGTGAACATTGGCGCAGCTTCGCTGGTCACCCTGGTGAGCCTGCGCATAGGCGGCGAATCGGCGGTCGCTGCGGGCACGCTGATCCTGACTGTGGTGGTACTTATATTCGCCGAAGTCGCGCCCAAGACGCTCGCGGCCAATCATCCGATGCGCCTGGCTCTGCCGGCAGCATTCATTTACTACCCGCTGCTGAAAATCGCCTACCCGGTGGTCTGGGTCCTCAATCTGCTCGCCAACGGCGTGCTGTGGCTGCTCGGCATGCGTGACGGAGACTCACGGGGTTCTGCATTGAGCACGGAGGAACTCAAGACGGTCGTGGCCGAGGCCGGCGCGATGATCCCGCGACGGCATCGCAACATGCTGCTGTCGATCCTGGATCTTGAAAAAATGACCGTCGACGACGTCATGGTGCCGCGCGCCGAGATCGTCGGCCTGGATCTGGCAGACCCCTGGGACGAGGTGCTCTCGGCATTGCAGGCGACCCGGCACAGTCGGCTGGTGGTTTGGGAAGGCGATATCGACAATCTGGTGGGCCTGCTCAACCTGCGCACGGTCGTCGCCGATCTCGCCTCGGGCGGACTCAATGAGTCCATCCTGCGCAGCCGTCTGCTCGAGCCGCAGTTTGTCCCCGAGGGCAGTTCGCTGAACCGGCAGCTGGTGGAGTTTCAGCGCACCGGCAAGCGCCTGGCACTGGTGGTGGACGAGTATGGCGACATCCAGGGGCTGGTCAGCATCGAGGACATTCTGCGCGAAATCGTCGGCGAACTGGGCAGCGAGGGCACGCCGATCAGCACCCAGGTCAGTCGCGAGGACAGCGGCACTTTCATCGTCAGTGCCGGATTGCCAATCCGCACGCTCAATCGCATGCAGAACTGGCAGCTGCCAACCGACGGACCGCGCACACTCAACGGACTCATGCTCGAGCAGCTTGAACGCATTCCGGAGACCGGCACCATACTCGAGCTCGACATCTATCGCGTCGAGGTGCTCGAGACCGGCGACAACGCGGTTCGCACCGTGCGAATCTATCCGCCCGCATAGCGTGAGACTGAACGACTGGCCACAACCCGGCGCGCCGGCCCTTCAGGAGAACAGGTAGTCGACAGCGTCTGCAAGGCGATCCACGGCATGGACCGCGATGTTCCCGGGTGCCCGGCGCGGCGCATTGGCACGCGGCACAAGGGCATGACGGAAGCCGTGCTTCGCCGCCTCGCTGATGCGTTCCTCCCCGTAGGGCACCGGCCGGATCTCCCCGGCCAGACCGAGTTCGCCAAACACGACCAGATCGCGCGCCAGTGCCCGGTCACGGTAGCTCGACAGCGCTGCCATCAGCAGTGCCAGATCGGCCGCCGTTTCGGTGATACGCACGCCACCCACGACATTGACGTAGACATCCTCGCCCATCATCGCAATCCCGGCATGGCGATGCAGTACCGCCAGCAGCAGCGCGAGCCGATTGCCGTCAGTACCCACGGCGACGCGGCGCGGATGGCTTCCCGCGGCGTCATCCACCAGCGCCTGTACCTCGACCAGCAGCGGGCGGCTGCCCTCCCACGTCACCATGACGGCACTGCCGGCGACCGGTTGTTCCTGGCGTGACAGGAAGATCGCCGAGGGATTCCTGACCTCACGAAAACCGTCCTGCGCCATTGCGAACACGCCGATTTCGTTGGCCGCTCCGAAACGGTTCTTGACGGCTCGCAGGATGCGAAACCGACTGCCCGCATCGCTTTCGAAATACAGCACACCATCGACCATGTGCTCGAGCACGCGCGGACCGGCAATGGCACCCTCCTTCGTGACATGACCGACCAGGAACACCGCCACGTTGCGCTGCTTGGCAAACCGCACCAGGCGCGCGGTGCTCTCGCGAAGCTGGGCGACCGAGCCGGGCGCCGAGGTCAGGGTATCGGTCCATAGCGTCTGTACCGAATCGATCACCAGCACCGACGGGGGCGCGCCTTCCAGCGCGGCAATGATGCCCTCAACGCACGTCTCGGAGACCAGCTCGAGTTCGGCGTCGGCGATGCCCAGACGCTGGGCGCGCAGTGCGATCTGCGCAAGACTCTCTTCGCCTGTGACATAGCAGGTGCGATGGCGTTTCGCGAGATGGCAGGCCGCCTGCAGCAGCAACGTGGATTTGCCCACGCCCGGATCGCCACCGATCAGGTTTACAGATCCTGCAACCAGACCGCCGCCGAGCACGCGGTCGAGTTCGTCAAACCCTGTGGAGACACGGCTCTCGCGACCGATGCTGACCTGCGCAAGCTGAGCGCGCGCGGTGTCACCGGCATAGTGCGCCCCGCGGAGACTCGATCCCGAGGGCACCGGCCCAGAAGCCTCGCTCAGGCTGTTCCAGGCCCCGCAATCCGGGCATTGACCCTGCCATTTGGGCTGCCGCGCCCCGCAGTCATTGCATACATAGCTGGTCCTGGCCCTGGCCACACACGTTGTCCCCGCTGTGAGATGGCCTTTGCAGGCCCTTCAAAAACCGAGAATTGCTTCCGATATTCCCGACAGTGGCCACTGCTATACTCGCCTGCAACAGCACTCCCGGACCGGCCGCCCTGGCGGCTTGGGCGCGGGATCATAACCGGCGAGACCGATCGCCCATAACGAGAATGCGGGCCTGATGGCAAATACGCTCGAGAGCATTGACCGCGGCGACCTCGTCGCAGCACTCGTCCTTGTCTGGGCGATGCTGCTGGCGGCCTGGCCGCCGTCGGCTGGCATTTTGTTGAGCATCGAGTCGATGCTCAACAGTCTAGCAGGGACGGCTGCCGAGAATCTGCCCCGCCCGCTGTGGGCCTGGCCGGTTGAAGCACTGCTCATCGCCATGCTGGGCATCGGCACGATGCTGTGGGGTCGACGCCAGCCCGCATTCACGACCCTGGCGCTGGCCGGAGCCGTCGCACTTGCACTGCTGGGCCTGGACGTCGTGCTGCGGGCCGCCCAGCTCGTCAGTCTGCAGTTGGTCGCACCGGCGCTGACCGCAGTGGCCGCAGCGGGCCTGTGTGCGGCGC
>JBGTIC010000513.1:0-2894 GCA_041745895.1 Gammaproteobacteria bacterium
CGCCACGAGCCTGATGGCGCGGCGCCGTCATCTCGACGCGCTGGCGCGTGCGCGTGCGCACATCGACGAAGGTATCCGTGCGCTTGCCGACCGGGCCGCACTCGAACTGCTCGCCGAGGAGTTGCGACTGGCGCAACAGGCTCTGGGGGAGATCACCGGCGAGGTCACGAGCGACGAAATGCTGGGGCACATTTTCTCTACTTTCTGCATCGGCAAATGACCGTTCGAGGACCACCCTGATGCCAGCGCACGAGCACATGTCGTGAAAACGCGATTTCTGCGACATATCATTTGACATGTCGCTGCCAACGACATAAATCAGGGTGACCACGGGAGGGAGGCGGGCATGCAGGGACTGATGATGACGCAGGCGCTGACCATCGGCTCGCTGATGGCGCATGCGCAAAGGCTGCACCCGGACCAGCAGATCGTCTCGCTCACCGCAGATCACGGCGTCTCCCGCTACGCCTATCGCGAGTGCTTCGCGCGGGCGGCGCGGCTTGCCAACGTGCTGACGGCACTGGGCATGCGTCGGGGTGACCGCGTGGCCACGCTGGCCTGGAACGATCACCGCCACATGGAGCTCTACTACGCGGTGTCCTGCGCGGGCGGCATCTGCCACACCGTCAACCCGCGCCTGTTTCCCGAGCAGATCGGCTGGATCCTCGATCACGCTGAAGACCGGCTGCTGTTCATCGACGCGATGTTCCTGCCGCTGATCGAGAAACTCGCGCCGGCGCTGGCGCGCATCGAGCACATCGTCGTGATGACCGGGGCGCAGTCCATGCCCCGGAGCAATCTGCCAAACGTGCTGTGCTACGAGACCCTGCTCGAGCAGGCCGACTCGGCTTTTGACTGGCCGACGCTCGAAGCCGATGACGCCGCCGCGCTGTGTTACACCTCGGGCACGACCGGCAATCCCAAGGGCGTGCTCTACAGTCACCGCGCGCTGCTGCTGCATGCTTACGCCTGCACGATGCCCGACGTGATGAACCTGGCACGCACGGATGTCGTGCTGCCGGTGGTGCCGATGTTTCACGTGAATGCCTGGGGTGTGCCGTATGCGGCCATCCTCGTGGGCGCGAAGCTGGTGCTGCCCGGACCGAAGATGGGCGATGGCGAAACCCTGGCCGGGCTCATGGACGACGAGGGCGTGACCCTCGCCCTGGGGGTGCCCACCGTCTGGCAGGGTCTGCTCGAATACCTGCGCAAATCCTCCAGAAAACTGCGCACGCTGCGCCGAACGATCGTTGGCGGTTCGGCCTGTCCGCTGTCGATGATGCAGGCCTTCGAGCGCGAACAGAGCGTATGGGTGCACCACGCCTGGGGCATGACCGAACTCAGCCCGCTGGGGACCTTCAATGTGCCGCCTCCGGGGTTCGACACGATGCCCGACGAGGTGCAGGCGCGCCTGCGCGCAAGCCAGGGCCGCCCGGTATTCGGCATCGAGATCAGGATCGTCGATGACGCCAACGCAGAGCTGCCGTGGGACGGCCAGGCCTTCGGTGCGCTGAAGGTGCGCGGCCCGTGGGTCTGCAGTGGCTACTATCGCGAAGACGGCAATGGCGCGAGCCACGATGCCGACGGCTGGTTCGATACCGGCGATGTGCCCAGCATCGATGCCGACGGCTACATGACCATCACCGATCGCACCAAGGATGTCATCAAGTCCGGCGGCGAGTGGATCAGTTCGATCGCGCTGGAGAACGTCGCGCTGTCGCATCCCGGCGTGCGCAGCGCGGCGGTGATCGGGGTGCAGCATCCGAAATGGGACGAGCGTCCGCTGCTGCTCATCGTGCCCGGCGAGCCTGCGCCCACGCGTGAGACCATGCTCGCGCATTTCGAGGGGCGTGTGGCGAAGTGGTGGATTCCCGATGACGTCGTCTTCATCGATGAACTGCCGCTCACGGCCACCGGCAAGATCTCCAAGCTGACGCTGCGTCAGCGCTACGCCGATTACACGTTGCCCGGTGACGGCTGAGACGACCGACAGGAGCGTCCAGCGTGTACGCGGCGCCGGCCTGCTGGCGGGGCCTGCGCTGGCGCTGCTGACGCTATGGTGGCTGCCCGACAGCTACCTCGCCGCCGATGGCACGCAGGTGGCCTTGCCGTGGATGGGACGGATCGCTGCGGCCTCCGCCGTGTGGATGGCGACCTGGTGGATGACCGAGGCCATCCCTGTCTATGCCACGGCGCTGCTGCCGCTGGTGCTCTTCCCGGTGTTCGGGGGCATGGCCATTCGCGAGGCCGCCACGCCCTACAGTCACGAACTCATCTACCTGTTCCTTGGCGGCTTCATGCTGGCCCAGGCCCTGCAGAAATGGGATCTGCACCGCCGCCTGGCGTTTCTTGCGCTGCAGCGGGTGGGCACCTCGCCATCGCGGATCGTCATGGTGTTCATGGGAATCGCTGCGCTCATCAGCATGTGGGTCACCAACACGGCGACCACGATGATGCTGCTGCCGGTGATCCTGAGCGTGATCGCTTTGCTCGGACAGGGTCAGGGCGACACCCTGCGCGACCGCAATTTTGCCCTGTGCCTGCTGCTGGGCGTGGCGTACGCGGCGACCATCGGCGGGGTCGGCACGATCATCGGCACCGCGCCCAACGTCTTCGTCGTCTCATACCTGCAGTCGCAGTACGACCTGCAGATCAGTTTCGTCGGCTGGATGATGTTTGCCGTGCCCCTGGTGCTGGTGTTTCTGCCGCTGGCCTGCTGGGTCCTCACCCGCCTGGTCTATCCGCTGGATGGGCGACCCGTCGCCGGTGTGGCCGAGATGATTCATGCTTCGCTTCGCGAGCTCGGCGCACCCACGCGCGCCGAGCGGCGTGTCGCCGTGGTGTTCGTGATCACGGTCGCGCTGTGGATGACCCGCCCGCTGCTGCAGACCTGG
>JBGTIC010000514.1:0-14765 GCA_041745895.1 Gammaproteobacteria bacterium
CGGCGGCGCCTCGGCGGCGCCGTCCGCGCAAGTGGCGACGCAGGACGTGCCAGATCCCTGTGCCTGGATAGCGCCGCAGGAAGTCGAGGAAATCCTGGGACGCTTTTCCGCGCCCCCGCGTGTGGCCTGGAGTGCGAACACCCCCGAGGCCGATCCGCAGGGGACAGCCTGCCTGTACAGTGTTGCCTCCGAGCGCGGAAACCTGGGCATCGCTCTGGAAGTCGATCTGAGCGGCAGCCTCGCCGATGAACTTGGTATCGGCATGGGCAGGGCGCATTCGCTGCGAGTCGCGCGCGAGCAGGACATCGGCGGCGAACTCGGCGGCGTGTTCGCGAGCTTCGTGACTGACCTGACTAGGGCACCCGGCAGCCAGGTTTCCGACACCTCGGACTGGGACTTTACCGGTGGCGTGCCCGGCTTCGGCATCTGGCGTCTCGGCCATGTTGCCGTCAAGATCGGCGGAGATACGCTGCTGATGGAGGGCGACCGGCTCGCCCGGCTGGCGTCCCGGGTTCGGCAGTCCATGTCGGCCGAATCACCTTTCCAGGCGCCCAGATTCGGACCGTACGGGTATGCAGAAGCCGACTCGGGCGGTCGGCGAAGCCCCTGCGCACTCCTGACCCGGGCGGAGGCGGAAACCGTGCTGGGCCCGCTGGTGGCCGATCCGTACCGGTCGGTCGAGGATTTGGCGCTCGCAGCGGTACGCGGCAAGAGTTGTGCCTACCTCACGGCAGATCACCGCGCGCTTGTACTTACGCCCGACTACAGCGACGGCCGGATGATCTTCGGGCTGATTGCCGGTTTCGGAGGAAACGTGCGCTCGCAAATCGGTGGCGCGGATGCCGGGGATCTCCTCGATGGACCCTGGGAACAGGCGACCGAAGACGGTGGCGGAACGCTATACTTTCTCGACGGCGACCGCATGCTTAAAATGGTCTATCGCAGTTCGTCCACCGATGCAGCCGGTGCCGAGAAGCTGGCCTCCTTAGCGGTTCCACGTCTGTCATCGGCTAATTGAGCTGCGAGAATCACTTAAAAGGCGATCCCGCGGAGCCCAGCGCTAATAGCATCGAGGGCCATTTCCATTGGGATCGTTCGCGCCGATGCGAAAGTAGCGGCTGCCGTCAAGGTAGGTGCGGCCGTCCTCGAAGCTCACGACATGCTGCTGCAGAGCACCGTTGTCGTGACGCAGTTCGAGGAGGTTTGCGCCACCCGGACCGAGGACGACCGACCAGATGCCGCTGCCCTGACCGCTGCCGTGGGCTGAGCCGAACGCACCACCGGTGTCGACGCTCAGCGAGGTGCTGCCGCGCATCTGGAACCGCATGTCCGGGCACAGATCTATCGAGCGCCGGGTGCTGTAACCGCCGGCGGCACCGCTGCTGTAGGACTCGAGGAAGGTCAAGCGGGTATTCATCAGCTGGGCAGTGGCCTGCTGTGCTACCGGCGCGGCTTTGACTTCAGAGAAAACCAGGCTCTCGGCGATCTCGCGGGCCAGTGCCTCGTATCGCGGCGAGTAGTTAACCTCATCGGTCATCGCCATGACGGTGACGCCCTCACCGTAAGGGTTGAGCCTGGCGATGACGTACACCTGCGCCGGATGCCCCGAGACCGTGCCGGACATGCGGCCGCCCACCATATCGCTGCCCACCCGCTCCATCGGCTCTGTCAGGCGCAGACTGATTTCCTCCTCGCTGATGCCCGTGCGCGCTTCGCGCTCGATCTCCTCGAGGCTGCTGTACTCATGCTGCACCAGCAGGATCAGGCCCGGCTCCTGCAGCCCACCCAGAATGATCGCTGCATCGCCGAACTGACCCCGCCACTGATCCGGGACACTAAAGGCGACACCGAGCTGCTCGAGTTCGACGCGACCGGTCAGTTCCGCGTAGAGCCGGTCCGCAGGCATCATCGCCAGCGCCATGCAGAACGAGACTGGCAATGACCATTTGAATCTGCTGTTCATGCGGGCTTCCTCGTCGATGATGGCTTACGGGAAGTGGACACTCAGCATGTTGTCATTCCAGCCCTGCGTGGCAGGCCCGCAGTGATAGCAGAAGTTGTCGTTGCCGATTCGGGCGACACAGGCAGTGCTCATGGCCCGCTGGTAGGTAAACGTGACTCGCTGATTCGGCGCGAGTGATGCAATGCTCTGCGTGGCAAGCGATTGCCCGCCATTTCGGAGTTCAACGGTCACGTTCGTCATGGCGGCGCTCGACATATTCTGCACGCCCCAGACGACGTCGGGAATGGTCACCTGGGATGTTGCTGACGACTCCATGCCGCCGCGGGGTGAACGTGCGCCTGCGGGCTGGCGTGGCGCCGGCGCGGGGCCGATAGTCTGGCACCACGGGTTGTTTCGGGGGGGCAGAAGTGCGGTGAACATGGCGCCATCGGCGTCCATGGTCGTTGCGCTGCCCACTTGGTACAGCGACTCCAGCACAGGCACCAGGCTGAACTGGCGAGCCGAGGCCTCTGGAAACGCAGCGTAGTCATAGCCGCGTCCTGGGACTGGCGAGGGGGTGTTGCCGATGGTCCAGTCGAATGCCGGACCGGATTGGCCTCCGACCATCACGTTGGCCTTGCCGTTGGCGCCGGAGGGTGTGCTGCCGGGCACCATGACATCGACGATGATGAAGCAGCTGCCCTTCTCGCGGATCATGGCGTTGACGCCAGCGGGGAAGCCGGTCAAGGCGCTCACGGTGGCGATCGCCGGGGCCGCGACGTTGACACTCGCCCGTCCGATCTTGGGCCCGGAAAAGCCCAGGGTGATGGTGGTGATCTGGTTGTTCGGAGGAAGCGGAAGGGGCTTCGGGATGACCGTGTCAAGTCCGAAGATGTCGCGTGCGGGCATTGTGCACTGACGATACTCGCCGTGGACGACGTAGACCAGGTTGAGCGAGTCTGCAGAGGCGCTCTGGCCCGCTTCAACCGCGCTGGAGGCGGCGCCAATGGCGATCGTGGCAGTTTGTGCCACGATGAAAGTGCCGGTGCCATAGACGAAGTTGAGTGCAGCGCTGACCTGGTCGGCGAGATAGCCGGCAGCGATCATGGCGATCTGGGCCATCTCTCGAGAGATCTGGCCGATCGCATCAAGCAGGGCTGCGCAGCGCTGGGCGTCGACATGGAAATGGGTGCGCAGCCCGGAGGCCACTGCATTGGCAAACTCCTGTGGCTGGGTCGACAGCGCTGTGCGCAGTTCCGCGAGTCGGCTCGCCAGCATGGGCGGACAACTGGTGGCAGTGCACTGCAGGTTATCAACGCTTGCCCAGAACTGCAGAAAGCCGCTGACCATGTCTGCGGTGCTCGCATTGAAGGCAGTGCGTACCGTCGTTGCGACCTGCTGCATTGATGAGCCGGTCGCATGGAGAATATTGATGGCCTCTGCGGCGGTGACACCCAGGGCGTTTCGAAGCGTCTGTGTGACCTCGTTGATCGGGAAGCCTGCGTTGATGAGCAGGTTCGCGATCTCTGCTGCGCCGAGGT
The DNA here is from genome assembly GCA_041745895.1 of Gammaproteobacteria bacterium. Lineage (GTDB taxonomy): Bacteria > Pseudomonadota > Gammaproteobacteria > Steroidobacterales > PWYM01 > PWYM01. Next base: position 3,484 of record JBGTIC010000514.1, read on the forward strand.
TGAAGTGAGTCTGTAGCGCCAGCGCGATCTGTGCCGACGTCTGATTGACCGCGTTGAGGGTGCTGATGAGCTGGGCAGGACTGCCCAGCGCAGCCGGTACGACCTCCGTGGTGCAGCGCAGCTCCTTGAGCGTAGTTGGGGTGAGATAGTAGCCAGCAGCTGAGATCGGATTGCGATCTCCATTGTTGAGTGTGAACTCGTTTTGAATCGCGCCTTCGAGCTTGACGCGTACGCGGTGGGCACTGCTGTTCTTGCTGCGTACGAAGTCCAGCCTCGCGACGTCCAGCGTTGCGAGCTGGCCGGCGTTGAGATCCACATCGACTTCATGACGAACCGGTCCGGGCATCGAGGGCGTATGGTAGCCGTAGACGATGCGACACTCGTTGGCCGCATGCGCCATGGGTGCGGCGAGCGACGCCAGCAGGGTGGCAGCCAGGGCATGAGCGCAGAGAATCCTGTGGGTCATCGTGGTACTCCGGAAAAATGGCGCAGAAAACACTCGGCAGGGGTCAGCGTGGCAGGTTCGCGCTGAGGTCGGCTATCCCATGTTCAGGGGATAGGCCGAACCGCGGGCAGACAGTTCAGCCGGTCGAGGCGAACTGGTCGCGGGCCGAAGAAATAGCCCATGCGTGCCTCCGGTTCCCGCTCTCCGGCACGTAGTGAAATTTCGCTGCGAGGACCCCCTGTGAGCCATGCCTGGAGTGGGTTTGGTCCCATGTTGACGACGAAGTCGATGCGCGACTGGCCGATGTCACGGGTTTCACCACTCTGGAGTTTCAGCCGCACCTCATGTCGCTGAAGCTGGTGCATGGATCCGGCGTTGAACTGGAAGAGAATCTCGCAGAACCCGGCAGGAGTCTCACCGGACACAGGCACGGGCAGCGTCACGATAGCGAGTACGGCAATTGTCGGTATCGACAGTCTCAATCCCATGGCTGAATCCTTCCACGAGGCAGGTGTACCGGTGCAGGAGGCGATCCGGCTGCGCTCATGATCCGGATCGGACGTCATGACTCGTATCCCATGTTCATGGGAGTTCTCCGCCGGCTCGACGCTCTAGAATATCGGTAGACTGGAGGCGACATTGAAGGAGCCGCAGTGAATACCTCTGTGCAGCTTCGACGTCCAAACAAGCACTGCTGGTTGGCGCTGTCCGTTGTGCTGCTGCTCGTGGGCACGCCATCACAGCCGACCCTGGCGGATGGTGTCCGCGGTGAACACGCGTATGGTGCGCATGAGTTGCTGACCGCGGTGATGCCGCAGCGCTCAACACCGCTACGTCTGGCGGTTTTCCCGTTCAGCGTCCTGCCCGTCACCGAAGAGACCGCCTACCTGAGTCATGCGCTCTCGGATGCGATCAGCGATCAGCTGGCCATGACACCGGGCCTGCAGTTGATTGCGCGGCAGTCGGTGCAGGCGGCTCACGACGCAGGCCTCACGCGTGTTGCCAGTGCGCGCGTACTCGATGCGAGCTTTATTCTTGATGGCGACATTCGGCCAGGTACCGACAGTATTGTCATAGAGCTGCGATTGTGGAGCAGCAGTCTGCAACGAAACGAGTGGGTCATGCAGGTGAGTACCGGCGGTCCGGTTCTGCAGCAATTGCCATGGCAGGTGGCGCAGCGCGTACGTGCGAGCGTAGCCGGGGCGCACTGATGAGTGCACTCCGTCACGCGGGTCGCGACGGCAGTATCAGAATGGTGGTCGTACCGGAATGTGCACTGTCGATGCGCAGCTCGCCACCGAGTTCCTGTGCCCTGTGCCTGAGATTCTTCAGGCCGCGGCCGGCGCCCTGGGAACTGGTGTCGAAGCCGCGCCCGTTGTCGGTGACACGAATGCTTACCGTTTCATCCTCTGCGCGCGCCTCGATGACAAGATCGCTTGCCTGTGCGTGCTTGAGCACGTTGGTGACACACTCCTGAAGTATGCGCAGGATGGAAAGCACCGAGGAGGGTCCCAGATAGGCCAGCTCGGGAAGATCCTCGACCTGCCACTGCAGGCGGATGTTGGCGGCGCGAAGGCGAGGCTCGACACGGTCGCGAAACATCGCCAGCACGACCGTCAGATCGCCCTCGACCGGATCGAGCGAATCGATCATCAGCCGCAGATCGTCCAGCGCGACCTTTACCGCCGTGGCTACCGGACTTTCCTGTTGACCTGATTTTTCCAGCATTGCCAGTGTCGACACAAGGTGACCGCCAATGCCATCGTGCATGTCACGCATCAGGCGTTCGCGTTCGCTGATGATGACCTTTTCACGCTCCAGGGCCTGGACGCGCTCGAACTGCGCCTCCAGCGCGGAGGTTTTTTCGCGGACGAGTCGATCCAGATCGATATTGAGCAGTTCAGCCATCTCGAGGGATCGTATGAAACGCCCGAGCAGAATCCACGTGAAAGCCACCAGCAGCAGGGGCACTGCGACGGCGAGTGCGGGGCTGTAGTGAAACGCCGGCAGGGCCGAAACGATCGGGAAGTCCTGCAATGCAAGCGCGACCAGCGCTGAGCCCGGAAGCAGCAGGCAGCGGCGCAGCCCTGTTTCGCCCCGCCAGCCATCGAACATGAGCATGATGCCGGCCAGCAGATACAGGCCGTGAACCACCACACCCATAACGCGTTCGGTGTACCCCCCCGGATCAAACGTCGCCACGCCCGCAGTCAAAGCCAGCATCAGCCACGCGCCACGCCGCCAGCGCCCGGTGTCAAGTTGCATCACATGCGCAACGAAGCCCAGCAGTGCGATCGGTGCTGCCGTTGCGGCGACATTCAGCAGCGGCTCCCAGATGGCCGGCTCGAACGCAGGCGCGGTGACCGTGATGCTCAACTGGGCGATCGCCCAGCTGACCGTGGCCAGTGACAGCCAGCCGTAGGCGTGCTCGGCCGGGCGCTTCGCCCAGATCAGCGCCAGCACCAGCCCCAGTACCAGACAGGCCAGTCCAAGAAAGCGCACCACAGCCTGACGCAGCAGGTTCTGCACTGTGTGCAGCGTCGCAAGACTGTCCTGCGGACCCAGCCAGGGGCTGGGCAGAAACCCGCGTTGCGCCGGCTCGGCACGCAGCAGCACGAACATGAGGTTGTCGTCGACGCGCCAAAGCGACGGCGCCACCGGAAACAACAGCGGATCGGTGAGGTGCCGCCCGCCACGACCCTGAAAATCACCCGCCTGGCCGAGAAATTCTCCATTGAAGTACAGCGCTGCGTTCTGGCCAACCCCGGGCAGGTAGATGGCCATCGGCTGGCGCGGCCCCTGCGGTGGCGCGATCGAAAACTCATACCAGGCCATGACGCAGTCGCTGCATGCGTCGCGCCAGGTGTGCGGCAGATTCACTGCTGTTCTTGCCTCGTCGCCCGGCGAGAGCGAAAACAGGGCCTGAGACAGCCGCCGGTGCTCACTGCCCGGTGCCATCGCAAGCAACGCAGACAGCCCCGCGCTGAGCAGCAGGCCAACGACAATGAGTCCGCTGCGCTGCAGCCCTGCGTTCAGGACCACAATGTCTCGCAGCGGATCAGCGTGGGGCCTCGATGATGCCTAGCTGAAGCGCTTCGAACACAGCCTCACCGCGCGAGCGCACCTGCAGCTTTCGATAGATGTGTTTTATGTGTGAGGTGACCGTATGCGGTGACATGCCGAGGTTCTCGGCAATCTCGGCATAGGCGAACCCCTTGGCGATCAGCTTGAGTACATCGATTTCGCGTCGGGTCAGATTGGCACCCGGCGCTGTCGCAGCGGCCTGTGTGCCTGGCTGCAGCCGCTTGAGCAGATGCCGCGCGATGGATGAGCTGATCGGCGATTCCCCATCGATCAGCCGCAGGATGGAGTCGCCGATCTCTTCGGCGGCGCTGTCCTTGAGCAGGTAGCCTGTGGCGCCGGCCTCGATGGCGGCCAGCACATGGCGTTCGTCACCAAATACACTGATCACCATGACCTCCGGCTGGGGGTCGAGATGTCGGCTCATGCGGATGAGATCAAGGCCGTCCCCATCGGGGAGACCCAGATCAACCAGCATCACGGCAGGGCTGGGCTGAGATTCGAGCCACGCGGCGGCCGACGAAAACGTCTCGAGCGCCTCGGCCAGTGCGAGGCCCGGCGTGGCGGCTACGATGCCTGAGAGCCGCTCACGCGTGAGCGGCTGATCTTCGACGATCAGGACGCGATGGCTGCTCACCTGTGTCTCTCCCGGGTCGCTGTGCTGCGAGTCTAGCCGCCGGTGCCCATCGGGTACAGCCGCTGAGGCAATCCGTGTCCGGAACAGCCTACGCGGCTCGAGCCTCCCGTCCCCTCCCATCAATATGGGATACCCGGCAGTGCGTCGTCGCCGTAGTGTCCGGTTGCGATTGTGATCCAGGACAGCCGGGGCAGGGCCATGACCAAGCAGTCACTCACGAAACAGGCGGCGGGCGGGTTCAAGCAGGGTCGTCGTCGAGCAGCGGTAAGTTTGGCCGGACTGCTGGCGTGGACAGGTGTGATGACGCAGTTTGGCGATGCGTCGGCCCAGCAGATCGAGGGTGATTTCGCCGAGCGCTGGGTCAGCTCGGACGAACGTCTCGAGTTGCGGATCGACGATACGCATGAACTTGCGAACGCGCAGCTGCGTATTCTCATTGGGGATGACGACTATTCCGGGGTGACTACACGCTCAGCGCCCGGTGTGCTTCATGTGGAGACCGGCGTCGTGGGCCTGCCCGCTGGCAATACGCAGGTGATCGTATACGCTGAAAATGCCTCCGGGTGGACCGAGATCACTCGCCTGCCGCTTCGTGTGCGCACACGCGCCGGATTCGAGGAGGCGCAGTTCGAACCACGCCTGGCGATGACCAACGCCTCCCAGTGGCGCGAGGGTCACCGCGACCAGTCGCCACCGCCGCAGCGACCCACTTATCACAACCTCGCCGGCAACTTCGCCCTGCAGTCCCGGCATACGCGAGGCGCCTTCGAACTGGAATCACGTGGATCGATAGTCGGCAGCAGTGTCCGTCAGGAGGCGTTGCGCTTTTCGCAGCAACGTGAGGCGGCACCAAAGGTCGATCTGGCGGACTTCCTTGTGACCCTGCGCGCGGGGGAGACTGCGTTCAATCTCGGACACATCAGTATCGGCAGTCACCCCTTGCTGATCAACTATCTCTCCAGCCGCGGTCTGGATATGACGCACAGTTTCGGTTCGCGGCTCGATCTGCACGCCGCTGCGGTGGCCGGCCAGCAGGTGACCGGCTACTCGCGTCTGCTGGGCGTGGACTTCGATGACAATCGTGTGACCATGGCGACATTGGGGTTCTCGCCGCTGCGAGATCGACCTTCGGCGATTCGGATGGAGCTCTCCTGGATGGATGCCGAGCGGCCGTCGCTGGCCGGGTTCAATATTGGCGAGGTCACCGATGCTGAACGCAGCAGCGGACTGGGACTGAGACTTTCCGCGGCGACGGATGGCGGGCGAGCTGCGGCAGAGCTGGCGTGGGCACGCAGTCGCTACGTCAATCCCGAGGATCCGCTGTTGTCCTTCGGGCAGACGCTGGTCGCCGTGGAGGAGGAAAGCAGCAACGCATGGCAGGCCAGTGCGCGGTTCGCGCTGCTGCGCAATCGGCAGCTCGGCAAGCACTACGCCAATGTCAATCTCAATGTGAACTTTCAGCGCGTGGATCCACTCTATCGGAGCCTCGGCGCGTTTGTGCAGCCTGACGTGCAACAGCTTGCCGCTGCGCTGTCCAGTCAACTCGGCAGCTACAGCCTGCAGTTGCGCCACAGCGAGCAGGAAGACAATCTCGATTCGATTCCAACCGTGCTCAAGACGCGTACCCGAAACACCACGGCGGATTTCACCTGGCCGCTGGGTGCGCTCAAGGCCAACCCGGAGACCGGGCGTTCGCTGTGGCCGAATCTGACGCTGCGTGCAGGACGCGTCCACCAGTTTGCCGCCAATGAACCAATTCCGCAGTTCTCGGAGTTCAACTCCGCCAGCCACCTGCCTGATCAGGTGACCGTGCAGTACGGCGCCCAGGCAAACTGGTCCCTTGGAATGGTCTCACTGGGCTATGCGCTGAATTTCAGCGACCAGGACAACCGCCAGCCAGGTCGCGAGCTGGCGGACTTCCAGAGTCTCAATCATGGCGTCACCGTGAACTGGAACGTGAACAATACGTTGTCGGTGAATGCCGGAATCTCGCGGGCTCGAAACGCCGAACGCGAGCGTGAAATCGCCCGGTATTCAGATTCGCTGAACGGGGGCTTGAGCTGGCGCATCAATCAGCGCATGGCACTGGCGCTGAACTGGCAGGGTGGGCGCAGTCATGACTCGCTGGACCAGGCGGCGGCGCGCAATCGTTCTCTGAATGCCAACCTGTCGGGTGGCTTCGACCTCCCGCTGCCAGGCAGACGCGTACCGGCCCAGCTGTTCTTCGCCTACACCCGTCAATCCTCATCCAATGAGAACCGAATTTTCGGCTTTGACAGTCAATTCGGCACCTGGGCCTTCAATTCGGGCCTGAGCTTCAGTTTCTAGAGATCGGAGAACGCGTGATGCGCGCATTGAGGCAGACGGTTTTCACCCTTGCGGCAGCGCTGCTGGCAGCGCCGGCATTGGCCATCACCGGCGTCAACCCTACCGGTGTGAACGTCAACACCAGCGGTGTGACCAGCGTGTTCCTCAGTTTCCAGGGGCTCGAGCCCACCGAAGTCCCCGTGCGCGCGTACTGGTGCGGCGAGATCACCATTCCGGCAAATGTCGTGGTCAACTTCGATCCGTGCGTACCCGGTACGCTGCTCGGCAATCTGCCGGCTGCCAATCAGCTCGGCCGTCCCAGTGGCGTGGGAGGCGCCTCGCTGTTCACGGACATCATGACGATTCCCGCGTCCGTGACGCGCCGTGCCTACCAGCAGGCGCGCGCGGGTGAACCTTCCGCGTTCTTTTACGTGCGGGAGTTTCTCGATACTGCCACCGGCATTTCCAGTTTCATTGCCGTGACCTGTCGGCTTGCCGGCGGTGGGGCCCGTGTGCCGCTGGCATTGACCGCCGTTGAACTGAACTTTGTCACCGGCCGCGAGGCACGCGAGATCGTGGCTGTGGTAAGTACCGGCGATACGCTTCCGCCAGTGGAGGCGCGGATCGCCTACAACGGCACCGGGACCTTGCGCGGGCGATGGGAGGTGGTCATGCCGGGTGAGGAGCCGCCAGATGCCGAGGATCTGCTGCCCGAGCCAAGCCTTCCGGTCGAGCTGCGCGGCAGCCAGCGTCGCTACACGACGCTGTCGCGCTTTGATGTGTTTCTGCCACCGGCGGGCACCCTGGTGCTGCCCGGCCCCGATGCGCAGCACCTGCCCTCGGAGGCCGCTGGTCCCTACCTGCTGCTGCTGCGTATCGAGACTTCTGCAGACAAGGAGGGCGATTCGGACACGGGCGCTGGTATCGTCCAGAGTGGCGGCATCGCCGGCTTTTCGTTGCCTGTGTTGCGCTACTTCGTGGGCACCGACGATGACAACAGGGCGAGGCAACGCGGCGCGCGCCTGATTGCCACACGCCCGATGGTGGATGAGCGGCTCGTGGTCGGCGCCTCGCTGGGCTTCAGCTGGTTGCCCGTCGCCGATGCTTCAGCCTACCGCGTCGAGATGCGTCCGGCGGGCGGAGACGTGCGCAGCGCCTTCGTAATGGCCGAGGTGCAGAACTATATGGCACCGCCGTGGCTGACGGCCGAGCAGGGAGAGCTGCATTGGCGCGTGGTAGCGCTGGACGAGCGCGGCCGAGCACTGGAGGCCAGCGACTGGCGTCGCCTTCTGGTGAGCCAGTGAACACGCCGGCCCGATCGCGCGGATTTCAGCCCAGTGCCCGACGCACGTCGGCGAGATATGTCCGGCTGACCGGCACCCTCTCGCCGTTATTGAGCAGCACATAATGGCGCCCGCGCCGGTGCAGGATTTTCTCGACCGCAGCACGCGCGACCCAGTAGGACCGATGTACACGCACACCACGCTGTGGCGGCAATTCGCGCACCGCATCGCAGAATCGATAAAGAATCAATTCCGCGCCCAGCGGTGTCACGACGCGCACATAGTGATCCTGAGCCTGCAGCGCAATGATATCCGTCCCCAGATGCCGCGACATCCGCTCGGCAAGGGCCGGAGGCAGCACATCCTGAGCGGACGCGTCGGCCGGGCCGACGGGGTCTGACGCGGTGCCCGGGCGTGCGGGGGCAAGGATCGACTTGTCGGCGAACACGTAGCCGTAGCGGGGCAGGTGGAGCATGCGCGCGTAGAAGTAATTCACCGCTACCCAGACACCAAGCAGTACGCCAGCGCGCTGGATGGTGGCTAGAAACTGCGACACGGACTCCGGCCACATCCCCGGAAGGTCAGCGATGGCCCGGGCATTGGCAGGGTCGAGCAGACGATCGACCAGCGCCCAGTAGTAGATCAGGTAGCCGCGCATCGGCAGGGTGGCGAGTATGGCGCCGACCGCCAGCAGCAGCAGCAGGGGCGGGCGCACGCTGAGTACTTCGCACACCCACTGCAGCGCACGTGTGCAGGCGTCGAGCAGCACCCACAACGGCAGCAGGATGCCCATCCAGTACAGGGTTGCCCATAGGTACCCGGGCATCAGCGGCGCGCGCTGGCCGGTCGGATTCCAGGCCATCACCGCAGCGATGAGCAGCGGGATACCCAGGTACAGCACAAGGACGTGCGGCCGGGGCAACGTCAACGGCGCCGGCAACTCCGGCCGATCGCCTGCTGCTGAGGTCTCGGCACTGCTCGCCACTGACATTCCCCCCCACGTTGGCCGCCGAAGCCGGCACGCAGCCATAGTGCAACGTCCCCGGATATCGGTCAAGTAACGCTGTCATTCGCGAATCGCCAATGCGATCGGCGAATAGACCGGCGCTGGGAGGCGGGGGAAAACGGCTACAGAAGCAGACGCCGGGCCGCCGCCAGATAGGTGCGGCTCACCGGAACGCGATCGCCGTTTCGCAGCAGGCAGAAATCCGCCAAAGTGGTATCAGAACGCCGAGCAGAAAGCTCAGATTGCGCGCCGACACCCTCCAGTCCTGCTAGTGCAATGCAGCATCATGGCTGTGCCCATCAGCAGGCTGCATCAAACGCATCGCGAGAGTCATTGGCGAAGGAATTCTCCAACTGGCGAAGAAACGGCCCCCAGCGTATTGCCGCGGCATCGGAGCAATCGTAAAACGGCTGCCTGCTGATTGCCACACGCGCCGTGCCAGGACCTCGGGGTCTGGAAAGCGCTCAAGGAGTTTCGAATATGAAGACCATGACCTCAGGGTTGCGAGCGATGAAGAAGTTTGCGACCGCGCTTGTGTTTTCACTGGGCATCGGGCTGTCGCAGGCGGCCGATCGCCTGGATCCGTCCGATCCGGTGGACGCATTGCGCTTGAGTCAGAAAATGCAGTGTTCCCTGACGCACGGCGAGCAGGTGCTCTACTGGTGGCAGGGCGGTGCCTACAGCCGTACACCGGGGGAACGCGATCGACACCTGTTCAATGTCCAGGGCATGAACATTCGGCACTGCAGTAATCACGATCACCCCGAACGCGGACCCGGCTTCCGGATAGTCTCCCGCGAAGTACTTCTCTACCTGGATCCCGAGACCAACGAAGTTCTGCACAGCTGGAACAATCCGTGGACCGCCGAGGAAGTCGAAGTGCTGCACGTGGCCAACGACCCGGTGAATATGCGCGAACCGCGTTACGCCTACGGCGCTGATGGCGAGGCGATGCGCTTCGATGCCACGTTCATGAAGGGGCGCGTCTGGACGAACGGGGAGGCGCCCCTGTTCTATGAAAACCCCCTTGCCGGTGACTACCAGCGCTATGTGGGCGGTACCTACCACGCCACCGAAATGATCAACATGTATGCCTACGAAGACGATCTGCTCGACCCGCAGATCGCGAATATCGAAGACCAGACGCTCTCCTGGGTGCGCATCTCCCAGTGGCTGCCATGGATGAAGATGGGGGATCGCCCGGGCATGATGATCTTCACCACCGTAGGCAAGCGCATCGCTGACATCGAGGATCTGACTGAACCACTGCGCTCGGAAATCCGCAACACCTACCCGATCTATCTCGCGCCGCCGCCGCTGGATGATACGCGGCCCAACGAGACCAGCTGGACCTACTTCCGCAAGGTGATGGAATCACGTCGGCAGACGCAGTGAGCGGCGTGTCGACGGCCGAGGAGATGAAGATGAAAAACGAATTCACGAAAGCAATACAGCGTATGACGTTGCTGGCCGCCCCGCTGCTGCTGGCAACGGCGGCCAGCGCACAGCTGCGCCTCGATCCGGCCGATCCGGACGATCGCATGCGCATTACTATCAAGACGAACTGTTCGCTGATCAACGGCGAACCGGTAGTGTACTGGTGGGAAGGCAATATGTACTCGCGTGTCCAGGGCGAACGCGACCGCCTGCTGTTCAAGGTGCAGGGGATGAACATACGCCAGTGTGAGCACTGGATCGACGCGGTGCGCGGGGTGTGCTATCGCACGATCTCGCGCGAGGTCCTGTTCTACATCGATCCGCAGACCGGCCAGGTGGCGCGCACCTGGAAGAATCCCTGGACCGGGCAGGAGGTCGAAGTGTTGCAGGTCGCCAATGATCCGCCCGGCCGGAGCGAAAGCTGCGCGCGCGACGCCCAGGGCAATACCACCGTCAATACCTCGCCGCTGAATTCGCAGGGCGGTTGGGTACTCAGTGGCGGCGGTGCGGCCCGCCTGTTCTATACCAATCCCATGGGCGGGGAATTTCAGGAGTACGTCGGCGGCACCTATCACGCGATGGAGTTCCTCACCAGCGCCAGTCCCGAAGACGATGTTCTCGATGGCGGCGCCGATGGCCTGCGCGACCGGGTAATCTCATGGGGCCGCGTATCCCAGTGGTTGCCGTGGATGGAAATGGGGTCGCGTCCTGGCAACGTGTTCTTCCACACCGCCGGCCTGCGTCTGGACAGTTGGGATGAGATGCCCGATCTGATGAAAAACGAGATCAGGGCGAATTTTCCGATCTACCAGGAAGCCCCGCCGCTGGATTACACTCGGGCGCGGGAAACCTCCTGGACGGTAGCCAAGGATCACATCGATCGCCGTCGTGCTGAGCAAACCAGAGAGTAGGGCCGCGGCACAGTCCAACCCCCCCGCCTCGATGAGCATGTCGCTTCGGCGACACCGCGTCGCGGGGTTGCGCGGTAGCTCACTATGCCCGTATGTCGGCGCGCTGCTGCTGGCACTGGCCACCCCTGTGCTCGCCCAGGACCTGGGCGTGGAAATCGCCCCGGCGGCCGGCGCC
>JBGTIC010000515.1:0-1635 GCA_041745895.1 Gammaproteobacteria bacterium
CGGCGAACTCGGCCACTCGCGCGCTGACGCGCTTGCGGTCGGCAGAAACGGCCGCGAGCGTACGCTGGCTGGTTGCAACGGCAGCTTCCATATCGCGCACGGCCTGGCGAAGCAGGACATCGGGCGCCTCGAGACGGTCAATGACCGCATGCATGTCTGCCTTGAACAGGCGGCTGAGACGGGTGATCAGAGCCATGATCCGGACCTCGGTTGTGGATGCAGGATCAGGCTAGGCGCGCTTCGAGCGCGTTGACAGGACGCGCCGGGTAAAACCTTCACCTTGGCTTTTGCAAACTGTTTACACGCGCAGTGGCAGCCACATGGCTACACTGCCGTCATGCAACGCAAGCCGCGCCTGCTGATCGTCGAGGACGAGCCCGCCATACGCAGCGGACTTGTGGACGTGTTCGTCTACCACGGCTACCAGATCGAGGCGGTAGACAACGGCAGCGACGGCCTCAAGCGTGCCCTGCGCGAACGCTTCGACCTGGTGCTGCTCGATGTGATGCTGCCCGGCATGGATGGCTTTGCGGTCTGCGAAGCGATTCGCGAAGCTGATCCCGAGCAGGCCGTGATCATGCTCACCGCACGCTCGTCCGACGAGGACATCGTGGAGGGCCTGCGCCTCGGCGCCGACGACTATGTCGCCAAGCCTTTCTCGGTGGCGCAGCTGGTGCTGCGCGTCCAGGCGGTGCTGCGGCGTGCTCGCCCGGAGCTCAACGACGGGCGCACCATCCATCTTGCCGATGGCGGCGAGATCGATACCCGCAACCTGTGCCTGCGCCGCGGCACCGGGGAAGTGCGCTTCACGCGTCGCGAAACCGAGTTGCTCAATTATCTCGCCGAACACGGCGACCGGCCGGTCCCGCGCGAAGAGCTGCTGGCGCGTGTATGGGGATACGGCCCGGAGCTCGGCATCGAGACACGCACCGTCGATATCCATATTGCCAAGCTCAGGCGCAAGCTCGAGGCAGATCCGAAAAATCCGGCGCACCTGGTGACCGTGCGCGGCGGCGGCTACCGCCTGCTGGTGGCCCGAGCATGAATCGACTTTCCACGCCACGTCGGCTGCGCCTGCTGCTCGGTGCATTGTTCCTCGCGCTGGCGCTGCCTTCAGCGCTGCTGGTGTGGCGCACTGAGCGGCAGATCCAGCTCGAGGCCTGGCACCAGCAGCGCGAGGCGGCCGAGTCGCTGACAAGTGCGATCGATGCCCGCCTGCAGCAGCTCATCCGGCGCGAGGAGGTGCGCGGGTATGGCGACTACCGGTTCCTGACGGTCGCGGGCGACACCGGGCAGGGGATCCTGTCACAGCGCTCCCCACTGGCCGTGATGCCAAGCGAAGGCGACACACCAGGTCTGGTGGGGCATTTCCAGGTCGATCCCGATGGCGTGTTCTCCACGCCGCTGCTTCCGGCAGCCGCAACCGCGCTCGGCATGGACGATGGGGAATGGCGGGCAAGGCGCGAACTGCATGCGCGACTGGCCGAGATACTCGTGACAAACAGCCTGCTGCCACGCGACCCCGCCGTCCTGTCCGAGCGCCGGGCGCGGGCTGGCGGCGACTTGCTGGAAGCGCCCGTCCATGCACCCGTCTCGCAGGCGGCATTCGACCGCCTGGATGTTGCGCCGTCGCGC
>JBGTIC010000516.1:0-8812 GCA_041745895.1 Gammaproteobacteria bacterium
GGCGCCAGCTCAGCGCACCGGCCAGCACCAAAGCAATCCCCGCAATTTCCAGCACCACGTTGATGCGCATGCCACTGAAACTGAAGCCAAGCATGCGATCCACGTAATGGAAAGTGGTGGCCCGAACGATCACGAAGGCCAGCGTCACCACCACGCCAATCGCACACAGACGATACTGATCCCAGGCGCTGCCAATCCAGCGACGCATCCACAGCGCCGCCAGCAATGCGGACAATGACAAAATCGCGATGAACGTCGCCTGCACCGTGCGTCGCGTGGTGTACCAGCCTTGGGTAAGCGCCGCATCGCGGCCCATCTGCGTGAACCAGGTCTGCAGGTCGAGTTGCTTGTTGATGGCCAATGCAAGCATCAGCAGGCCTACGGCAATCCAGAACTGCGTACCCAGCGACAATCGCCGGGCGAGGCGTACATTGCCTAACAGCGCAACGGCAGCGGACAGGCAGGCAAGCACCGTCAGCCAGCCGTAGATCGTCGGATCGCCGATGCCGGGGCGCCAGCGGCCGGTCTCGGGATCCACGTACGCCAGGACGGGCAGCGGCAGCATGAGGAGCAAGACTACAAGCAAGTACGTGATGAGCAATTTCGCTGTCATGCGCTCGGCAGGTGTGCTGTGGAGCATTGCGATCATGGGCGAGGCACCTCCCGGAGCTAAGACAACCCAGTCAAGCCCTCCCGTGGTGCGTTTACCAACGCCGCCATGTTGCCCGGTGGATGGGCATTTTCGTACATCAACTGGTGCGCAAGTCCAATTTCCTGAAATTCAAAGGTTTGCGATAGCACCGGATCTACGCGTCCCGCAGCAACAAGGTCGTTGAGCGCCCGGCACTGTTCGGCATTCGCGAAATGCGAGCCCTGCAGGCGCTTCTGCCGCATCCAAAGATAGCGCAAATCGACATCCGCGTTGTAGCCGGTGGTGCCTGCGCAAATGACAACCATACCTGCGTTATCACAGACAAGCATCGAGGTGGGGATGGTGGCCTCGCCCGGATGCTCGAGCACAATCCTGGGCCCCAGACGTGAGCCCGACACTTCGCTCCACTTCTTGCGAAAAGCGTTGGCGCCCTGCATCCAGCGCGCGAACGCCTGGGCGTCATCTATGTCAGGCAAGCGTCCCCAGTGAGTGAAGCTTGGGTCGCAGCGATTGATAACGCCATGGGCGCCGAGGTCCAGGCAGTGCTGGGCCCGATCGTCTGACGAGACCACTGCGATGGGGATACCGCCCATGGTCTTGGTGATCTGGATACCCATTGACCCCAACCCGCCAGAGCCGCCCCAGATCAAAACTGGCGTGCCCTCCTGGACGGTGTGAGGCGTCCACCCCAGGAGCTGACGATAGGCCGTAGCGCCCACGAGCATGTACGCCGCTGCAGCCTCCCAAGACAGCTTCGCTGGCTTCGGGTGACACTGATGGACATCTACCCGCGTGAACTGTGCAAAAGACCCCCAGTTTTCCTCGTACCCCCAGATCTTTGCGCTGGGTGAGGTGATCGGATCGACTCCGGCCAGGATATCGGGCGCGTTTTCATCCCACATTGCACAGGATAGAACCACTTCGTCGCCTACTGCGACCTCGGTAACATCCTCGCCGACCGCCCACACGACTCCCGAGGCATCCGAACCGCCTATGTGAAAATCTTGCTCCTCAGTATTGCGCCGAGTGCGCGTTGCAATCAGATCCACTGGGCTGCCCAGACTGGCCCAGACATTGTTGTAATTGATACCGGCAGCCATGACCCATACGAGCACTTGCCGGGGGCCGATCGACGGCACATCCACGATCTCGATCTTGAAGGCCTGCTGCGGATCGCCGTATCGCTCCCGGCGAATCACGCTGGCATACATCTGCGTCGGGACATGGCCCGGCGGCGGTGTTTCGCCAATCTCGTAGAGGCTTTTTTCCTGCGCCATGTCACCTGTCTCCGTTGCGGTCATGGCGCTCGGCGGCTTCGATCGTGCGACGCAGCAACGAGACCATCACCCGTACATTAGGTTCCAGCACCATACTGTCGTGATTGCCAGGAACTTCGAGTATGCGGACGTTCCTGACAAATGGTGTCCAACCGTTGTCTGCTGCGACAAAATTTCGCTTCGAATCGACCAGGCGCCCCCCGCTGAGCCTGTATCGGATATCGAGCTTCGGTCGGAAGACGGCGATGTCGACCGGCACTTTCGGCACGTCGTAGCGCACGAGCGCGCGTACGAACGCATCGCCGATCTTCCTGGATTGAAAACTCAACCCCACATCGTCGGCAGAGTTCTGAGTCTGTGCCAGGGCACGCTTCTCCTTCTCCCATGCCACACGCTCGCGCACTTTCTCTGCGAAAAAGCTCAAGCCACCGGCCTTCAGTCCCTGCAGGAAAATCGTGGCACGATCGATGAGCCCGAAGTTCGGCATGTCGCGCACGGGTGTATCCAGCATGATGACCGTGAGCACCTCGTCGCCCTCTTCAAGAAGTTGTCTCGCCATTTCATATGCAATCAATCCGCCGCCCGAGAAGCCCCCCAAGAGATAGGGGCCGGACGCCTGTACCTGACGGACTTCCGCGATGTAATCACGGGCCATGTCTTCAAAGCGCTCGTGGGGTTCATCGTTGCCGTATAGACCACGCGCCTGCAGCGCATAGAAGGGTCTGTCTTCGCCCAGGAGATGTGCCAGATGGCTGAGATTGAGGACGTTTCCAAACATGCCGGCCACCAGAAACAATGGTGTCCCGCCTGCCACAGGGCCCGAGTGCATCGGTACCACATGCGTGAAGCGTGCGACCTGCGATTGTTTCCGTTCGTGCGACTGACGCGCGGCATCGCCTTCTTCGCCACCCGCCCCAAACGGCTCACCACGAATCAACTCACCGAGACGTGCGATATCGGGTGATTGCAACAACACCGACATTGGCAACTCGATGTCGTACTTGTCGGATAGCTCGTTGAACAGACGCACGGCGATCAACGAGTGCCCTCCCAACTCGAAAAAGCTGTCGTGAATACCAACGCCTTCAACGCCCAGAAGCCGTCCCCATAGGTCAGCCAGCCCTTTTTCGATATCGTCGCGCGGCGGGGCGAAATCGCTATCCAGCTCCGGGCGGGCGAAACGCGTCTCGTCAATCTGCGGTGCTGTACTACTGAGTGACTCCGCCTGCTGGATGAGCGCGGGCAGTCGCATCGAACTTACGACGGGCACCGAAGGCAAGTCGGAGTTCAGAAGTCGGAGGAGTGCCTCGAGCCCCGGCTTCGTAGAAATACCCTGACTGATATTGTGGCGAAGCGCCTCCTCGGCGGGAGACCGGGATTTTTCTCGCGCCCGCGTCGGGCTGCCATCGGCGGCGATTGCAGCCTCCTCGTTACGCGATCCGGGTCGCTGAAGGCGCCCTTCGGTACGACGTAGTGTCAAGGCCTCCACTTCGACCAGGGATTCTCCGCTCGCGTTGGCAATCACAATGTCAAAAGTCGCAAACTCGCTTTTCGCACTGGCGTCGTCGCATGCGCGGATCCAGCTCAGCAATTCGCCCTCCAGGGGCGCATGAAAGCAAAAGCCCTGGTAGGCGATGGGTATCCACAGGTGACTTGCAACTTCCTGCTCCGCGTAACCGCGTATCAGGTCCATCGCGCAACCGGTGGCAATATCCAGCAGAGCCGGATGCAAAGGGTAATCCTTCAGATCATCCAGACAGTCGTCAGGCAACTGCAGGTGCGCCAGCGCCTGACCCGCACCCAGCCGAAGCTGCCGAAGCACTCGCCATCGCGGCCCGAACTTCAGATGGTCCTCCTGCCGGGTCCGCAGGCGTGCCGATCCGGCCGCAGAGCTGACGTGGTCGTTACAGCTGGCCTCCAGGATGGAGCGCTGAAGCGGCGCGGCCCGTGCCGGGCTCTCACAGTCGACGCGTGCGCTGGCACACAACTGCCAGTGCTCACCCTCTGATCTGCTTGCGGCGTGGCCGAAGAGCTTCACATCCCAATGCTGCTGTCCGCCATGCAACCGCAGGCAGAACTCCTGTTTTTCTCCATCGTCCACAAAAAGCGGACTCTGGAACACCAGATTTCGAAGCTGCCATGGGGCCGTCTCACCGAGTTCGGCGAGGCCGGCGCGAATCAGTTCGAGATAGCCTGTACCTGGCAACAAGGCCTCGCCTGTACCGAGCCGATGATCATCGACCACCCAGTGATCGGCGGTGGAGAGGTTCCCGGCAAAGATGTGTAGTTGCGCTGTACCGTCACGCGAACTGAAGCGGCTGTGCAGCAGCGGATGAGCGGTGGAATGGCGGCTTGCACGCTGCATTTCGCTGTCCAGCGACTGGGGATCCGACGCACTCGGCGGCGATGCCACCATTCCCACATCACGCCAGATACCCCAGTTGATGGCGCTGACCGGATAGGGCCTATGCGCCCTGCAGGACTGTGCGAACGCATTGAGGTAGGCGCTGGCACCCACATAGTCGACCTGTCCTTGCGGTGCGATATAGGCGCTGGTCGAAGAAAACAGCAACATGAAATCCAGTGAGGACTTGCGAAACAACTCATCGAGGACCATCGTCCCGTAAAGCTTCGCCGCGAATACATCTTCAATGTCACGCTGGCTCTTGAGCTGAATCAGGTTGTCACGAATGAGTCCCGCGGTGTGGAATACCCCGTCGATTCGCCCGAAAGCGCTGTTCGCCGAATCGACCACGTCCTGCATTTGCTCGGCAACGGTCACATCGGCTGCGAGTGGCAGCACCTGCGCACCCAGGGCCTGAAGTTGCCTGACCTGACGGATCGCCCGTGCGATCGAGTCCGCCCCATCATGCTGGGCCAGCCAGCTGTCCCACTCGTCCGGTGCGGGTAGCGGCGTCCTGCCTACGAGCACCAGGCGCGCCTGATAGGAGCGTGCGAGCCACTGTGCCACCTCGGAAGCGATCCCGCCGAATCCGCCGGTGAGCAGGTAGACACCTTGCTTTTTCAGCCGTCCGGCATGGGCGTGGGCTTCGGATACACCAAGCCGCCCGAGAAACCGCCGCCAGCGAACGCTGTCCCGCCACGCCACGACGGTATTGCTCGCTGGCGCGTCAAGTTCCAATGCGATGGCCTGAACCGCCCCGAGGCTGACATCGCTCCGGCGTGCGGACTCTCTTCCCAGGCGCTTGCGGCTCGCCTGTTCAAGTTGCACGTCAACGAAACTGCAGCTGATATTCGGAAACTCGCGTGGGATCACGGCACAGGGGCCCAGCACGGTTGCTTTATCCGGGTATGGCAATGGCTCAGAGTCGACCTGCTGTACGCCGTTACCTACCACCAGAAGGTGTACAGGCGTGTCCGCGGGGAAGCTCTTGCCAAGCGCGCGCGCAAGGTGAAACAGTGAGTAGAACCCGTACTCCTGGTTTCTGTGCAGGAAACTCGATCCGGGCCTGAAGCTGCGATCGTAGGTCAGCAGCCACGCATGCAGG
Organism: Gammaproteobacteria bacterium; assembly: GCA_041745895.1. Lineage (GTDB taxonomy): Bacteria > Pseudomonadota > Gammaproteobacteria > Steroidobacterales > PWYM01 > PWYM01. Next base: position 5,439 of record JBGTIC010000516.1, read on the forward strand.
ATGCGCTCCGGCAACAGATCGTGGGCAGCAAGTTCGTCCAGAAGTTCCTGGTAGCCGGCACCCCCTGCTTCGGGCGCCAGCGTGTACGCATGCTCGTCGATGCGGGCGAAGGTATCACCCGCCTGCACAGTCACCACTGTCCGGCCGGTCTCGCGCAGTTGGCGGATCAGCGCCTGTGTCACCGGCTCGTTGGTATGGAACACCAGCCATTTGGCGCAGGGCTCCGCCGATTCGACAATGCCGTGCTGTACCCACTTGGCCTGCCAGAACCAGTCATCCAGGTTTGACTCGGCCGCAGGGCGTATGGGAGCAGTCCGCTCTGAGGTTTGTGCCTTGCCCGGCTCGATCCAGTAACGTGCATGCTGGAATGGATAGGTCGGCAGCGGCACCCGTTGTCGTGCGTGCAGGTGCAGCTTCCCAAGGTCCACCGGAATTCCGACAGCCCAGAGCCGCCCGATGACTGTTCGCAAGTACACCTGGTCGTCCACCGGATCGTCCGGATGGCGCATCGAGGACAATACGCGCTGTGCCGGTGCCTTCGGATTCTGGCGCACGAACGAGCCAAGCATATTGCCGGGACCCACTTCCAGGAACACCCGCTCGCTGGATTCCAGCAGTGTCTCCACCCCATCGGCATAAAGCACGGTATGGCGCAGATGGCCGACCCAATACTCCGGATCGCAGGCCTCCTCGGGCGTCAGCCATGTGCCCGAGCGGTTGGAGACAATATCCACACTAGGTGGATGGAGCTCGATGCCTGTGAGGTAGGTCCGAAATTCATCCAGAATCCCGTCGAGCAGGCGTGAATGCGCTGCGACACTGACGCGCACGCGCTGAAACTCGATTTTCAAGGCGGTGAGCTTCGCCGCGAATCTTTCGAGCGCCTCATGCGATCCGGACACTACCGAGAGCTGCGGCCCATTGGAGGTCGCGATGTCCAGTTCATCTCCGGCGAGCTCACGCAGGTCGGCGGCAGACATCGGCACGCTGAGCAGACCGCCGGGCGGTGCCTTCTCCACCAGTTGGCCGCGCAGCAGGAGCAGTCCCAATGCGTCCTCAAACGAGTAAACGCCGGCAACTGCAGCTGCGACGTTCTCGCCCATGCTGTGACCGATCAGCGCATCGGGCTGCACGCCAAGTGACTCCCACAGCCTGGTCAATGCGTACTCTATGATGAATGTCAGCGGCAGCTGAGTCGCCGGTCTCGAGAGCTGCTCTGCGATGTGCTCGCGCGACAGCTTGTCGGCAAAGAAGATCGGTGACAGGTCCACCCCGAAGCGCGTCTGAAGTACCGAGAGTCCATGATCTACGTGCTCTCGAAACACCGACTCGCGCTCGTACAGGCCAAGACCCATGCGGTAGTACTGCGGACCGCCGCCCGGGTACATGAACACCAGAGAGGGACGCTCCAGCTCGCTGGTGTGGGTGAACACGCGGCGGGCATCGTTGCCCTCCAGCAAAGAGATGGCTTCGGCATGATTGGCGCAGGCCAGGACTCTACGCTGGTCAAAGCCATGCCGCCCGAACTGCAGGGTGTAGGCCACGTCGCTCAGGCGCTGCTGAGGATTCGCCTTCAGCCACTCCGCCAGGCGTTGGCCTGCGTCATCGAGTGCGCGGCGACTGCGCGCTGACAGCACGAGCAGCTGCGGTGACGCGTCCTCCGGGGACGCGGGACGGGGCGGCGCCTCTTCGAGAATGACGAACGCATTGGTCCCACCGACCCCAAGGGAGTTGATCCCAGCTCGCCGCGGGCCGTTGTCGGATTCCCAGTCAATCAGGCTCGCTGCGACACTGAACGGGCTGCTCGCAAAGTCGATGGCCGGATTGGGGGCCTCGAAGTTCAGGGAGGGCGGGATCTTTCGATGCTCGAGTGCCATCGTCGCCTTGATGAGGCTAGCGACACCGGCGGCAGTGTCCAGGTGGCCGATGTTGGTCTTGACCGATCCTACCCGGCAGAACCCCACGCGCTCCGTGGACTCTCGAAACGCCCGTGTGAGCGCGGCAATCTCGATTGGATCGCCCACCGGCGTAGCGGTCCCGTGGCACTCGATATAGGTGACACTTTCCGCTGGCACATCTGCCACCGCAAGTGCCTCGGCCACCGCACCGGCCTGGCCGTCCACACTTGGGGCAAGGTAGCCAACCTTGCCGGAGCCGTCGTTGTTGACAGCGCTACCCTTGATCACTGCATGAACGTGATCGCCATCGCGTATGGCATCGGCCAGTCGGCGCAGGACCACGACGCCGGCACCGCTACCAAACACGGTGCCGCGAGACCGGTGATCGAAAGTGCGACAATGCCCGTCGGGCGAGAGTACCTCACCTTCCTTGTACACGTAGCCGACACCGTGGGGCAGTTCGATGGTGGCGCCGCCAGCCAGGGCCATGTCGCATTCGCCTGAAAGCAGGCTCTGCACCGCAAGATGGGTGGCCACCAGCGAGGTCGAGCACGCGGTCTGAACGTTGACGCTCGGGCCGCGCAGATTGAACGAATACGACACGCGGGTGGCCAGGAAGTCCTTATCGTTGCCGGTGTGGCGAAGCAGGAACAGTCCTACGGAATCCACCAGATCGGCGTTGGAAAGGAGATTGAAGGTGAAATACGCACCCATGCCGCAACCGGCAAACACCCCTATGGCGCCGTCGAATGCTTCAGGGGGATGACCGGCACGTTCCAGTGCTTCCCACGAGACTTCATAAAACTGCCGGTGCTGTGGGTCCAGAATTGCGGCTTCCTTAGGGCTGAATCCGAAGAATTCCGGGTCAAACTGATCGACGCCCTGCAACGGGATTCCAGCACGCACGTAATGAGGGTCAGCCAGCTGGCCCGGCGTGACACCTTTCGCGAGCAGTTCTTCCTCCGTATAGGTCCGGACCGATTCCACGCCGGCGTGCAGATTGTTCCAGAATGCTTCGGGCGTGGCAGCGTCGGGCACCCGGATCGCCATACCGATGATGGCGATATCGCTGTCGTTGATGTGTTGCATCAGGCTAGGTCCAGAAATGGCTTATAGTTCATGTAGGGCAGAATTATGTGGAGCTTAGCTGAGGAATTCCGTGACATTCCTTCAGGTCTGATCTGCCATAGGGTTAGTATAGAGAATTGGCCTCGAGTCAGCGCGATTGAACCAGCAGTCTCACCCGCGGTCATAGCGATCGATTGCTATCCTCAGACCAATAGTGGACGCTAGCAGCATGCTTTTTTCCGGATCGACTCTCATGCACTCCCTTGTTACATTTCTGCATCGTGGCGTTCTGCCTGCGCTCTTGGTCAGTTCAGCCTTGGCGTTTGCCGGATGCGGCGGCGGCTCCGGGGATGCCTCACCCCCGCCGGTTGTGCAGCCACCGCCGCCACCGCCACCGCCGCCACCTGG
>JBGTIC010000517.1:0-26330 GCA_041745895.1 Gammaproteobacteria bacterium
GGCTGGGCTATCAGCCAGGCGGGCAGCCAGATCGCCGCCGTCCTGGGCACGATCAAAGGACGGGTGAAGCGCGCACAACCGAACCTGAGCAACGACGCACTGCACGAGATCGAGCAGGTTGTGGTCGAGGCCCAGAACGCAGCCGCCGAGGCACGATTGGACTGGGATGAATTCGACGACGCTGATCTGTCAGACCCGCGAGTCGATTAATGCCGAGCTGCGCCGGTCGCTGGTCACTATTCGCCGGCCGGTCCCGATCAGGCTCAGCGAGTGGTCAGAGCGTCACTTCTACCTGTCGACAGAGTCGAGCTATGTCGAGGGCCCATGGCGATGCCTGAGCTATCAACGCGAGCTCATGGACACGATCAGCAACGACGACGTTCGCGAGCTCTGGGTGCTGAAGGCGGCGCGCGTCGGGTTCACCAAGGTCATCATGGCCGCCGCACAGTACATGGCAGCGCACAAGCGCCGCAATGGGGCGATCTGGCAGCCGACCGATGCGGACCGCGACGAGTTCGTGAAGACCGAGATCGAGCCGGCGATCAGGGACAACCCGGAGATCATCGGGATATTCCCGAGCTTCGAAAAGAAGAGCAAGCACAATACGCTCGCGCTCAAGCAGTTCGTGGGTGCTGCCCTGCACCTCCGGGGCGGCAAGGCGGCGAAGAACTATCGCAGGCTCACAGTTGACTACGCGATCATCGATGAGCTCGATGGGTTCGACCAGAACATAGAGGGGGAAGGCCCGCCGCACCAGCTTGCAGCGCGGCGTGTGAAAGGAGCGAACTTCCCGAAGACGATCTACGGGTCGACGCCCCACATCAAGGGCCTTTCGATGATTGAGGATGGCGAAGAGCGCTGCGACGTCAGGCTGCGCTGGCACATCCCATGCCCGGATTGTGGACACGTTCAGGAGCTGCGCTGGGGCAACAAGGACGCGCCTGGCGGGATCAAGTGGGAAGGCGACACGCCGGCTGCGGCCGCAGCGTCAACCCGCTACGAATGCGAGGCTTGCGGGCACCGCCTGACGCATCAGCAGTACGCGAAGCTCGCGGCGTCGGGCCGGTGGATGACCGAAGACCACTCGATCTGGGTCGAGCGCGGGCGGTTCCACGACGAGCACGGCCCGCTTGAGAGCCAGCCGCGCACGGTAGGCTTCAAGGTCTGGGCCGGCATGAACGAAATGCTGCCCTGGTCGGAGATCGTTCGCGAGTGGCTGACTGTCCAAGGCGACAGGAAGCTGCTGCAGGGTTTCGTGAATCTGACCCTCGCCGAGGCATGGGAAGAGGAGGCCGTCGAGCAGCTGGACCATGAAGTCATGCACCGCACCCGGCGAGAGAGCTACGACTGGGAGGTGCCAGACGGCGTCACAGCGATGACGCTCGGCATCGACGTTCAGGACGATCGGTTCGAACTGGGCTGGGTCGGGTGGGGTGAGGGCGAAGAGGCCTGGAACACTCTATATCAGATCCTCCAGGGTGATCTGGCGAAGCCGACGGTCTGGCAGCAAGTGCAGCGGTTGATACGTGAGACGACCTTCCGGAAGAGGGACGGCAAGATCATCCGCCCGACACTGGCGGTCATCGACCACGGCGGCCACTACTCGAAGGACGTGGAAAAGCTCAGCAAGGCGGTGGGCCGGCTGTTCGTCATGCCGGCAAAAGGACTGAGCGTCTACGGCCGCCCGATCGTGACGGTGCCCAGAAAGCGCAACGCCAACGGGGTCTATCTGCTCCAAGTGGGCACGGACACGGTGAAGAACCTGGTCCACCAGCGCCTGCAGATCGAGGACCACGGTCCCGGGTTCATACACTGGCCCCGTGAAAAGTGCTTCGACGAGGAATACTTCAAGCAATTCACCGCCGAGAAGCGGATCCCGAAGTGGACCGGCGGCGTGAAGCGCTACGTCTGGGATGCGGAGAAGCGGCGCAACGAGCCGTGGGACGTGTTCCTGCTCAACGTGGTGGCAGTCCATGTGCTGCAGCAGAGGTTCGGCCTGTCTCTGAGTGCGCCGCCCCCGCGGCCACCCACGCCACCCACGCCAACCACAGAACAAAGCAAGTCGCCAAGGCAGTCGTACCTTGGCCGTCGACGCGGCTATCTTTCGAGGTGATGAATGTACACGCAGGCTGATCTGGACCAGGTGCGCCGCGCCATCGTTGATGTGAATCAGCGCGTGCAATACGGCGACCGCAGCGTGACCAAGGACGATCTGGACACGCTCCTGCGCAAGGAGCGGCTGATCATGGACCATCTGGGGCTGGTAAATGCCGGCCGGACCACGCGCAGCTTTGCCCGATTCAACAAGGGCATCGTCTGGTGAACTGGCTCGACCGGGCAATACTCGCAGTCGCGCCTGAGCGCGGGGCCAATCGCCTTCGGGCGCGCGCTGTCGCAGGACTGATCCAGAAGCGCATCGAGGCCTATGAGGCTGCCGGCGTTGGGCGCCGGTTCGACGGATTCCGCGCCGGACGTGGCAGTGCGAATGCCGAGCTCGAGCGCTCGTTGATCAAGCTCAGGGATCGTCACCGCACGCTGGTGCGGGATAACCCGTGGGCACGTCGAGCGGTGCAGTCGATCGTCACAAACACTGTCGGCCATGGCATCACCGGCGAGGTCTTCGGTCCGGATGGCCAGGTTGACGACGCGAGGAACGACCGGTTCAAGGAATGGGCGGAATCCCGGGACATAGACGCCGCCGGTCTGCATGACATTTACGGTTTGCAGGCGCTGGCCATGGAGACGGTTGCCACGTCTGGCGAGGCGTTGATTCGCCGCCGGCGACGGCGGCCGGGTGATGGCCTAACCCTGCCGCTGCAGATTGAGGTCGCTGAACCGGACTATCTGGATCACAGCCGGTCCGGCTTGGTGAGCAACACCGGAAAGATCGTTCAGGGGGTGGAGTTCGACCCGATCGGCCGGCGCCGCGCCTACTGGATGTTCCGGGAGCATCCGGGCGACACCATGACCAGGTCCTTCCAGTCGGTTCCTGTGCCCGCCTCTGAGGTGTCGCACGTGTATCGGCAGCGGCGCCCTGGACAGGTTCGGGGCGAACCATGGGGCAGCGCGGCCATCATCACGCTGCACGACCTCGATGGATTCGAGGATGCGTTCCTGTTCCGGCAGAAGCTGGCGAATTGCTTTGCTGCGTTCACCTACGAAGAGGAGCCCGGAGTCCCTGGGCAATCTCAGGCGGCTGACGTCATCGAGCAGTTTGAGCCGGGAATGATCGAGCATCTGCCCAGCGGGCGAAAGGTGACCATTGCCCAACCGCCGCCCGCAGGCGACTACGGCACATATGTCCGAGATTGTCTGTATCGCGTGGCTGCCGCCTACGGCATCAGCTTCCAGTCCCTGACCGGCGATCTGCGCCAGGTGAACTTCAGCTCCGGGCGCATGGGCAAGATCGAGATGAACCGCAATCTCGACGTGTGGCAGTGGCACATGCTGATTCCGATGATGCTCGACCCACTGGCGGAGTGGTTCTTCGAGACCGACTCGCTGCTCAACGGCGCGGCACCGCCAGGCACCCACATCCGCTGGAATCCGCCGACGCGCGAGATGGTGGACCCCGCCCGCGAGGTCAACCCGATGGTGGATGCAGTGCGCTCCGGCGCTTTCCCATTGTCGCACTGGCATCGCGAGCTCGGCTTCCACACCAAGGATGTCCTGCGAGAGATCGCAGCGACCAACAAGGCGCTGGACGAACAGCAGATTGTTCTTGATTCCGACCCGAGGAAGGTCAGCCGCGCTGGCTTGACGCAGGCCCGGCAGGGCGACCTCAGCCTGCCGCCGACCGATTTCAAAGATAACGAGGGTTCCGACGATGATTGAAGTAAAAGCACAGGCGCAGGGCCGTGCCGAGATTCTGGTGTATGGCCCGATCAGCGAGGGGTTCTTCGAAGAGACCGGAACCGCCCGCAAGGTAGATCAGGAGCTCGCCGCGCTGGGTGAGGTGACGGACATCACCGTCCGCATCAACAGCCCCGGCGGAAACCTCTTCGAAGGTGTGGCGGTGTTCAACATGCTCAAGCGCCACCCGGCGCAGGTGCATACCCAGGTCGATGGACTGGCGGCCTCCGCCGCGTCGCTGATTGCGATGGCCGGCGACATGATCACCATGGGGCAGGGCGCCATGATGATGGTCCACGACCCGCACACCCTTGCGGTCGGCAACGCCGAAGCAATGCGTGAGACCGCCGACATGCTCGACAAGGTCGCGGACTCCATGGCCTCGGCCTACGCCGAACGCACTGGAAAGAGCGAAGAAGAGGCCCGCGCCATCATGCGTGCAGAGACCTGGATGACTGCCTCCGAGGCGGTCGAGATGGGCTTCGCCGATGAGGTGTTCGGCGAGAGCCGTGAGGACGAACCCGAGGACGACGAGGATGTGAACGCCGCCTGGGCGGGCATCCTCGGCGTCTTCAACAAGACCCCATCCGTCGTGTACGCGATGGTATCCACCCCGCATTCAGCGGAACCCACACAGTCGGCACCCGCCGGCGCAGCCTCTCTGGAGGACGATATGACGACTGCAAATGCGTCGGTGAAGGACGCCGACAAGATCCATGCCGAGGCCGTAAAGGCCGAGCGCAACCGAGTCTCCGAGATCACCTCGCTGTGCGACAAGCACGGCATGGACGCGGAGTTCCGCGGCGCGTGCATCCGCGACGGCATTGATGCCCTGGCTGCAGGCAAGCGCATCCTGGAGGCCAAGTACGAAGCGACCAAGGGCCTGCCGCCCAACGGTGGTGTCTCGGTGTCCGTCGGCGCTGATGAGAGCGAGAAGCGTATCGAGGCAGCCTCGGAGTGGCTGGTCATGCGTGCTGGCATCAAGAAGTACGACAGCGCCAACCCGTACCGGGGCATGACCATCGAGAACATCGCGCGTGACGTCCTTGAGCACAATGGCGTGCGCACGATGGGCATGGGTCGCGAGGCGATCATCAAGGCGGCGATCACCCACTCGACCAGCGATTTCCCGAACATCTTCGAGAACGCGCTTCACAAGACGATGCTCGGGGCGTTCGAGGTGGCGGCTCCCATCTGGAACCGAGTAGCGCGCACCAGCTCGCTGTCCGACTTCCGCCCGCACATCCGCTACCGTCCCGGATCGTTTTCCGACCTGCTGCCGGTTGCAGAAAACGGCGAGTACCTGGATGGGACGATGGGCGACGCTCAGCGTGAGACGATCCAGGCGATCCGCAAGGGCCGCATCCTGAATGTCTCTCGCGAGATGCTGATCAACGACGACATGTCGGTGTTCACGGACGTGGCGACGTACCTCGGCCAGGCCGCAGCGCGCGCACCGGACAAGGACCTGATTGCACTGCTGGCCAGCAACGGGCCGACCATGAGCGACGGAAACCCCCTGTTCCATGCCAGCCACGGCAACATCGCTGGCACCGCTGCAACTCCGACGATCGACGCATTCGAGGCGGCACGCGTCCTCATGGCTGAGCAAACCGACCCGAGCGGCAACGACTTCCTCGACATTCGTCCGGCCATCTGGCTGGGTCCGATGTCGATCGGTGGTCAGGCCCGTTCCACGAACGCTGCCGAGTACAACGACGAATCCCAGAAGAATCAGCGGCGTCCGAACGTTTCTCGCGGCCTGGTCCGCGACATCGTGGACACGGCTCGTCTGTCGGGCACCACAGCCTGGTATCTGATCGCAGATCCTGCGGTGGCTCCGACGTTCGAGGTGGGATTCCTCGATGGTGTTCAGGTTCCGCAGCTCGAGATGGATGAATCGTTCCGCTCGGACGGCATTGCCTGGCGCATCCGCTACGAGTACGGCGTGGCCGCAATCGACTGGCGCGGAATCGTCCGCAACGCTGGCACCTAAGCCGGCGCTCACCCGACCAGTATCAGCCCCATAGGAGCCCCCGCAAGGGGGCTTTCTCCTATCAGAGAGGATAATTGAAATGGCTAAGAACTTCGTTCAGCCCGGTGACACGATCGAGATCGTTGCCACCGGCACCATCACCTCGGGCCAGGTTGTGGCTCTGTCGCACACACTTGGCGTTGCATTGGGCGACGCAGTGAGCGGCGAGACTGTGGCCGTGGGTGTCGAAGGCGTATTTGACGTGCCCAAGGTTTCTGCGGCGGTGTTTGCTGCCGGCGAGAAGCTGCTGTGGGATGCGTCGGCAGGCGCGTTCGATGACTCCGCGGCCACTCCGGCGGCCGGCGACATTCTGGGCGCAGCTGTTGCGGTGCGCCCGGGTCTCGATACCGAGACGACCGCCCGAGTCAAGCTGACTCCGGGCAACGCTGCGCTGACGGCGTGATGACAGGGGCCCGGCTCCGGCCGGGCCCTGACATCAACGATCTTGTGAAGACCTGACCGTGCCCAGCAGCCGCGATACGCTGCGCTCCCTCGACGCCAGCATTCTGTCCACGCTCAGCGTCGCAGGCCTCACTGATGAGGCTGTGATCAACGGCGTGACGGTGCCCGGTTACTTCCGTGAGATGCCTACCGAGTACGGCTCGGGCGACGAGACCGTTGAGGGGTTGGACATCGTGTTCGACTGCCGATCAGAGGACCTGCCCGAGGTCCAGCCTGATGACGTGGTGCAGGTAACAGGCCAGGGGGAGTTCCGTCTCATTGGGCCCGAGCCGACGGACGGCACTGGCCGACGCCTGCTGCTACTCGGTAAGTTCCTGTGACGATCAGGGCGCAGATCCTGACCGGCGTCATCGGACTGCTGAACACCGATCGGCCCCAGGGTATCCCCGAGGCCACCAGTCGGCGAGCAGTCGAAGGCGAGCTGCTCGATGGACCACGCATCGGCGTGTTCCTCGGGCCAGAGCAGGTGGATCAGGTCGGCGGCCGGTGGGGACCACTGGTAGAGCGCCGGCTACGCATTTTCGTCCAGTGCCGTGATGTGACCGATCGCATTGAGGAGCTGGACCTTATCACTGAGCCGTTGCTCGCACGGGCGACAGCGGCGCTTGTTGGCCAGGATCTGGACGGGCTTGTGCATGACATCCAGGAGCTGGCAATCGCGCGTGACCCGCAGGCCGGGGAGCGTTACTACCAGGTGGCGACAGCCGAATTCGTAGTCAACTACCAGACGCGCAGGGACGATCAGTCCTCGCGCACATAGGAGATAAACCATGCCTTTTCCCGCCAATGGAGACAATCTGGTCCTTGGCCGCGGCTCGCTGTTGCTCGACCGCCTTGCGAGTGGCGTACCTACCGGCCTTCGGTTCATGGGCACCGCTGAAGCTGTTGCACGCAGCATGGAAGACGAGAAACTCGAATTCCGCAGCTCGACGCAGGCCGGGCGCCCGGTGATCCGGGAAGTGACCCAGGAGCGCACCATCGAGGTGCTGGCCACGCTGAACGAGTACCAGTTCGAGAATCTGGCGCTGTCGTTCATGGGTGACCTGGTCGATGTGGCTCAGTCCTCGGCGACCGGCTCGACCGTTGAGTTCGACAGCGTGCAGCCGGGCCGCTACTACGACGTAGGCCGACGCGCTATCTCCGCTGTCACCGTGGAAGACGACACGACCCCCACGCCGGTGGTGTTCGACGTCAACGATGACTATACCGTGGATGCTGCTCGAGGCCTGATCTACATCGTTCCGGGTGGTGCAATTACTGCCGGCACCAACATCGTGGTCGAGTTCAATGCCGCGGCCGGCAACATCCGCCGCATCCGTGGCGGCACGCGCACCAGCATCGAGGCCCGACTGCAGTTCATCTCCGACAACGCGTCGGGTCCGAACTGGCGTTATGAGGCGTGGCGCGTCTCGATCACCCCGGAAGGTGAGCTGGGCTTCGTCACCGACGAGTTCGGCAACTTCCAGATCCGCATGAAGGTGCTCGACGACTCCGCCAACCATCCGGACGAGCCGCTCGATCTGCTTGAGCAGTTCACGGCTGACGCCTGATGGCGACAACTCACACTCTGGGCGGGCGGGTATTCCGCGAAGCCAAGCGCAGCACCATCGAGCACGACATCTGGACGATGGACCAGATCTGGGCCAGTGGCCTGGATTCGGTTCGTCGAGATCCGGAGGAGGCGTTCGAGGAGTTCGGTCTTCGATTGCTGGATGTGGCGCTGCGCTCTGGTCGTGCGCTGGATCTGATCGGTGGTCTGGTCGTGCCCGAAGAGGTCGATGACCTCGACTGGACGCCGCAGCTCGCGAAGGAGACCGCCCGCTTCCTCGGGCAGCTGAGCTCGGAGGAGGATAAGCAGCAGGTGCATGTGCTGCTCGGCAAGCTGGTGGCGGGTTTTTTTCCCGCCGGAGTGCTCTCAGCCGAGATTTCCCCAGTCTCTTCCGCCAGCCAGATGGTCCCGTCGGGCTCAAGCGAGACCGTGGCGCCCTAGACCTCGGCGAGTGGACCACGATGGTCCGCGAGCTCGCAGGCTTCGACTGGGACCGCGCAAAGCGCGTCATGCGCTGGCCGCTCCGAGAGGCACTCCTTGCGTTCGAGCACCTGATGGAAGCGCGTGCCCGCGAGGTGTACGCGCAGGAGGTGTCCGTCTGGGCACAGCTCGCGCCGCACCAGAAGAAACCCCCGAAACCACCCAAGCCACCCAAGATCCTGAAGGGCGCCCACGATGACCGATGATGTACGCGTCCGCCTATCTGCCGAGGGTCAGCAGCAAGTCCGCAATGCCTTCCGCCAGGTGGAGCGCGACAGTCAGCGTTCAGCACAGCGCTCTTCGCGCAATGTCGATGGCATCGCGAAGTCGCTGGGCGGTCTGCGGCGCATCATCGGGCTGGTTGCTGGTGCGTTCGCCACGATCACGCTCGGACGGCTGGGGGCCGATGCGGTGCGTACCGCCGATGAGATCGGCAAGCTCGCCCAGGTCACGGGCACCACCGCTGAGACGTTCTCTGTCCTGAAGTTCCAGTCCGAGTTCTCCGGCGGCGCGATCACAGACCTTCGCGTCGGCCTGGTGTCGCTTGGTCGCAGCCTCACCCAGCTGCGTGCGGGGAACCAGGCGACTGCAGCTACCTTCCAGCGATTGGGATTGACCATCGAGGATGTGGCTGGTCTGGATACGGGGCAAGCATTCGCCCGGGTCGCGACCGAGATTGCCAAGCTGGAAGACGGCGCCGCCAAGACCACGGTGGCCAAGACGCTGCTCGGTGATGCCGGCGCGCGCCTGATCCCGCTGCTCAACGACCTGGGTGAGCGTGGGTTTGCCAACGCGGCCGAGCAGGCCGAGCTGTTCGGGCAGATCGTCGATACAAACCTGGCGAATGCGACGGCGGCAGCGAATGACAGCCTGACCGCCATCCGGCTGCAGGTGAGCGGTCTGGCCCGCCAGTTCATCACAGGCTTTGCCCCCGACGTCACTGCGGCGCTGAACCAGTTCAGCCAGGCCACTGCCGGGACCGGCATCGATGCGATGCGCCGGTTCGGTGAGTTCACCGGCAAGACGCTGCGCATAGTGATAGCGGCCTTCCAGGCGCTCAACCGGGTTGTGCAGCCGGTATTCCAGTCGCTCGTGCAGATTGCCAGCGGTGGCATCGAGTCGCTCGCGGCAGCTGCCCGGGCGGATTTCGCGGGCGCCGGCAGCGCGATCATCGACGGATACCGCCGCGCAGGTCAGGCGTTCATCAGCGAGTCAGAGGGGATCGGTCAGGACCTGCGCCGCATCATCGAGGCTGCGTTCGCCGATCCCCCCGAGGTGCCGCAGTTCACGCGCACGCGCGAAGACCTCGACGCCCTGGCCGAGCAGATTGCCGAGCAGGAGCGCCAGCAGCAGGAATCGCTACGTGCGAGGCAGCAGGCCGAGCGCGAGGCAGCCAGGTTGCGCGAGCAGGAAGAACGCCGGCAGCAGCAGCTTGCTCAGGAGCGCTTCACCTTCGAGCAGCGATTCCTTGAGCTGGAGGGCCGAAGCCGCGAAGCCCGGCTGCGCGCTCTCGATCAGGAGATCGACGGCTATCGCGAGCTGCTTGAGGCGCAGGGAGAGGCTGCGGATTTCATCGACAGCCGTTTGGGACGCTTCCGCGAGGTCTCTGTAGCGCGAATCGACTTCGACGAGGCGCTGCGTGATGGGCAGGTGGCTCTCGATGAGCTCGATCGCATCCGCCAGCGTATCCGAAACGACGCGCAGGCCGGGCTGCTGACGCAGTTCCAGGCCGAGCAGCAGATCCTGTCGATCGAACAGCAGCGTATCGATGCGCTGCGCGAGATCGCTGAGGGTGCGCAGGCCTCGGCCCGGGCGTTGGGTGACCCGCAGGCCATCGCCAGCGCGGAGCGCTTGCTCGAGCAGGTCCGTCAACTCTCCCAGGGCATCAACCAGCTCACGCAGGACGCCATCGCGTTCGAGAACGGCGCGCAGGACGCGTTCCGTGGCAGCCTTGAAAGCACGCTCAGCCAGCTCGGCACGCAGATCACCAGCCTCTCGGGCGCCGTTCGCGCGTTCGCCAACACCTTCGTGCAGCAGATCCAGCGCATTGCCTCCGAGATCCTTGCCAGGCGTGCCACCTTCGCGCTGCTCAATGCGTTCGGTGGCTCGTTCGGATTCGGCGGCGGAGGCGGCGCCCAGGGCTTTGCCACTGGCGGTTATGTCCGGGGCCCTGGCACCAAGACATCGGATTCGATTCCCGCGTATCTGTCCAACCGCGAGTTCGTGGTGCGCGCCTCAGTGGTCGAGCAGCCGGGCATGCTGGAACTGCTCACCGCGCTGAACAACGGGCGGGGCATGCCGCAGTTCAGCGGGCGCATGCCACGGTTCAACGCAGGCGGCCTGGTGGACGCTCGAGGTCTTCGAAGCCGTCGGGAACAGGGTGGCTCTCCGGTGACGGTGCAGGTCATGGCCAATGAGCCGCGGCGCTTCCGTGAGTCTGAAGGCCAGATCGCGGCGGCCACCGCCTCGGCCGTGCAACTCGCTGCCAACAGGAATCTCTGATGTCGTTCTTCCGGCAGGTGCTCGATCTGGGCTTCGACTACGGCGCGACCGGCGGGCCGCAGTGGGACGATGAGATCACCGCGAATCTTGCGAAGCGCGAGCTGCGCGTGCAGATGGGTGAAGACCCGCAGCGTCGCTACGAGCTCGGCAACCGCCAGGTGCTGCGAGACCAGCACGACTACCTTCGCGACTTCCACATGGCGATGCGCGGGCGCCGGCACAGTTTCCTGTACAAGGACTGGTCCGACTACCAGGCACGCAACGAGCCGCTGGCGCTCGATGGCACGACCACCACGCAGTTGACCCGTACCTATGGCGCGGCGATCAACCCTTACATCCGAGAGATCCAGTACATCGAGGCGAGTTCGTTCGTGCTCGAGTTGGACACTGGTGCGGGGTTTGTCGAGCAGGTGCCGACCACGGATTACACGGTTGACCCGGACACCGGAATCATTACGTGGGTCAGCGCTCCGGACGCTGAAGATGACGCCCGCTGGTCGGGAATCTACTTCGTGCGGGTGCGGTTCGACGCCAGGCAGTTCGCCAGCCAGTTCCTGGTCATCGATGACGACGGCGAGGAAGGCTATGCGATCGGCTCGCTTCCCTTGGTCGAGGATCTGGGCGAGTTATGAGCCGCGCCATCTGCATCCGCATCAAGCGCCGAGACGGCCTGATCCTGCGAGCCACCACCCATGACTCCGACATTGTGGTGACTGCCACCGGCTACGCGGGCACCTATCGCTCTGTCGCCGCCCTGTCTCCGAGCGCGGTACAGGCCCGTGCATCCCTAGCCGTGGATGGTGGCGACCTTGAGGGCGTGCTGTCGGTAAATTCTGGAATCACCCAGGCTGACATCGCCAATGGCGTCTATGATCAGTCCCGCGTCACGGTGTTCGAGACAGATTGGTCGGACCCTTCCACGGTCGAGGAAATCAGCTACGGCGTTCTGGGGAATAAGCGCCGCACGCAGGAAGGCAACTTGCGCATGGAGATGCGCTCCATCTCGCAGTTGCTGGCCGAGAATCAGGGCGATCTGTACTCGACGCGCTGCAGGGCGACATTGGGGAGCGGCGCCGAGGCGCCAGTGCTTCGTCGGTGCGGCGTTGATCTGGCCGCATTCACCTTCGATGAGGAAGTGACCGGGGTTGTGTCCGCCCGGACGGTGTTCGCTGTGGCCGCAATCGACGGCAGCGGTACGCCTCCGGGCTTTTTCAGCAAGGGGCTGGTGACGTTCCTGACGGGTAGCAATGCCGGTGCGCAACGTGAGATCAGGCTGCATGGTGAGGATGGGGTGCTGTTCCTGTACGACCCGCTGCCGTCGGATGTCGATATCGGCGACGACGTGCGGCTTATCGCCGGGTGCGACAAGACGCGCCCGACGTGTCGAGACCGGTTCGACAATCTTGTGAATTTCAGAGGCGAGCCCGACATCCCCGGCGCCGGCTACACGCAGCGGATCGCTGACACGGCGGACGCGTAATGCCATTTCGCGCCGCGCTGGGGCTGCTCTTCACGATCGGCGGCGGTCTTCTCGGTGGGCCGGTTGGCGCGCTGATCGGCTCGTTGATTGCTGGCGTTATCTTCGCGCCCCGGCTGCCCGGGCAGGAAGGCCCGCGTGCTGATGACCTGACGATTACATCCAGCACCGCCGGCAAGCGCATCCCCTACATCGCAGGCCGGTACATCACCGACGGCAACATCATCTGGGGGCTGGATATCGAGGAAGTTGCTACCACTCGCAGGGTGGGCCGCTCGCTGCTGTCACGCGGGACCCGGGTCACTGAATACAGCTACTTCGCCACATTCGCCGTGAGCTTGTGCGAGGGGCCGATTGATGGGCTGATCCGCGTTTGGGCGTATGCGAAGCCGGTCTATGACAACCGTCCTGCTGACGAGGTAGAGGAAAACTTGCTAGACGCCTACCCGGAAATCGAATTCGGACCCTTCGGACCGACGCAGGTGATCTCCGAGATCCAGACTCAGAATCAGGAATTCGAGTCGGTTGCGACCATCTATATGGGAACCGACGACCAGGATCCAGACCCGACGATCGAAGCCGATGTAGGCGCCGGCAACGCGCCCGCATTCCGGGGCCAGGCTTACGTGGTGTTCAACCGCCTGCCGCTGGACCAGTTCGGGTTCGGCGCCCGCATCCCGCAGCTTCGTTTCGAGGTATGCCGGCCACTGCCGGAGGTGCCTACCGCGCCTGCGGACGACGACAACACTGGCGTCGATGTGTTGGAGGCTGCCTGATGCCCTTGTACTATTCCGGGAACCACTACCCTGGGTGGAACGCCAACCCGGCGAACCCGATCCCGCATCGGTTCAACGCGAGCCGTTATACGTGGCAGTTCACAGCTCCGACGTTCTCTCCGCCGTCTGAATTTACCAACGTTCGAGAGTCGTTTTCCAGCGCGTTAGCGGCTGCTGAGGCGTTTTCGGGTCAGAGCATGGTTCCAATCGGCTGGAACAGGGACGGGTTTGCGGACGAAGAGGACGAGGCCACTTGGATACGACCGGGGCTGACGTCTCTGGCCAGCGAATTCGGCTTCGAGCCGGCGAGGGTCGGCCCGATCCACTTTCGAGTACGCCGGCTGTACTTGCTACCCTCAGCGATCAACTCAAACGTTGTCTACTCGCCGACTCAGCCATACGTAACATTTTCGGAGTCGTGCACCGTCACCGAAGGCAACGCCACTCGGTGGTTTCTGGCTCGGTCGTTGTACGGCAGTCCGTTAGAGATAGGGTCACAAGCGTTCGGCAGCATAAACGTATCGACCGACTGCGGCGATGGCCGGCGCACGTACCGCGTCGACCACATGTGGCTTAACGTCCGGCAGATCTCTGGGCCACCGATCGACGGCAGAAACTGGGAGCCGTACAGCGGTGCGCTCACGCTGGCGAAGTGTCTGCTCGCTGCCGATAGCACCTTCCCATCTGGGACGGTGAGGTCCGCCGTCGGTCTCGCTGTACTGGAAGGCGATCCGCGGTACAACGACCAGAGCTTTTGGGAGGAGCAGTACGCGCAGGCCGTTGCAGACGGGTTGATGAATCCGGGGATGACCTACGACGTCGAGTACCCGCAGGCGTTTTCGCTGGCAGCGTCGACTGGGTGGCAGACCGACGAAGAACCGATCCAAGAGGGGCTGGGGTGCGACCCCGTTGACCTAGACCGCCTCGTCTACGACATCTCACGGCGCGCAGGGGTGCCGCCACATCGAATCGATGTATCCGGCCTGACCGGCGACCTGTTCGGCTACGGCATCGGCAGGCCCGCATCAGGTCGCCAGCAGATTGAGCTGCTGCAGCAGTACGGGTTCTTCGACGCGACAGACTATCAGGGCGTGCTGCGGTTCCGGATGCGTGACCGCACGCCAGACGGCACGATCGGGGGCGAGGATCTGGCGGCGCATGTGTTCGGCGAGCAGCGCCCATCGGCAGCAGAGCGCACCCGATCCGAGGACTACGAACTGGCTCGTGAGGTCCGGGTGCAGTACCTGCAGACCGAAGCGGAATTCGAGCCGGGCATGCAGCTCTACGAGAGACGGCTCACCGATGCTCAGGGCGTGGCTGACATCGACCTGACGGCTATCGCGATGAGCGCAGACAAGGCTGCGTCCATTGCCGAGATATCCATGCTCGAAGCCATCGTCGCTCGCGAGGAAGTGGACTTCTCGCTGGTGGCCACCGATTCGAACAAAGCGCTGATCCCGTCCGACATCAAGACGCTGGACGTGGACGGTGAGACTCAGACCGTCAGGCTCGCGCAACTGGACTACGCATGGCCCGGTGTGCAGGCGTGGAAGGCCGTCAGGCATGACCCGAGTATCTATGCATCAGACGCTGTAGGCATTTCATCTAGACTGCCGCGCAACCCGATTGTGGTGCCGGGCGAGACCACGCTGGAACTGCTGGACGCGCCCCTGGTGCGGCTGGTGGATGATGTGTCCGGATATTTCGCGGCGATGGGTGGCACGCCGACGATACCGGGGATTATCGAGGGCTGGCCGGGTGGCGATCTGTTCAGGCAGGAGCCCGAGGGACTGGAAGACATTGCCCGCCTGACCCGGCCCGGCAGTTACTTCGGCTCGTCGGTGAATGATCCCGGAGAGGCGCCGTTCACCATCCGCACGGCTGGCCCGCTGATCGTCACGTCATCCGGCCCGCTTGTATCGATCAGCCTTGATGCCTTGCTCCTGGGTGGCAACCTTGCCGCGCTGGAAGTCAGAGACGGCGACCGGATCGGCTGGGAAATCATCCAGTACCAGGATGCTGAGCGCGATGAGGTTACGGGCCAGTGGACGCTGACAAATCTGCTGCGCGGCAGGTTCGGTACTGAATGGGCCATAGGTCTGCATTCGGCTGGCGACAGGTTTGTCACCCTGCCCAACGTCGCCCAGATCCTCACAGAGACCGACGAACTCAGTCTTGAGCGCTCGCACCGGGCAGCGACCATTGGCCGTGACCCAGAGAATGCCGACCCGGTGGACTTCGCATGGGAGGGCGTTGACCGCATCCCATACGCCCCGGTTCACCTGGTCGCAGAGCGCGAGGATAACGACGATCTCACGCTGACGTGGACGCGCCGCGACCGCGTGGGCCGGGAGATGGTCTCAGGCCAGACCCTGCCGCTGTCGGAGTCTTCGGAGGCCTACGAGGTCGATATCTACGACACCGACGGCACCACGGTATTGCGCACGCTGCAGGTGTCCGCGCCGACCGCCACGTACACCGACGTTCAGCAGACGACCGACTTCGGATCACTGCCGACAGAGTTGGATTGGGATGTGCGGCAGATGGGCGCGCTGGGCCGTGGCTACGCCGGACGAATTGAAAGCGAGGGACTGTAATGCCAACACCGATCTATGACATGGCCGAGATGGTTCAGGCGCAAGCCAATCCGCACGTCATATTCAACGAGGCCATCCGCAAGCTTGAGGTCATCGCCGGCAAGGTGGCGGGAAGCTTCCAGGACGCGCCGCCGGGCAGCCCAGACGAGGGAGATGTGGTGGTGGTGGGTACAGGCTCGGGCGGATTCGCTGGCCGCGACGATCAGGTTGCGTACTTCTCTGGTGGGCAGTGGCGATTCATTCAGACCCAAGGAGGCGAGATCTGGAGCATCGGCGGCGACGTGTACCAGTACGACACTGTACTCGGATGGGAGGAGGCTGCACTCGGCGGCGGAGGAGCCGGTCTGCAGCAGAGGATCATCGACTCGGGTGATCTCACCATGGGCGTGTATAGCGTCCTGGCAGTCGATGAAGGTCGCATGCTGGTAGTCATTGAAGACGCCGCAGAAGTTTTCGTCCAGGCTCCGGGCGACGAGACTTACCCGGACGGATTCTTCTCCGTGGTCATCAATGCCACAGGTGGTGAGATCACACTACAGATCGACGGCAATAACACTGACACGATCAACGGGTCTGGTTCCGCTGGGATTCCATCAGGGCAGGGGGTGCTTATTCTGAAATACCAGAACAGCGCCGGCACCGACTTCTGGGTGTTCGTGCCGTGGCAGACGCCGGTTGAAGAGCCACTCTAAATCAAGATCACGGATGTATAGGAGCCGATATGACGCTCAGCGACAACACCCGCCGCAATATTCCCTTGTTGATAGACGGCGCGCTGATCATTGCTTTGCTTGGGCTGACGGCTTCGATGGCCTCCTGGAAAGGCCAGATAGAGGAACAGGTGACGCAGACGCGGCAGGAAATCCAAGCCATCCGCGCCATCAGGATCTCACCCGAGGCCGACCGCAGACTGTCGGTGGTGGAAATCGAATCGGTCAACACCCAAAGACAGATCGCCGAGATGAAAGCGGACCTGGTGCGCAGGCTTGAGCGGATCGACTCGAAGATCGATCGGATATCGCAGTGAGCATCCGATCTGACCTGATCCGCGATGAGGGCTTCGTGCCGCACGCGTATCGGGATCATCTAGGCTTCTGGACGATCGGCTATGGATTCCTGATCGACGAGCGGCGTGGTGGCAGGATTCCGAAGGAAGTGGCCGACTTTTGGCTCGACCACGAGATAGAACAGCGCTGGTCCGCGCTGGCGCGCGCTCTGCCGTGGCTTGCCGATGAGCCAGAACCCATCCGACGCGCACTTCAGAACATGGCATACCAGCTTGGCATTGGCGGCCTGCTGAACTTCCGCAGGATGATCGCTGCCTTGCAGGCCGGTAACTATGTTGAGGCTGCCAGGCAGGCGCTCGATAGCACGTGGGCACGCCAGACTCCGAACCGCGCAGCGCGCGTGGCGGCACTCATCCGCAATACCACTCCAACCGACTGAGGATATCCCATGCGAACCATTCTCCAGCCGCTGCTGGCGGCATGCCTGTGCCTGTCCCTGATCGCCTGTGCTGCCCTAGCCGAGCGGGAAAGCTCCGCGAAGCTGGCAGTTCAATTTGCGACGTTGAAAGTGCTGTCGAACCAGCCGGAGCGCGCCGAGCGCGTTCGCGAGCTCGTCGCCGAGGGCAAGGAATACATCGAGTCCGACACCTCTGTGACCGTGGCCTTTCTTGCCGACCAGGCGCGCGCCCGCATCAACTGGGGATCTCTGGACCTGGCCGACCAACTGCTGATCGGTGCGGTTCTCGATGAGGCCGAGGCCGAGCTGCGCAAGCGAATCGGCGAAGGCCTGCTCAGCGAGGATCAGCGACTGCAGCTGGCGATGGTGCTCGACTGGATCGACACTGCGGCGCTGATGATCCGGTAATGGGCGGCCCAGACGAAACATGGCGCCCGGTGGTCGGGCTCGAGGGCTATTACGAAGTCAGCGACCAGGGTGGTGTCCGTAGGCAGCCTCGGATACTCAAGGACGGTCGCCGAATCCTTGCGAAGGTGCTGAGGCCGACCCTGGATGCGAGAGGGTATAGAACCGTCTGGCTGTCCGTAGACGGGAAAAGACACGTCCGCCGCGTGCATCGGATGATGCTGGAGTCCTTTGTCGGGCCGCGCCCGACCAACATTGACGCGTGCCACAACAACGGTATACGCGATGACAATCGGCTATCAAACCTCCGCTGGGACACCCGCTCCGGGAACATCAAGGACGCCGTCAAGCACGGCACGAAGTACCGTGTGCCCGCGTCCATGATGCAGCGGGGGTCTGATCGGTACAACGCCATACTCACCGAGGGAGATGTCGAGCGGATACTCGACCTTAAGCGCTCCGGATGCATGCAGAAGGATATCGCTTCTCACTTCGACGTCAGCTGGGACACTGTCAGCGGCATCGTGCTCCGAAAGACCTGGACGCATGTCGAGAGCCGCGCATGGTGATCCATTTATGCCATGGTTTCATGGTTCGGGACCGCGGCGCGAAGACAGTCAACCGCGTCGCGCCGTACCTCGACGCCCTTGAGCTGGATCACCGCACGCTGTCCTACCCCTGGGCGAGCCTGCTATCGATGCACAGCGCGAACAGCTGGGCGATCGCCGAGCTCGTGGACCGTCACCTGCCCGGTGATGGGGTCATTGCCCACAGCAACGGCGCTCACATCGCGCTGTCCGCAGCAGCGCAGGGCGCCCAGATCGGCTGGATGATCCTGGTCAACCCTGCGCTGTACACCCGGGCTGAGTTCCCCGGTCACGTCCGCGAGATCGTCGTCTTCCACTCACCCGGTGACCAGGCGGTCGAGGCCGGCCGCTGGTGGCGGCGTGCGACTGCTGTCCTGCCCTGGCGGTGGGGCAAGCGCCATCACTTCGGGGCGATGGGCAAGTACGGGTACGCCGGTCTCGATAGGCGGGTGCGCAACGTGATGATGCCGCATCGGTTCGCGCACTCTGGCGTGTGGCAGGACGTGGGGCACCTGGAGATGATCGCGGACACGGCGGCTATGCTGTCGGGGCGGTGGTAGAGGCCGGATCGTTCCTGGCACAGTAACGAAGCCACTGCTGGTCAGCGCTCATCTTGAGATACCGGTTGGGCACCCAGTAAGCGAACCCGGTCTCCGTCATCACGATCTGGCCGAAAGGCACTCTGAGAAGAATCGGAACATCGTCTTCAGGCAGCTCTGCCATCACCGAAATCCTTCCAAAATAAAATCCCACCATCTAGGCAAAACAGCCTGTTACGCGCGCTGCTGGCCGAAAGTATTGGAAATCTGAAAGCCCGGTTTTCCCTTTATCGTCATTCCCTTGGCCTGATTCGGCGGTCTGGCTACGAACCAGAAGGTCGGGAGTTCGAATCTCTCCGGGCCCGCCAAAACGCAAAAAGGGGCTGCCAGTGCAGCCCCTTTTTTTAGTTTCCTGGCGCGGACTGCGGCAGGCCAGCGTCACGCATTCGTCGCAGACGTACTCAGCGCTCGAAATACAACTCCACAGCCACATCCACCCCCGAGACGCTTCCGACCGCACCTCCGAAAATAACGGCGGGCCCGGTGGGGCCGCCATCGGGTTCCTCAGGCGCATCGATCAGGGCGATCAGCCCGCCGAAGGTCACGCCATTGAGGCTATCCAGCGGTGCCGTGCAGGCGGTGTATTCCCAGCTCACGTCATAGAGCGTGTACAGAGGGTCGATGATCGACACCGTGCCGTTGAGGATGCACCCGGTGTCCTGGGCCTGGCCGAAAATCTCGCCATCGGCACTGATGTCCAGGGTAAGTCCGGGGCTGGTCCACAGTCCGGCAATGTCGTCGAGGCTGCTGCTGCGGTTGTAGTCGTCGACGAAATCCAGTGCCAGCACACCATCTGTGCGCGTGTCCTGCGCGGTGTCGAAAATGAAACTGGCATCAATGCTGACGCCTGCGAAAATCTGGCCGACGAAGCTGCCGGAGCCGGCGTCCGAGCCGTCTGCGAAGACTTCGCCGAAGGGCAGAGCGGCCGTGTAGGTCGCGGAGATTTCCCCGCGCCGCGCACTGGCCTGACCGATGGACTGCACGCCATCTTCGCGCACCGCGTGAAGGCGGCCCGACTGCGTAATCAGCAGCACGGTTTCGAGCACCGGCTCGCCCTCGACGAGTTCCAGACCGCTCCAGATACCGCCAGGGGAAGACTCGGTCTGCAGGCCGAATGCCCCGCCTTCGTTGCTTGTGCCGCCGCCGCATCCCGCAAGCGCGAGCAGCGCGGGGGTGGCCAGCAGGAGTCTGCGGCTGGAATGGATCATGTCGTGGCGTTCCCAGGCAGTGATGCTGCCGTCATATCAGACCGACAGCCTAGAACGCTCGCCCAACCGATGTCGCTGTATCCCATCACATTCGTGGCACTTCCCACGCGCGCTCGCAACGCTACTCCGAAAGCGCCGCCTCGACACTGGCCAGCACCTCTTCGGCCTGGCTGGTGGGAAACACCTGGGCCTCCGAGCGCACCACCCGGAACAGCCGCTGCATGTATTCCTGGCGCCGAGCGGCGCGCTCGGCGGCCTGCTCGTCTGTGGGCTCGAACCCTTCAAGGGCCTCGCGCGACAGCGTGCCGCTGGCCTCCATGACCCGCTGCATCGCATCCACGCGGTCGTAGAGCACCGAGAGCTCGCTGGCCAGTTCGAGCACTACCGACATCAGTACGTCGGTCTCAGGGCTTTCGAAGAAATGCGGACGTCGGCCGCGCGTGCTGCGCGGCAGTGAAACATCCTGCTCGCTCATTTGCGTGCGCCGAAGCAGTACCAGGACACCCCTTCGGCCAGCCGGCCGGTGTCTTTGCCCACGGCCGTGCTCTCGCCGATTGCCTTGGCGAAGACCTCCTCGCCATACCAGTTGACGCTCGGCACGACGTGCTCGATGAAGTTGTCGGTCGCGAAGCCGGCCTCTGCGACGAGTTTCGCGGGATCCTGATCGCGGAAGGTCTTGTAGAACGGCTCCATGTTGTACCAGCTGTCCCAGTCCAGATAGAAGCCGTCGTAGGCGGGCAGCGCCTTGTTGGGCGGCAATTCCATGTGCAGCATCAGCCCGCCGGGCTTGAGTACGCGGTAGGCCTCCTTGAGCGTTTTGCGGATGTTCTTCAGCGGTACCTCGTGCAGGAACATCGACGACCACACGACATCGAAGCTGTTGTCCTCGAAGGCAAGCGCCGTGGAGTTCATCTGGTGATAGTGGATGGCGCAGCCCATGGCCTCGCTGCGCGCCAGCGCGTAGCGCAACACCGGCGCGGACACATCCACCGCATGAACGTCGGCCTGCGGGTAGGTCTGCGCCCAGGGCAGCGTGTTGTGGCCCAGCGTACAGCCTAAGTCCAGGATGCGCGCAGGCTCCAGCTCCGGATAGCGCGCGCGGATGAAGCGCGCAATGGAGCGGCCGATGTCGCCCTGGTCAGGCCCGAGCAGGCCCATGAAAAACACCAGCGAGCCGTTATCGTAGACCGCGCCCTGGGTGGCATCGTCTGCGGTGAATTCCTGGTTGTAGTTGCCGGGCATCAGGTGCACGTCCAGCGCGCTGACGCTGCGCGGCACCTCGAGCTCAGGGTCCAGCGTCAGTGAGCCTTTCGCCTTGCGCGCGTAGTGGCGCACCTTCTCATTGATCTGTACGGCGTGTCGCTCCACCTGCGGGCGCACCGAGTCCCAGGTCATCTCCTGAGCATTCACGCGCATGGCGCTGTAGAGCCGGAAGCTCAAGTTCGATTTCAGGGCCTTGTGCACCTCGCCGCTGGTGGCGGGCTCCCGGCCCAGCGCGCGGGTGGCGGCGGGAAGTACGTCGCGGTGGTAGACCTCGCGAAGATCGTTGGCCATGTCGTGCAGGATGAAGCCGCGCAGCGAGGAGACGAAGTCCTGGCGGGCCTTCTCATCGAGCTTGCGGGGGATTTTCAGGTCGTGAACGAGTTCGCTGGGCATGGCTGACTTGTCCTTTGCGTTGCCGAGTGTCCCTGACCGGACACTTTACTACAGGGGGGGCGCGCAAGCATGCTGGCGCCCGGGTTACCGGCGAGCCCGCCGGCATGCGGACATGGAAGGCCCGACAGATGCGCCAGAGCCTCAGCGATCACCTCGATTCACTGCGTGGCCCGCCCATCCGCGTGTTCCTGATCTGCCTGCTCGGCTGGACGCTGAGCAACCTCGACCAGTCGCTGATGGGCTACGCGATACCCGGCATCATCCGCGAGTTCGACGTCGGGTTGGACGTTATCGGCTTGATCCTGTCGATTTCCTTCGTGTTCGCTGCATTTGCCGTCGTGTTCCTCGGTATGCTGGCCGACCGGCTGGGTCGACGCCGGCTGTTCGTGCTGGTGCTGGCAGTGTCCGCGGGACTGGTGGGTCTGCACGCGATTGCCACGGACATCGTCATGCTGACCGTGCTGCGTGCGCTGGCGTTCGGTATCGCCGCCGCGCTGGCACCGATCACCGCGGCGTATGTCATGGAGACCTCACCCACGCGCCTGCGGGGTGTGATGATGGGGCTGCTGCAATGCGGCTATCCGCTGGGCTGGTTCATCGCCTCGCTGCTGGCCTCGCCACTCATGGCGGCCTACGGCTGGCGGGCGATCTTCCTGCTGGCCTTCCTGGTGGTCCCGGCGGCCCTGCTGCTGGGCCGCTCGCTGCCCGAAAGCGCTACCTTCCTGCGCCGCCAGGCCGCCAACCAGGCCGGCGATGCGATGCCCTGGCGCGGCCAGCTGACCGAACTGTTCGGCCCCCGTCTGCGCAAGCGCACGCTGCTGTGCTGGCTGGCTTTTTTCAGCCACGGCTGCGCCTATGCCGGCACGGCGTTTTATTTTCCGTCTTTTTTCGCCGAAGCGCGCGGCTACAGCGAGAGTGCCGCGACCCTGCTTGTGGGTATCGCCTACGGCATTGGCGTCATCGGCTACATTGGTGCTGCATTCATCGGGGAGTACGTCATGACCCGGCGCAACACCATCATTCTGTGGTGCTGGCTGGGCACCGCAGCCCTGCTTGGCCTGATCTGGCTGCCGCAGTCGTATGCACAGGACCTGGTGTGGTTCAGCGTGATGGCCATGTTCTTCTATGGCGTCTCGGCGGTTCTGATCACCTACGTCACAGAACTTTTTCCGACACGGGTACGTGCCACCGGTACCGCGCTGGCGGGGTCGTCGGGTCTGGTCACAGGTTTCGCCGTGGCGCCGATCGTGGTGGCCGCCGGCGTGGGGGCGATGGGCTGGCACCTGGCGTTTACCTGGCTGGTCGCACCGCCGCTGTTCATGGTGGGCGTGTTCATGCTCGGGCTGGACAACCTGCGCTCGGGCGTGGATGTCGATGCCATCGATGCGGGCGCGCCGGTGCCCTGAATCCTCAGCGCATCAGCGGACGTGCGCGCTGCTCGAGAAAGCCTGTCAGGTCATCGCGCTCGCGGTGCCGGTCGTAGATCGCCACCAGCTCGCCGCGCGCATCGAACAGCGTCAGCGATGCTCGGGGCAGATCGTGGCGCTGGGCAAAGGCGCGTCCGTCGGGATGATGGTAGTCGGCGAGCAGCAGGGCCAGCGCGGGCTCATAGTTGCTGCGCACGCGATCGAGATCCTGCATCAGCACGATGCTGTCCACGGTGTTGTGATCGTGCACGAGCACGGCCGCCGGCAGACCTGCGCCGATCCTGGACAGATCGGTGTCATACACCGCCGGCAGCCGGCTGAGCATGAACACGACAACCGCGATGACGATAACCATCGTGACGCCGATGATGGCCCTGCGCATGCGTATGCTCCCTGGTTCAAATCGGCTGCGAGTCTAGCATCCGTGCACATGCGTGAGGCGCGGCGCACGGCCTGCCAGCTGCTATAGTGCGATCCCGGAGACTGCGGCGGGTTGGCAAGGGGGAGCCTTTAGCAAGTGAATGCCGTCTGGCTGGCCGTTGTCGCCTTGCTTGCGTTCTACGCAGGTTGGCGCTGGTATTCGCGTTTCATCGCCGAGCGCATCTACCGCGTCGAGCACGACTTCGAGACCCCGGCGCACCGCTTTCGCGATGGCGTGGATTTCGTGCCCACGCGCAAGTGGGTGCTGTGGGGACATCACTTCACCTCGGTCGCGGGGGCTGCTCCCATCGTCGGGCCTGCAATCGCGATGTACTGGGGCTGGGGCCCTGCGATCGCCTGGGTGGTGCTGGGCACGATATTCGCAGCCGGTGTGCATGATTTCGGCGCACTCGTGCTCTCCGTGCGCCACAAGGGTCAGTCCATCGGCACGCTGGCCCATCGCCTGGTGGGGCGGCGCGCGAAACTTCTGTTCCTGTTCATCATTTTGATCCTCATCCTGATGGTGAACGCCGTGTTCGCCTGGGTCATCGCAAATCTTTTCATCACCAATCCGGCTTCGGTACTGCCGGTGATGCTGCAGATCCCGATCGCCGTGTGGTTCGGCTACACGGTGATCCGTCACAATCGCCCGATGCTCGTGCCGTCACTGGTCGCGCTGGTGGCGATGTACGGCACCGCGATGCTCACCACGCGCGTGAGCTGGCTGCGGATCGATATCGTGCGCTGGTTGGGCGGTGCGGACTCGGGGGCGGTGCTGTTATCTCTGGATGCGGTCAACTTGGCATTTCTGGCGTGGATCCTCGTGCTGCTGGCCTATGTGTACGTGGCCTCCACTCTGCCGGTGTGGAAGCTGCTGCAGCCGCGTGACTACATCAATGCCCAGCAGCTCGTGTTCGGTCTGCTGATACTCTACGGCGGGCTGCTGGTCACCCAGCCGCAAATGACCGCGCCGATCTACAACGCCGGTGCCGACCCGTCGTGGTTTCCGTTGCTGTTCATCACCATCGCCTGCGGGGCGATCTCCGGTTTCCATGGCCTGGTGGCCTCAGGTACGTCCTCCAAGCAGCTCGACCGCGAGACCGACGCGCGCACCGTTGGCTATCTTGGGGCCGTGGGAGAGGGCACGCTGGCGCTGATCACAATCATCGCCGTGGCCACATTCTTCGGCACGCAGGCGGAATTCCTTGCCAGCTATACCAGCTTCGCCACGGCCAGTGCGGCGGGCGTGGGCTTTTTCGTCGGGGGCGCCGCGCAGCTTGCCGGCGGCCTGGGCATCCCGCAGGACATCGCGGCCACGCTGGTTGCGCTGATCATCGTGTGTTTTGCGGCCACCACGCTTGATTCCGCCGTGCGTCTGATGCGCTACATCATCGGCGAGCTGGGGGTCGAGTATCGAGTGCCGGTGCTCGCACGCCGGCATGTTGCCACCAGTCTCGCCGTGGGCATGACCGCACTGCTGGTGCTGTTGCCGGACGGGGGCCGTGGACTGGGCTCGGGCGGCTATCTGCTCTGGCCGCTGTTCGGCACCTCCAATCAGCTGCTCGCCGGCATCACGCTGATGCTGATCTCGCTGTGGCTGGTGCGCCAGGGCCGCAATCCGCTGCCCACGCTGGTGCCCATGGTGTTCCTGCTGGCGATGACCATCTGGGCGATGGCCGGGCAGGTCATCTTCACGTGGTCGGGCTACGGCGAGGCGGACACTCAGTGGCTGCTGTTCATTCTGGGCAGCGTCATCCTGGCCTTTGCATTGTGGATCCTGCTGGAGGCAGTACGCCTGTTCGGGCGCGCGGACGCACAACAGGCGCTGGAACGCGCGGCCGATGAGGAGGCCGCCGAGCGCCGATGAGCCGCAAAACAGGCTGGATGCAAGGCCTGAGCACGCTGCTCGCCGGCTGGGATGCAGCCCTGCGGGTGGGTCACGCGGCCGAGGCACAGCGGGCACTCGACGAAGCTGACGACCTGTTCCTGCTGCTGTGCTTCTCCGAGAGCATGGGACTGCCTAACCCCGCGGCCTGGCATACGCTGGAACTCTACCCGCTGCTGCTGGAGGCCTTTCATGACTGGCACCGGCGCGCCGGTATGGATCGCTCGCCGCTGGACCACATCCGGTGCTGCTGAAGCATCCGGTGCTGTTTCTCGCGGGCAAAGGCGGGGTCGGCAAGACCACCTGTGCCGCGCTTGCAGCGCTCGCCTCGGCGCGACGTGGCCAGGCCACACTGCTGGTATCGACGGATCCCGCGCACAACCTCGGAGATCTTTTCGGCGGACACGGTGCTTCAACGCGTGCCCTCGAGGCCAATCTCGACGTGCTGGAGATCGATCCTGACACCGAGACCCGGCGTTATCTCGCCACGGTCAAAGACAACATGCGCCGGCTGGTCAGCTCGCCGATGCTTGCCGAAGCCGAGCGCCAGATCGATCTTGCGGGTCGGGCACCCGGGGCGGCGGAGTCTGCGCTGCTCGAGCGAGTCGTCGCCGTGCTGCTCGATGAACGCAAAGCCTACGAGCGCGTGGTGTTCGATACGGCACCCACCGGCCATACCCTGCGCCTGCTGACGATGCCGTCGCTGATGGGGGTATGGATTGACGGCCTGCTGCAGCGCCGGGCGGCCCGCCATGAGGAACGCGCCGGCTGGCTGGCCGCGCGCGAGGTACCGACCGATCTGGTCGTGAGGCAGATCCCAGCGCGAGCGCTCGGACGCGATCTGGAAGATGCGCTGCCACGACTCCATGTCGGTCACGCGCACCATGCCCCGGAAGATGCGACGATTGGTGGGCGTGCTGAAGATCGTCGGGCTCAGGATCCGGTCGAG
>JBGTIC010000518.1:0-6068 GCA_041745895.1 Gammaproteobacteria bacterium
GCGCCACGGCGAGCAGCACCCAGCCACTGCCGAACAGCAATGGCCGCCAGGGTGCAGGGGCATGCCCACCGCGCGTCAGACCGGCCAGATACCACGACAGCGTCAGCAGCAGCAGCCAGAACACCCAGTGGCCGGCAAGCTCGCCCGGCCCATGCGCGTTCGCCGGCAGCGCCCAGCACAGCAGCAGCACACCTGACGCTAAGCCACGCATGGCGGCGTCACGAGCAATGGAATCGCAAGCCAGATCAGGCTCACAACGGACACCACGAGCAACAGTCCCTCGGTCCGCTGCCGGAAGCGGTGAGTGCGGGGCGGCTCATCTTCGGCCGCGCGCGCCGGGTAGCGCCACCACAGCACGCCAAGCGCCCCCAGCGCCACCATGTGCAACAGCGCAAGGGCTGCCAGCACGCCTGTGACAGGGTTCAGAAGCTGCACATCGGGCAGTGGCCCGAGCCACTGGCAGGCCAACGCGTGTCCTGCGTAGAGCATCACGAACGCACTGGCCCACACCAGCAGCCCGGCCCCCATCCGCAGCAACATCAGGATCGAGAACAGCGCTGGCCTCATGTCGCCATACCCAGCAGCGTCGGCAAACCGTGAATCAGACCCAACGAGATCAACGTGACGCCCGCTGAATACAAGGCCCACAATGTGATCACGCGCAACTCGAGACTGCGCCTCGCGGATACGTAGCCCGCCCGCCAGCGCAATAACACGTAGCCTGCGAACACACCGGTGAGCAACGTATGCAGGCCGCAGTAGCCGAGCAGGAACGTGGTGACCGCGGCATAGGCGTGCGTGGTCGGGTGGGGCAGACCGATCAGCGCCTGGCCCGCAAAGCCCGCCGTACCGAGCAGGCCAAGCAGCAGCGCAGCCGCCAATGCAAGCGCGGGAGACTTGCCGTCAACCCCACGCGCGACCGCCCAACGGCAGGTCCAGGCGCCGAGTACCGCAAACAGCGCTGTGACCAGCGGCCAGAATAAATTGATATCGATGTATCCCGCAGGCGGCCAGCCCGGGGCCACGGCCCAGAGATAGAGATAGCCGAACAGCAGCGAGATGTAGAAGGTGCCATTGACCAGCAGGCCGATCACCATGCCCCACCAGCCCGGTGCATCGTGCACCTGGGAGTGCAGCGGCAAGCTGAGTCCGCTGCCGGCGTCCTGGTCCGGATGATCCTGCGGCAGGCCGTTGTGCCAGGCCCAGCGCAGGGCGGCGAGCAGCGCCGCGCCGGCACCGAATAATGCCAGCAGATACTGACCGAACAGGAAGCCGACGAAGAAAACGCCGAGCAGCGCCGCGGTGATGAACGGCAGATAGCTCGGCCCGGGCAGCAGAATGATCTGGTCGGGCTTGCCGCTGATCGCATCCACGCCGAGCGTTTCCTGCCAGTCGTTGCGCGTGCGGGCGAGATAGCCACGCCCGTGGTGAATGTCCTCGACCAGTCCGGGCTGATCCCATAGCGGCTCGCGACTGGCCACCGGCACCAGCGCGGCGAAGTTGTAGTTCGCCGGCGGATGGGTGAGGCTCCATTCCAGGGTGCCGGCCTGCCACGGGTTGTGGGCTGTACGCCGGCCTGCATAGACCTGCATCAGCAGGTCGAGAAAGAAGAGTGCGAAGCCGATGGTCAGCACGAAGCTTCCGATCGTGCTCACCAGGTTGAGCCACTCCCAGCCCAGGCCGGCCGTATAGGTATAGACGCGGCGCGGCATGCCGACCAGGCCGGTCAGATGCATGTTCAGGAACGTGACGTTGAAGCCCACGAAGATCAGCCAGAAGGCCCACTGGCCGACGCGTTCCGAGGGCGCCCGGCCACTGATCAGCGGCAGCCAGTAGTGCGCGGCGGCCAGCAGCGGAAACACGAAGCCGCCGATCAGCACGTAGTGCAGGTGAGCGACCACGAAATGGGTGTCGTGTGCCTGCCAGTTGAATGGCACCAGCGCGAGCATCACACCGGTCAGTCCGCCAAGCACGAAGACGAACAGGACACCGAACAGATAGAGCATCGGCAGGCGTCGCACCGGACGGCCATGCCAGAGGGTTGCAAGCCACGCAAAAAACTGGATCGCCGTTGGGACCGCGACCAGCATGCTTGCTGCCGAGAATAACAGCAGCGCCAGATGCGGAATCCCCACCGTGAACATGTGGTGCACCCAAAGGCCGAAACTGAGCACACCGGTCGCAATCACAGCGGCCACCAGCCATGTATAACCGATGATCGGCCGGCGCGCGAAGGTCGGAATCATCATGCTGACCGCGCCGGCAGCCGGCAGGAAGATGATGTAGACCTCGGGATGGCCAAACAGCCAGAACAGGTGCGCCCACAGCAGGGGATCCCCGCCTCGCGCCACCTCGAAGAACGGCCAGCCGAACGCACGTTCCATTTCCAGCAGCACCGAGCCGAGGATCAGCGGCGGAAACCCCACCACCATCATCGCGGCGGTGACGAGGATGTACCAGCCGAACAACGGCATGCGTGACAGTGACATGCCAGCGGCGCGGACCTTAAGCACCGTGACGACCAGTTCGATGCCGAACGCGATGGCGGAGACCTCGACGAAGGTCACGCCAAGCAGCCAGATATCCGAGTTGATGCCCGGGGTGTACTCACCGCTGGACAGCGGCGTGTACATGAACCAGCCGGCGTTCGGCGCCACGCCCAGGAACAGGGAGGCCAGCAGGATCGCTCCGCCGAACACGTAGCACCAGAAGCCGAACGCGCTCAGACGTGGAAATGCCAGATCGCGCGCCCCCAGAAACTTGGGGATGAAATACAGCGCGAGGCCTTCGATCAGCGGAATGGCGAACAGAAACATCATCACCGTGCCATGCATGGTGAAGATCTGGTTGTAGGCCTCGTGGTCGAGAAAGGGATTGCCGGGCATGGCGAGCTGGGCGCGCAGCAGCATCGCCAGCAGGCCACCGATCACGAAGAAGACGAGGCTGGCGACAATGAAACGAATGCCGATCACGGAATGATTTACCGCCGAGAGTCGGCCCCAGCCGGGCGGTGTGGAAAACAGACGCGTAAGGACCGCCTGGTCCGGGGTCTGCGCGGCTGTGTGCGGGTCGAAGGGCGCGCTCACGGAGCGGCCTCGAGAAAGCGGGCGAGCGCCTCGAGGACGTCCGCATCCAGGCTCGCGTGATCCGGCATGCGGTTGTCCGGCTTGAGCGTCTGATGCGTGGCAAGCCACCGCCGGAGGTTGTCGGCATCGTTGCGCAAGGTGCCGGCGCCAAGCCAGCCGCGCTCGGAAAGCCGCGCAAGATTGGGGCCAAGCCGGTCCTCGCGCGGCGAAGTGCTGTGGCACTGCGCGCAATGCTCGGCGAATGCCTGGCGCTGCTGCGGCGTGCCAGCCAGGGTCCTGTCCTGCCGCGCGAGCGCCGCCCTGAAGGCCTCGAAGTCTTCGGATTCGTGTACGTGGACTTCGAAACCCATGCGCGCGTGCTGGGCACCGCAGAACTCGGCGCATTGCCCGCGATACACGCCGACGCGGGTGGGCTGCAGGCGAATGGTGTTGACGCTGCCGGGAACTGCATCGAGCTTGCCGCCCAGCACGGGCACCCAGAAGGCGTGGATCACATCGGCGCTGGTGATGTGGATATCTGCACGCTGACCCACGGGCAGATGCAGTTCATTGGCCGTGTAGAGCGATTGCCCCTCGGCGTCGGCATGTTCGATCTGCCACCACCACTGATGTCCGGTGACCCGGATCTCGATATCGGCCTCGCCGATCGACAGCATCGAGTAGCCGGTGGGTACCCCGAAAGCGAGCAACACTCCGCTTACTGCCAGCGGCAGTACCAGGCCGCCCCCGATCAGCATGCCACGCGAGGACATGCGCATCGGCCGATCGGAGCGGCGATACACCGCGTGCAGTCCCAGTGCTGTCATCAACAGCGTGAAAAACCCGCTACCGATCACCATGGCCCAGGTGATCCATGCGACATCCCTGGCCGCCTGCCCGGCCGGCACCAGTGTCGACACGGCAGGCTCGCCGCAGCCGGCGCACAGTATCCCTATGAGCCCTACCAGACCGACGGGCCACGCTCCGATGCTAGACTTTTGCGGTAATCTCGCTGCGCTGGAACCTGATAAATGTCCTCTGATTACTCGGATGCCGACCGCGAAAGTCGCCTGGCCATCTCCGGGCATCCGATCCACGCGATGCTCGTGACCTTTCCGATCGCGCTGTTGACTCTGGTGTTGCCCAGCGACCTCGCGTGGGTGTTCACCCGGGATGATTTCTGGGCGCGCATGTCGCTGTGGCTGGTGGGTGCCGGCGCAATCATGGGGCTGTTCGCCGCCGCCATCGGCACGATCGAGCTGATGCTGATTCCCGCAGTGCGCCGTCATGCCATGGGCTGGAATCACTTCGTCGCCGCCATGGCATTGCTGTCCATAGGGTTTTCGAATTGGTATCTGCGCCTGGAGGTGGGCGTGGAGCAGTGGATCCTGCCATGGGGCGTGGCGCTCTCGGCCCTGGGCGCAGCACTGGTGATGGTGGCCGGCTGGCTGGGTGCCAACCTCATCTTCGATCACAAGATCGCCATCACCGACGAGGAGTGATCGCGTCTGCCTCATCAGACCGGCTTTGCCGTCACGAGATAGACCACAACGACGATCACCAGAATAGCCGGCACCATCAGCAGCAGGTGCATCGCCGGCTTTCGCATCTGCGGCTTCGCATGCAACGCCGTCATGATCCCGCCGAAATAGGTGTGCAGCATCACCATCGCGGCGACTACCCACAGCTTGAGCACGAGCCAGCCGCCCAGAGATGCGGCAACGAACACAAGTACGGTACCCGAAGCGATGGCGACTACCGCCGCCGGCGACATGACGGCCACATATACCGCACGGGTTCGCAGGCGCAGGCGCTTGAAGGAGTCATCCGCATGCGGCCTCGCATGCTCTGCAAACAGGCCGGGCAGGTACAGAAGCCCGGCGCTCCATACGGCTATCGCGCAGATGTGAACCAGTTTGACGCCGACATAGGCATCCATGGGGAACCGAACTCCCACAGCAATCTAAATCCAAAAGGCGACTCAGGGCGGCCCAGGAGCCGGTGGCCAGTGTTGGCGAACGTGGGGCGGAGCCAGCTCAGGGGGTCAGAAAATCAGCATCAACAGCAGAACGACCACAACCAGCCCGATCAGAAATATCACGCCAACTGCACTTCCCAGAAATTTCAACATCTGTTGTTCCTCACTCGCTGATTTGGCGACCGCGTGATGCTGCATTGCGTCGCTCGTGAGGGAACAAGTTACTTGCACGTTCGCTGCCGCACCGTGCGCAATCGAACACAGACACGTGACTCGCGAGCCCCCGTGTACTGAATCGCACCGAGTCAGCGTTGAGCGCTTGGCGGACTGCCGTCGGGAGGGTGGTGAGACCTTGTCACTCCCCCGAGGGCTGCGCGTCCGCGGCTTGGAAGACGATCGCGTCGGCCGGCATGGTGTCGCGCTTGAGGATGTTGACGATCGCCGCCTGCACGGAGGGCTCTGGAATCGGTCCCGACGACACGATCATCGAGGTGCCTGGAACAAAGCGCTGCGGGTCGGCAATGTAGGCGGCGATCGTCTCGTCGGTCCACACCAGTCCCTCGCGGCCAGCACGGGCCAGCGCCTCGCTGTAATGGAAGCCCGGCACGGTGCCGGCCTGCTGACCGAAGATCGCGTGCAGATTCGGGCCTACCTTGAAGCGACGGTCGCCGCGCTCGACGGTGTGGCAGAAGGTGCACCACTTGTAGAGATCTTCGTGGACGCGTCGCTCAAACGGCGTCTCGGCCAGGGCCTGCACCTGCACCACCGGCTCGTCATGCCAGACGCGCTGGTCCTGCGACTGCACCACCTCGCCGCGAGGCCACGGAGTGACACGGAACTGCTGATAGGGCGCGAGCGCGGCCACGCTGATGAGGATCAGCGCCACGAGCGGTGAGAGCACCCGCGTAAACGCTCCCGCAGAGGGCGTCATGACCGCATCATCGCGGCGTCGCGTCGGCGGCGGCACCAGCCTGGACGGAAGTGGGTTGGGGCGACCGACCCTGCCACGTGCCTGTGCCGGCGCG
>JBGTIC010000519.1:0-10958 GCA_041745895.1 Gammaproteobacteria bacterium
CGCCAGAAGCAGCCAGCCGCCCAGCAGGACCAGCACCCAGGGGGGAAGCGCGCCGCCACCGCCGGCGCTTTGGCCGACCACTACGAGATCGTGGTCGCCCACGAGCAGGCTTGGATCGCGGATGACACCGTTGTCTTCACCGTCAGCGTCGTTCGCTCCTCCGTCCTGCAGCGTCAGACGTACGCAACGGTGTCCTCGGACCAACCCCGTCTGCCAGCTCGCCGAGTTCGGTCCCGGACAGGCACCATCAGCCCCCGGCGCGCTGTGCAGCGTGTTGACGTCATCTTCGACGAAGCGGATCCAGCCCTGGCCGCTGCGGTACTTGTACCAGCGTGCATTGGCCGGAATCGTCGTCTCGCCACGCAGCGGCACCACGACGGGGATACTCTGTCCGGGACTGGCGAGCCCGGCGATCTCGAAGCTGTAGGCAGCCACGAAGATACCGGCGGGCAATGTTCCGTGGGCCGGCTGACCAAGCTCCGCGTGGGCACCGAGTTCCTGCTGTGAGACCCAGGCACCGTCGCGGCGCGCCGCAAACGCCGCATCACCCTGGCGCAGCGTGAGTCCCTGCACCGTGACGAGCGGGCGATCGTCGCCACTGCCGACGCGCAGTTGATGACCCTGATCCGCATCACTGTGCGACAGACCCTGACCCGCGGCATCGATGACGCCGCAGCTATCGCTTGCGAGCGTATCCGGACAGCTGGCCAGCACCCTGAGCAGCCTGCCGGTGCTGCGGCTGACGCCGCTGGGGGTCGTCACGGTGAGCTCGACACGGTAGGTGCCGGGATCGAGCATCGACACATCGGCGAGCACGACTTCCGCTGAGCTGCCAACGATTGCCAGGCGACTGTCGGAGGCCGACCAGTCGAACAGCAGGGCGTCGGCAGGCAGATCGCCGAACAGACCTGCGAGCGTCACCGGTCCCTGTCCCTGCACCACCTGGAACGTTGGGACCTCGACGCCGTCGATCATCTGGCTGAAGGCCAGATCCACCATCGGTGGCAGCTCGTCGACCCACACATGGACGACGTGCTCGGTACGCGTACCGCGCCGTGCACCCTCGGGTTCGCCCAGCACGATCACGATGCTTCCCGCCGCCGCGTCGCTTTGGATGCTGAAGTGCAGATCTGCGCTGAGTCCGGACCCGATGAGCAGCGTACCTGCTACCGCATCGTGGCCCATGGAGACCGTACCGGAGACCGTGTAGGGGACTGTGACCGGGTAGTCGATCGCCTCGTCGTCTAGCAGGAACGCAACGCTTACGCTGCCGCCTGTCGCGGCCCACTGGTCAGGCGCAAGGTCGACCCGTGGCAGGACTGAGACGGTGATCTCATGGGTCCAGCCGCTGTGAGGATCAGTGATCAGGACGGTGTACCGACCTGTCGTCGGCGGCACGAAGCGACATCCCTGTGCGCCGCACTGGATGGCACCCTCGATCGCGACACCGTTGCGCGTCACGCTGAAATCACCAGCGCCCAGCACAACATCGGTCGGGAAGAGGTAGCTCTCGCCACTGCCGATCTCGCCGGTCTCGGGTAATTCGAGGAATGGCGAGATGCCCCGGACGTCTACCGACACCGTACAGTCCGCGAAGACCGGCGAGGTTACGTACAGGCCGGCTTGCAGCATGCCGCCGCACCCCGCGGTGGACAGGAACTCGAACTCAGCTGCAGGCGCAAGCTCCAGCCGCGCCGGCGTGCCGAGCGGATAGCCACCGAACCAGCGCTGGATCACGCCTTCGGTCGTCGCATCGAGGTCCACCTGGAAAAGTGTCGCGGACAGCAGATAAGGAAATCCGCCATTGACGTCATCCGCGCGTGCCCATGGACGGCCGTCGACCAGCCAAGTCGGCAACACCGAGGAGTCGCGCAACTCGGCCGTGGTCAATGCCGTACCGGCCGCTGAACCGGCCTGACCGGTGGACGCGGGATCCCAGTGGCCCTCCTGAACATTGCTGTTTGACGCGCTGCCGACGAGTCCGCCGACATGATCGCCACCGGCGACCTGACCGCGCGCGTACACACGATCCATGTTTGCATCGATCAGCGCGCCGGCGAGACCGCCAGCGGTGTGACCACTTGCCAGTGTCGCGCCGATGGCGTAGCTGTCACGGACACCCGAGGCGTGAACACGGCCCACGAGACCGCCGACTTCCTCTTCACCGTGAACCGTCGCGGTTGCATAAGTCTCGGCGAGCAGTGCGCCCGCAGCCAGCGTGCCCACGGCACCGCCACTGCCGACTCCTCCACTGTAGATGCTCGCCGCACCGACGCCGCGCAGGATCTCACCGCCGGACGCATGCCCGACGAGTCCCCCGACGTCATCGCCGTCACCGCTGATGACACCTGTGACGAGCGAATCGTGCAGCAGGCTGTCATCGAGTTCGCCTGCGATGCCGCCGACACGCGCGCCGGTGGCACTGACTGCGCCATCGAAGCGCAGATCTGAAAGACTCGTGTCGGTCGCGCTGCCGACGATACCGCCGACCGACGCGCCGCCCTGCACGCTCGCACTGGAGCGCACGTCATTGATCTCGGCATGACTGACCTGCCCCGCGAGGCCGCCGGCAAAGTCGCCGCCGATGACCAGCCCGGCATCGATGACGATATCGGTAACCACGACCGGGGAGCCGGCCTCACCCTGGATCACCGCGGCGAGCGCGCCGGCCGGCTGGCCGACCTCGCCTTGAACGAACGGCTCGACGAAACGCAGCCCTTCGACGTGTGAGCCCGGACCGAGCACGCCGAACAGTGGCGTGTCGTCCAGGCCCACGAGGCCCGCGTCCGGCCCGCCAAGCAGGCTGCCGCGAAACGGCTCGGCCTGGCTACCGATCGGCGCACGGGTCTGGAGTTCCGACAATTCGATAATGCCGTCAATCCGGAAATGCGCATCACGCGCATCGGCCAGGCTGCCAATGTGCTCCGGGGCCGTCAGCACGAAGGGATCGGTTGGCGTGCCGCTGCCGCTGGCAGCGCGCAGGAAGGCTGCCGTCACGGCGCAGGCCCCTGTGGCCGGAGCAGTCGTGTAGGTCGCGCCATCCAGACTGCCGCCGCAGCCGCTCGCACCGGCAACGCGGTAGCCTGCCGCGGCAGTCAGCGTGAATACCGCCGAGTCGCCGCTGAGCACCTGCAGGGTCGACGGGCTGATACTGCCCTGACCGCTCGCAACCGATGCGGTCAGCGTGAACTCGTCGCGTCCTTGCCCGTTGAGGGTCACCGTCCCCGGCGCACCCGGTGCATTGGAACTGAGCACCAGGCTGCCGGCGTAGGTCTGTTGCTGCTGCGGCAAAAAGGTCACCGCCAACTCGCAACTCTGCGAGGGCGCAAGTTCTGCCGGACAGTCGTGCGAATAGGCGAACCCTGTCGCAATCGAAAACCCATTCAGGATCAGGGACTCGTTGCCATTGTTGGTGAGCACCACCGGTTGCGGCGCACTGGCCGACCCGGTGACGTGGGTTCCGAACGCCAGCGACCCCGGCGAGAAATCCGCGACGGCCGCAGCGGCAACACCCTCACCGCTCAGCGTCACTATCCGGGGTTCGATAAAGACGTTGCTTGAAACCTGGACCTGGCCGATACGCGAACCCGCCGCAGATGGCGTGAAGGTGACCGGCACCGCGCAGCTCGTGCCGGGGGCAAGCGTGCCGACGCACTCGGCGGAATGGGTGAAATCGCCGGTGGTCGCGATGCCAGTGATCTGCACCGGCACTTCCCCGGAGTTACTGATCAGGACCTGCTGCGCGCTGCTGGTCGTGCCGACCAGACGGGCCGGGAAGGCGAGCGAGCTGAGACTCAGCTCGGGGTTGTAGCAGGGCAGCTCCTCGGCATACACGCTCAGGAAAATCTCGCCGTTTTGTTCGTACAGAAACAGGATGTCGCCGTTGGTCTGGTTGATGAAAACGTTGGCGTAGGCGGCCTCGGCCACGCTGATGGGGCTGCCGAAGCTCACGCCAAGGTCGTTGCTGATCTGGAACTGCACAGTCGAATCGTTGACGTAACCATCGACGACATTGCCGCAGCGATCGGCCGACAGGGATCGTCCCTGAAAGGCGGTATTGTTGCCGAACGGCAGGACCGTACCGGTGTTGGCATCGAGGTCGATGCGCAGCGCATTGTTCACCGAACCGCCGGCGACGAACATGAACCGGCCCTGTGAGCCCGACGAAAGCGCACCCACCGAGTAGTAGACACTGGTCGTTGGCGCCGAAGTCAGCTGCGCGGTGAAGCTCTGGCCGTAGTCCGTGCTCACGTAGTAGCGTACTGTCGGATTGTCTATCACGACGATGACGTCACCGGTGTCGGCATCGACGTGAACGTCAGCAAACACGTAGCTCGCATTCAGCGCGACATGGCTGAAGGTAAGGCCATTGTCGTGACTGACGAGAAAGTTGTTGCCAGGCCGATCGATCAGGTAGACGCGGCTGGCGTCGGTGGCCATATGGACGGAAGTCGAGGCAGGCCCGGCATCCACGGAGGCCGAGAAGCTCTGTCCGCCGTCGAGGCTGCGGCTGACGCGCGCCCGGCCACCCTCGGGCCAGGTAACGTAGATAATGCCGGTCGTCGCTACCGCGATCTCGGCTTCGGCGTTGACGCTGGTGAGTTCCACACTCGAATCAAAGCTCGCGCCACGGTTGCCGCTGCGCGCGACGCGAATCCCGTTGGCCCCGCGGAAAACCGCAAAGATGGTGCCGTCGGCACCGACCGCCAGATTTCGGCTGGTATTGCCGCTGGCGATCGAGTTGCCTGTCAGGCCCGTATCGCTGACCTGGGTTCCGCCATGAAGCAGCTCCGCGTGTGCGCTCATGGTCACAGCGGACATGGCAATCATCAGCACAACTGCAGCGCTGCCCCTGAATCCGCGCACCAGCGCGTTGGCGGAATGTCTCATCAAGCTGTCTCCAGGACCGATACGGCAATGTGGGGGCACCACGATGCTTCATCGACGAAAGAAAGCTTGATAGGTAATGTCCCTTGCCGAGAGGGAGGGTTTACCCGCCCGCCGGAGGACTTGCGGACTGCATCGCACTTGTCAGGGACCCGCGCGGAACCGAACCCCCGCATACAGCAGAGAACCTACGACCAGCGCACCAAGCGTGGAGATGACCGACTGCGCGCTCACCTGCGTGAGCAGTATGGCGCAGACGCAGAACGCAGCGACCGGCACCGTCCATCCACCCGGCGTCCGGAAAGCGTCTTCATTGTGTCCGTGGCGCATGCGCAGGCGCGGCATGGCGGCAATACACCCCATATAGATCAGCACACGCACCAGAGCGCTCATCGCCGCCAGCCAGAAGAACTCCCCATACACGGCCAGCGCGAACACCAGCACCGCGAGGAACACCACCGAGTTGGCCGGGGTATGGAAGCGCAGATGGACCGACGAGAACCAGGCAGGCAGGCCACCTTCGCGCGCCAGCGAATAGGTCAGGCGCGATGCCGTGAACATCGTGCCGGCGACATTGCCCCCCACCGAGACGATGATGCCCAGCGTGATGAACAGCGCGCCCCATGGGCCGAACAGGACCTCGCCCACCTCCACCAGTGGTCGCTCGGATTCGGCGAGCCCGGGCAGGACCGCCAGGCTCACCGACTGGATGGCGACATAGAGTACGGTGACGACACCAAGCGCCCAGAACAATGCGCGCGGGACGTCGCGTGATGGCTTGCGAGTCTCGCCGGCCGGCACCACGGCGGCCTCCCAGCCCACGAAAGCGTAGATTACGAGCAGTGCGGCAGTGGCGAAATCCACGGTCGCCGGGATCGGCGTCGCTGACGATGGGAAGGCCTCACCGTGCAGTGCGCCGAGCCCGAACACGACGAGTGCGACCAGCGGCAGGAACTTCAGCACCGTCAGCACACCGATCGAGCGCATTGCCTGCCGGACGCCCAGCACGTTGACCCAAGCCAATCCGGCGACGACAGCCCCGATGAGGATGACACGGGTCAACCCCCCGGTCGCGGGTCCCCAGAAGAACCCGATGGCCGCCACGACCAGGTTGAGGTTGGCGGCGAACGCCGTGACCCGGGCGATATAGAACGCCCAGCCCGCCTGGAACCCGGCCAGCGGGCCGAAGGCCTCCTGCATGTAAAGAATCGGCCCGCCGGTATTGCGGAAGTAACTCGCAAGCTCCGCAAAGCACAGCATGACGGCGAAAAGCAGCAGCGCGCAGGCGATGAAGACCAGCGGACTCCAGACGCCGAGCAGGGCAGCGGCGCCAGCCGGGACGCCGAAGATACCTGCGCCGATCATGCTGTTGACCGCGAGTAGCCAGATGCCCCAGGCACCCAGCTGGCGGACTAGACCCTCGTCTTCCGATGTTCTGGAAGTACGCATGCAGGTACCTGGCGCTGAATGACCCTTCAGGCGCGCAGACTACCCAATACGCGCAGGAAGCGCGGGTGGCCGCGCAAGTCGGCAAGGTCCGGGTCATGCTCGACCCAGCCCCGGTTGGCCATCTGCCGCAGCTCCACGCGCTCCAGACACGACAGCGCGAGCTCTGACTCGCCAAGGCGCGCGTACAGACAGGCGGCATTGTAGTGTACCGCGACATCTTCCGGGTCCAGCGCCAGGGCACGGTTGATCCAGTCGCGGGCACCAGGTTCATCGCCGAGCCGCAGCATGGCCGCGGCAGCCATCGAATACGCACGCCCGTCGTCGGGGAAGACACTGCTGTGGCGCGATGCCCGATCCAGCCCTTCGCGCGCAAACAG
Source organism: Gammaproteobacteria bacterium (assembly GCA_041745895.1). Taxonomy (GTDB): domain Bacteria; phylum Pseudomonadota; class Gammaproteobacteria; order Steroidobacterales; family PWYM01; genus PWYM01. The sequence continues at coordinate 6,714 of JBGTIC010000519.1, forward strand.
CAACGCCCGGTCGCCCTGGCCGAGCTGGTCGAGCGCCTGGGCCGCGAGCAGCGTGCCCTGGTATTCGTCGGGATCAGCATCGCTGGCGCGCTGATAGAGCTCGGCGGCCCGCGCATGTTCGCCCTCGTGCATGCACGCGCGGCCGTATTGATACAGCGCCTGGTAGTGATTCGGACGCAGCGCCAGCGCCTGGTCGAAATGCCCGCGCGCCTGTTCCCAGCGATCGAACATCATGTGCACAAGACCCGCAGCAACCTGACTTTCGGGCAGATCGGGACGCAGCGCCAGCGCCTTGCGGCTGGCCTCGTCAGCCTCGCGGCGCAGCTGAGTCTCGGCGATGGCGTATGTGTAGATGCGCGCGTTGCAGGCGGCGAGCTCCGCCCAGGCACGAGCGTACTGCGCATCGAGTTCCACAGCCCGTCGAAATCGTCGCTGGGCATGCAGCAGACGCTGGCGGCCGGGCTGCCGCGCGTAATCGAGTCCCGCGAGCAACGCCGCGTAGGCGAGACCATCGCTCGTACCGCGCAGCCTGTCCAGAAGATGCTCGCAGGCCGCCGGATCAACGCCCAGACTTTGCGCGACCCCATTCACGATGACCTTGAACGCAGCCGGTAAATCCTCGGGGACCGCGCCGAGCCGCGCCGACCAGCGGGTGTGTCCGCCGCTTACATCAACCAGCCGCATCTCCAGCAGAATATCGCCTTCCGGGTTCGGACTCAGCGTACCGGTCAGGACATTGCGCACACCGCGACGACGCCCCAGCGTCACTGCATCCTCACCCGGCTTCACCGGCAGCGTCGCCCGGGCAAGCCGTAATCCAGGCAGCCGCCCCAAGACCCGCTGCAGATCGGCCGCCAGCCCCCGGCATATGTGCCCGTGCTCGCCCGCAGGGCTGCCATCATGCAGTGGCTGGATCGCCAGACTCGGCTGTTCTTCCTCGATCACAGACGCAGCGCCGATCGCGACGCGCGGCGCGAGGCGTCGACCGAGTTCCGCGACCCAGGCCCGGATCCGTGACGTGTTTCGTTCCACGACTGCCCCTGTGCTGCCAGCCGCTCATACTAGCGCGCCTGGGGGGTCCGGAGGGTGGCGTGGATCTCGGTTCTGCAGCGCGGCGAGTCGCTCGGCGGCGACATAGTGAGCTGGAGGTCTCAGGCCTCGATCACCCCCCCATCCTCACGACTGACCGCGATCAGGCTGGATCGGGGCATGCGGCCCAACCCGTCCGGCCAATGGCTCTCGGGTTCCTCAACAGTGCCGTTCTCGCCGGGGTGCTGGATGTTCAGGAACAGCGTCGTCCCGTCGGCGTTGAACTTGCAGCCACACACCTCGGCGCCCATCGGCGCACTCATGAACTGACGCACGTGGCCGCGCCCGGCCCCTTCCGTGCCCGCCACGAAACAGCCGTTGTTGCTGCCGCGCGGCTGGTCGCCATCGGTGACGATCCACAGATTACCGAAACGATCGATGTCGAGATTGTCGGGTGCACCCATGGGAGCAATACCTCGCGCATCCTCGAAGCCGGCGAAGTATGTGTCTTCCACCTGCAGCGCCTCGCCGGTCACCTGCGTCAGGAAACGCCCCTCGGCAGAGAGTGGATCCCCGGCCAGCAGCAGTAACTCCCAGCGGAAGCTGCGCGAGGTGTGGTCATCGCCATCCTCGTGAATCTCGACGATGTGTCCCCAGCGATTGCCGACGCGCGGATTGGCGGCGTTGACAGCCCGCGCGCCTGCATCGGGCTCGCCCCGGCTGGTGTTGTGGGTGCAGGCAATGTAGATCTTGCCGGTCTGCGGGCTCACGGCGATGTCCTCCGGCCGGTCCATCGGCGTGGCGCCCAACAGGTCGGCCGCACCCCGCGTGTTGAGCAGCACCGTGGCCTGATCGGGAAAGCCCGTCGATCCGCTCAGCGCGCCACGCGGATCGTGCACCAGTGGCAGCCACTGGCCCGTGCCATCTGCGTTGAATCTCGCCACATGCAGCACGCCTTCGTCGAGCAGGTGACGGTTGGCTTCGCGGTCGCGCGAATTGAACTTGGCCCTGGAGACGAACTTGTAGACGTATTCGAAGCGCGCATCGTCGCCAGAGTACACGACGACTTCGCCACTGCGGGCGGTGGTCGTGGTCGCGGACTCATGCGAAAAGCGCCCCAGTGCCGTGCGCTTGACGGCCGGACGCTCGGGCTCGTAGGGGTCGACCTCGACCACCCAGCCGAAGCGCAACGGCTCGTGGGGATTGCGCGTGGTCAGGAATCGCGGGTCCACGCGCTCCCAGCCGAACAGGCTGGTGCGCTGATGCAGCGCAAACCGATCGTGGATCACGCGCAGCCGGGCATCGAGATCCGGATGCCGTCGCGCCTGCGCCCAGTCACCGAAGTAGTGCTGGATATTCTCCTCGGCGGACAGGTAAGTGCCCCACGGCGTACGCCCGCCAGCACAGTTGCCGAAGGTGCCCAGCGCCCAGCGCCCCGCCGGATCGCCCACACTGCGGATCAGATCATGGCCGCGCACCGGCCCGCGGAGCTCCATGGGGGTCTCGGCGGTGAGACGCCGGTTGTAGGGCGAATCGCGCAGGAAGCGCCAGTGGCCGCGCTCGCGCACCAGCTCAACCACACTCACGCCGATGCTCGCCTTCATCACCGCCACGGCTTCCGGATGGCGCTGCAGCCACGCGGTATCGATTCGCTTTTCATCGGTAATGTGATCCAGCAGCCGCGGGAACATCAGCCGTGGATCGACATATTCGTTGTTGATGCAGGCGATGCCGTGATCGGCGGAATCGTTGAGTGCGAAAAGATGGAAGGCATCGCAGTTGCTGCCGAACTGGCGCGCCGCCCGGCGCCCGGCGCCCGGATCGAGCAGCACGCCGGCAGGGATGCCGCCGGCATCCAGATCGGGCGTGTCCGAGAACAGGCTCTCGCCCCAGCGGATCACCAGATCGTAGACGAAGCCTTCAGGCAGCTCGACGCGATCGGTGCTGGCACCCGAGATCGGTGTGAAGCCGCGCTTGCCGGGGCTGAAAGAACATCCGGCCATGCCGGCCCCCGCCAGCGCCGCCGCGCCACCGAGCAGGTTTCGGCGCGACAGCCGTCGCTCCAGTACCGTGGCGAAATACTCCCCGTTCCGATCCGGCCGGACATCAGCCATCGGCTCGCTCCCTGAGACCATTAATGGCAGCGCAGATTAGCCCGCACATATGACACGGGCGTTAACGCTCCTGCGCTGACGCGCAGCCGACACCCGCCTCGGAGTCAACCCGGGCCGGTCGACCGACCCGCATCTCAGGGCCCGCTGCGCCGCCGCAGATCGATGACGATGGGCAGGTGGTCGCTGAATGCCGAATCCCCGGCCTTGAGTCCGTGCCGCCGCAGACTCGCCGCATCCAGCACGCCCGTTTCAAGCGCAAATGAGTTCACCACTTCAGCACTGCTGTCGGAGTAGAGCATGAAGTCCAGGCGCGAGGGGGAGAACCCCGCGCGTGGGGCGCGCCAGGTCTTCGCAGCCGCGCCGCCGAGCGTGAGGATCGGGGCCACGGCCAGATCCGAGCCGTCGAAGTCCAGGCCGCTGGCGATCGTCTCCTTCGGTGTGCGCGCGCCCACGAGATTGAAATCTCCACCGACCACGGTCATCACGGCCGGCGACCCGGGCAGCGCGTCGCGCAGCGCGGCATTGATGGTGACGGCCTCGGCCTGGCGCTGCAGATCTTCAGTGCCGGCCCAGGCACCGCAACACTTCAGATGCAGGCTGGCCACGGCCAGCGGCCCCGCACGTGTCTGCGCCACTGCGGAGATGTAGCGCACGCCACGTTCAAGCAGTGTCCGATCGTCTTCGCGTAGCTGATAGGCGATACGCTCGCCCCCCAGCGCGGACAAAACATCCCGCGACACGATCGCCGTGCCCAGCTCAGGTGAGCGGCGCGCCTGCCACGCACGCTCGCCCGGTGCGTGGGTATTGAACCAGCCGGCGATTGCTTCAGCGGATTCAAGTGGGATAGGCGGCTGGCCCGGCCTGCGCTCCACGCGATCCCATTCCTGCAATAGCACGATATCCGGATCGAGCGCGGCGAGAATGCGTGCAAACGGTGCGGGGTCGGCCAGTGGTGAGGCCCATTCGACGTTTGCAGACACGATGCGCACGGCGTCGTCCGGTCGACTCGGAACATCGATGCGCGCCCGCCAGGCTGCGCGTGCCGCCGCCGGACGTTCGAAGGCCAGCACGGACGACTCCCAGGCGATCTCGCCGTCCGCCC
>JBGTIC010000520.1:0-9110 GCA_041745895.1 Gammaproteobacteria bacterium
GCGCCCGCCAGCTTGACCGGGTGTTGCTGGAGTGGGCCGCGCAGGCCGGCGACGACGTGCACTACCTGCCGGTGCGATTGGCGCCCAGGGTCGGGCTGCTGGCGACGGACGGCTACCATCCCGGCCCTGAAGGGTACCGACTATGGGCAGCGCTGCTGGCCGATCAGCTGCAAGCCTGCGATCTGCTCGCTGCTGATCGGCCGGGCGCCGCCGATCGGCTCAAGGCCTGCTGACAGGGTCAGGCCGCCTTCGCAGCCCCCGCGAGCTGCCGCAGGACGTAGTGCAGGATGCCGCCGTTCTCGTAATATTCACGTTCCTTGGGCGTATCGATGCGCACATGTGCATCGAAGCTGATCGGCTTGCCGCTCTTCGGGGTCGCGGTGACGTGTACGGTCCTCGCGCTGCCGTCTGCGAGACCGGAAATGCTGATCGTCTCCTCGCCGGTGAGTCCGAGTGACTTCGCGTTTTCGCCATCAGCGTACTGCAAGGGCAGCACGCCCATGCCGATCAGGTTGGAGCGATGAATGCGCTCGAAGCTCTCGGCGATGACGGCCTTGACGCCCAGCAACACGGTGCCTTTCGCCGCCCAGTCACGCGATGAACCCGAGCCATACTCCTTGCCGGCCAGAATCACCAGCGACACCTTGTCGTCGCGATAGCGCATGGCTGCTTCGTAAATGGACATCTCTTCGCCGCTGGGCATGTGACGCGTGTAGCCACCCTCGCGGTCCACCAGCAGATTGCGCAGGCGGATATTGGCAAACGTGCCGCGCATCATGACTTCGTGGTTACCACGGCGTGACCCGTAAGAGTTGAAATCCACGGGGTCGACGCCCTGTTCGATCAGGTAACGGGCGGCCGGACTGTCCGTGGCGATGCTGCCGGCAGGCGAGATGTGATCCGTGGTGACCGAGTCACCGAGCAAGGCCAGTACCTTGGCGTCGGCAATATCCTCGATCCCTTCAGGCGTAGCCTGCATGCCGTCGAAATAAGGCGGATTCTTGACGTAGGTTGAAGCCTCGTCCCACGCATAGAGCTCACCTTCGGGCACATCCAGACTGTTCCAGTTCTCGTCGCCGTCGAACACGCCGGCATAACTGGATTTGAACATGGCAGAACCGATTTTCTTCAGCATGATGTCCTGGATTTCATTGGAGCTCGGCCAGATATCACGCAGGTATACAGGCTTGCCGTCGCTGGCATGGCCCAGCGGATCGTTCTGCAGATCGATCTCCATGGTACCCGCCAGTGCATAGGCGACGACCAGGGGCGGAGAGGCCAGGAAGTTCATTCGCACCAGCGGGTGAATGCGGCCCTCGAAATTGCGATTTCCCGACAGCACACTGCATCCGACGAGATCGGCGGTCTGCACCGCCGTGGCGATCTCCTCGCGCAAAGGTCCCGAGTTGCCGATACACGTCGTACAACCGTAGCCGACGATATTGAAGCCCAGCGTTTCGAGGTCATCGAGCAGGCCGGCGGCCTGCAGGTAGTCGGTGACCACCTTGGAGCCAGGCGCCAGCGAGGTCTTCACCCAGGGACGCGACGAAAGCCCGCGCGCGGCGGCGTTTCTCGCCAGCAGGCCCGCGCCAAGCATCACGGCCGGGTTGGATGTGTTGGTGCAGCTGGTGATTGCGGCGATCAGTACCGCGCCATCCCGGATATCGAACGCCTCGCCATCCATGCTCACCCGCGCGATGCCCTTGGCTGGGGGGCTGCCGACAGGGGCCGCACCGCCCTCGTCCTCAAAGTCGGCGACCTGGGGCGCCTTGCTCGCGCGCGCCTCGCGAACCGGTGCCAGATGCCGCAGAAATATCTCTTTCGAATCCTTCAGGGGGATACGGTCCTGCGGGCGTCGCGGGCCCGCAAGGCTGGGCTCGACGGTGGCAAGATCGAGTGCCACGACCTCGGAGTACAGCGCGTCTTCTTCGCCATCCTCGCGCCACATCCCCTGTTCGCGCGCGTACGCCTCGACGAGGGCAACCTGTTCGTCACTGCGTCCGGACAGGCGCAGGTAATGCGTGGTCTCGGCATCGATCGGGAACATCGCGCAGGTACTGCCGAACTCCGGCGACATGTTTCCAAGCGTGGCCCGGTCGGCCAGCGGCACATTTGCCAGGCCGTCGCCGAAGAACTCGACGAACTTCCCGACCACGCCGCGCTTGCGCAGCATCTCCGTGACCGTGAGCACGAGGTCGGTCGCCGTCGTGCCCTCGCGCAACTTGCCCGAGAAGCGCACGCCGATGACTTCCGGAATGAGCATGGTCACTGGTTGGCCGAGCATGGCGGCTTCGGCCTCGATGCCGCCGACGCCCCAGCCCAGCACGCCCAGGCCGTTGATCATCGTTGTGTGCGAATCGGTGCCGACCAGCGTATCGGGATAGGCGAATCGGGCGCCGTCGCCCGGTGCATCGAATACGACGCGTGCGAGGAACTCCAGGTTGACCTGGTGCACGATGCCGGTGTTCGGCGGCACGACGCGAAAGTTGTCGAAGGCCATCTGGCCCCAGCGAAGGAAGGAATAGCGCTCCTGGTTGCGGCTGAACTCGATGGCATTGTTGCGCGACAGCGCGTTGGCTGAGCCGTAGTTGTCGACCTGCACCGAGTGGTCGATCACCAGTTCGGCGGGCGACAACGGGTTGATGTGTTCGGCCTTGCCACCGAGTTTGACGACGGCTTCGCGCATGGCAGCCAGATCGACGACTGCCGGCACACCGGTGAAATCCTGCAGGATCACCCGTGCGGGAGTAAACGAAATCTCCTTGCTGGGCTCTGCCTTCGGATCCCAGTTCGCCAGTGCCAGGATGTCCTCGCGCGTGACATTGACTCCGTCTTCGTGGCGCAGCAGGTTTTCCAGCAGCACCTTGAGCGAGTAGGGCAGGCGTCGGACATGCCCCTCCTTGACCGCGTCCAGGCGAAAGATCGTGTAATCCTGGCCCTTGACCTTCAGGCTGGTGCGGGCTTGGAAGCTGTCCTTCATGGGTGTCCTCTCATGGGTTCGCGCGTGTAGTCGGCCATTATATCAGGCTGAATCGTCATCACCGTGCCCTCGCGAATGACGCCTCCGCCCAGACACTGGTCACCGCGGTAGATCACGGCGTACTGGCCTGGCGCCACGCCACGCTGAGGTGTCTCGAACAGCAGTTCCAGATCGCCTTGCCCGGTCCACACCACCGTGACGGGTTGCAGCGCCTGGCGATGCCGAATGCGAGCATGCGCTGCCATTGCTGCACCGTTCGCCAGCTCCGGAGGCACGTGATTGATCCACTGCAACTGATGCGCGCGCAGCGATGCGCTCAGCAGCCACGGGTGATCGGCACCCTGCACGACCACCAGTGTGTTGTCGGCCACGCGCTTGCCCGCAACGTACCAGGGTGCCTCGCCGGCATCGGCCATCCCGCCCAGCCCCAGGCCCCCACGTTGCCCAATGGTGTGAAACGCAAGCCCTTCGTGCTGCCCGATGATCTGGCCGTGTTCGTTCTCGATCGGCCCGGGCGTGGCGTGGAGATGTTCGGCAAGAAACGCCTTGAACGGCCGCTCACCTATGAAGCAGATACCGGTGCTGTCCGCGCGATCCCAGTTCGGCAGGCCGATGTCGCGAGCCAGCGTGCGCACCTGGTCCTTGTTGAGTTCGCCGAGCGGGAACATCGCCCGGGCAAGCGCGCTTTCGGGCACGGCATGCAGAAAATACGTCTGGTCCTTCTGTGTATCTGTGGCGAGCATCAACTGTGTCGCGTCGTTCTCGCAGCGCAGTCTTGCATAGTGGCCCGTCGCCAGGAAATCGGCCCCCAGCCTTTGCGCATGCCGCAGGCATTCGCCGAACTTGATCTCGCGATTGCACAGCACGTCCGGGTTGGGTGTCCGCCCGGCCGCATACTCGTCGAGGAAACTGCGGAACACGCGTTCGCGATATTCATCGGCGAAGTTCGCATGATGCAGCGTGATGCCCAGCCGCTCGGCAACACGGCGCGCGGCCTTCAGGTCCTCGGCAGCGGTGCAGTAACCCGCCGAGTCTTCCCAGTTGGTCATGTGCAGGGCTTCGACCCGGTAACCCCGCTGCATGAGCAGCCAGGCTGCAACCGCCGAGTCGACGCCGCCCGACAGGGCGATCATGATCAGATCATCTGGTCCGGCGGAGGCCATACGGGTACCGGTCGGGAAAGCGTGGCCGACCCTGCGCCATCGCGCGAAGGGATCAGCGTCCGGCCGCCTGCAGCGGCCGGGCGGGTGACGGCGATTCCACCTGCGTCAGGCAGTCGAGCGGATATCGCACGCCCGCCAGATAATCGTCGATACAGCGAATAACCATGGGGCTGCGCAGTCGGTCGGGCTGTGCGGCGATCTGCTCGCGCGTCATCCACAGGGCGCTGAGAATGCCGCTGTCCAGGCTGCGCTGGGCATCATGGCCTCGGCACTGCCCCACGAAAGCCACGCGCAGGAAAGTGCGTGACTGGTCGGGCGTCTGCCACAGGTAGATGCCCGTGACAGCCTCGGGTTCGAGCGCCCAGGCGGTCTCCTCGAGCGTCTCGCGGATCACCGCTTCGACGAGAGATTCACCATGCTCGACATGCCCGGCGGGTTGATTGAGGACGTTCAGACCCCCGATCAGTTCCTCGACCATCAGGAACTTGCCTGACTGCTCGACGATCGCGGCGACCGTGACATCGATTCCTGTGTTCATGGCCGCGCATTATAGCGGTATTGAGGTCGTGGCGTGGGGGTGGTGACGATACGATACTGGGATGCGCACCGGGTCCGCACGGATGTGCGCATTCCCTGCAGACCGGAGCGCCGCGCTAGAGGCGCAGTTCGCGCAATTCCTGGGCAGGTTCGCAGGCTACCCACAGCTCTTCGAAGCGCGAGAGATATTTGCGAGCCACGGCGGGCTCGAAGGTGTCGGACAGGCCTTCCCAGCGCGCCGCATCGGCGCGGAACATCAATGCCGAGTCGTCGGCGATAAGGTAGGCCTCGGGGTAGACGCGCAACTCTTCGTGCAGGTGGCGGAATTCGATGTAGCTGTTGAGCCGCCGGCCCATGGTCACGAAGCGATGACTGATCTTGATCGCCCGCTGCGGCTGGGCGATGAGCACGCGTACACGAGTGAAGCTGCGCGAGAGCACGAAGCGCTTGGCAGCTTCGAGAAAATCATCATGGGCGTAAATCTGGGGTTCGAGGTCGTGGGTAAAGATCGAAAGCATTCGCTGCGCGACACCGGTCACCTCGACGACGGCCGCACGGACTTCCTGCTGGCTGGCAAGGATGCGACGCTGGCTGCGGCGAATTATCTGTTGCTGGGTCATTTCAGCGTCAACTGCATCTCGATATGAGCGATGCCGGCTTCCACGAATTCGTCGCCGAACGGCGTGAAGGCCAGTTGCCGGTAAAAACCAAGGGCCTGCACCTGGCTGTGCAGCACAAGCCGTCCGATCCCCTGTTGCCGCGCCAGATCGATCAGCGTGGTCATCAACAGATGGCCGACGCCGGCACCCCGATGCTCCCTGAGCACGGCAACGCGTCCCACTCTACCGGAGGGGTGCAGGCGCGCTGTGCCAACTGCGTCACGTTTTGGGTCCCATGCGAGGACATGGATGCAGATCGCATCGTCCTCGTCCCATTCCATGGCCTCGGGCACCTGCTGTTCGTCTATGAATACACACCGGCGAACATCCATCAGGGGCGTGCGATCGGTCTGCCAGCTGGCCTGCCTCACTGTATATCCGCGGGCGCTCGCCAGATCACGCGCGCTCATGGCGCCAGCCAGTCAAGCCAGCCGCGACGCAACAGCTCGGAAAGCAGCAGAATCGCGGCACCACGCGCGCCAGCTTGCGGCACTGCCGCCGCATCCACGATGCCTCGAGGGCCCGCAAGCGCCCGGGCCAGGCGGTGGCAACCCCGTGGCAGCGCAAAGTACTCGCCATTGACGAAGAGCTCGGCACCTGCGCCGCGGCGCAGCCAGGCCGCGCGACAGGCAGGATTGAGCACCAGGGTGCGGCCGCAGGTCAGTTCGCGCTCGAGCGCCTGTGCGCACGGCGTGCCTCGCCGAGACAATGGCACAAGCCAGGGTTTCACCTGCGTGACCAGGCGGCCCATCGCTCGACCCAGTGTGAGCTGCTGATCAGGAAGCTGCGCCAGCATGCGCTGCAGGCGGCGCAGGACCTCATCATCCAGCTCGCCGTGACGTGCTGCATCCGCTGCGAGCCCCGCGTCGCCATAGCGCGGCAGGGTCGCCGCGCTCAGACTCTCTTCGAGCATCACGGCGGCGAGTTCGCCAGCGTCAGGAGCACGAAATCCCAGGGACGCGGTGAGGCAGGGCGCGGCCGCCTCGCCGGCGATGCCGAAGTGAGGAATCCCTGGCGGCAGGTAGAGGATGTCGCCCGGGGCGAGTTGCCAGCTCCGTCTGGCCTGGAAATTTCTGAGCACGGTCAGCGGGGCACCGCGCACCAGGGCGGGATCGTGACGGCGGCCGCCGATCCGCCACGTCCGTGTGCCCTGAAGCTGGGCGAGAAACACATCGTACTGGTCCACATGCGGGCCGACCGTGCCGCCAGGGGCAGCAATGCTGATCATCACATCCTCGCGGCGCCACGCGGGCACGAAATCCACGAGATCGAACAGCCTCGCGAGCTGCGGCAGGAGGCTGTCGGTATCCTGAATGAGCAGCGTCCAGTCGCGTGCAGGCAGCCCGGTCAGCTGCGCGGCCGTAAACGGACCGCGCGCCAGCGTCCAGCCCCGGTGTCTGCGGTGTTGCACCAGGCGCGATTCGGTGTCGGCCTCCAGGCTCAGCCCGGCCAGTGTATCGGCATCCGGGAGGTCGCAGACCTGCGGATCGAAAGCCTGTCGCAGCAGACGCGGACGTCGTTGCCAGTCACGTTCGAGAAATGCCGCGGGATCCAGGCCCTCGGGCCAACGCAGGCCCACCGCCGCTCAGGCCTCGCGAGCCAGTCGCCGGGCCAGCCCGATATAACTGGCTGGAGTGAGCTCCAGCAGCGCCGTACGCGCATCGTCAGGAATGTCGAGGTCCTCGATGAAGCGATGCAGCGATTTCTGATCGACGGCGCGGCCACGTGTCAGCGCCTTGAGCTTCTCGTAGGGTTCGGGGATGCCGTAACGCCGCATGACCGTCTGCACGGCCTCACCGAGGACCTCCCAGCTGCCGTCGAGGTCTTCGGCGATGATTTCGCGATGACACTCGAGCTTGCCCAGACCTTTCTGGACGGCACGAAAGGCAATCAGACTGTGGGCGAGCGCAACACCGAGATTGCGCAATACCGTGGAATCGGTGAGGTCGCGCTGCCACCGCGACACGGGCAGCTTGCTGGAAAAATGGTCCAGCAGCGCGTTGGCCACACCGAGATTGCCCTCGGCGTTTTCGAAATCGATCGGATTGACCTTGTGCGGCATTGTCGAGGAGCCGACTTCACTGTCCACGGCGCGCTGGCGGAAATAGCCGATGGAAATGTAGCTCCAGATGTCGCGGCACAAGTCCACGAGCACGGTATTCAGGCGCGCGAGCACGTCGCAGTACTCGGCAATCCAGTCGTGGGGTTCGATCTGAGTGGTATAGAAATTGTGCTCGAGGCCGAGGCTTTCGACGAACTTCTGCGTGAACTCCGCCCAAGGCACGTCAGGGTAGGCAATCATGTGCGCATTGAAGTTGCCAACCGCACCGTTGAGCTTGCCCAGAGGCGTGACGGCGGCCAGTGCGCGGCGCTGGCGCGCCAGGCGATGTGCGAAATTGGCGATCTCCTTGCCCATCGTCGTCGGCGAAGCGGATTGGCCGTGCGTGCGCGAAAGCATCGACACATCGGAAAGCTGGTGGGCCATGTTACGCAGCGCCGTCACAAGCTCGTTCATGACCGGGATGAGTACCCGGTCTCGGGCGTGGGCAAGCATCAGCGCATAGGCGAGGTTGTTGATGTCCTCGGAGGTGCACGCGAAATGGATGAACTCGCCGAGCCTGGCCGTATCGCTGCCATCACCGAGGCGCTCGCGCAGGAAGTACTCGACCGCCTTGACATCGTGGTTGGTAGTCGCCTCGATGGCCTTGATCCGCCGCGCATCCTCGACGCCGAATTCGTCGATGATGCGGTTGAGATGGTCCTTGAGCACATTTGTAAGGGGTGGCAGCTCTTCTATGAGCGGCTCGGCGGCCAGGTGCTGCAGCCAGCGCACCTCGACGAGCGTGCGGTAGCGAATGAGCGCGAACTCGCTGAAGTACTTGCGCAGCTCCGCACATTTATCGGCATATCGTCCATCGACGGGGGCGATGGCGGTGAGTGCACTGAGTTCCATGTGGGCGGATCTGCTGCTTTATACTTGGGCCAAAAGAGCGCGAATGATACACCACGGCGGATTGACAAACCTAAGTAAAACAATCGCAAACGCAGCAATGCAACAAGGAGCAGGGCGTGTCGGACAAGGATTTTCGCGTCGAGCGCGACAGCATGGGCGAACTCAGGGTGCCCGGGCGGGCGCTGTGGGGGGCGCAGACCCAGCGAGCCGTTGAGAACTTCCCGATCAGTGGTCTGGCCATGCCGCGCGGCTTCATCCGCGCACTGGGTCTGACCAAGTGGGCGGCGGCCGGCGCGAACCGGGATCTCGCACTGCTCGATGCAGCGCTCACCGAGGCGATCCAGCAGGCCGCAGAGGGCGTTGCAGCAGGCAGTCACGATGGCGAATTTCCGGTCGACGTGTTCCAGACCGGCTCCGGCACGAGTTCGAACATGAACGCCAACGAGGTGATTGCCACGCTGGCCACCCAGGCGGCCGGGCAGCCGGTCCATCCCAATGACCACGTCAACATGGGCCAGAGCTCCAACGACGTGATCCCCACCTGCATTCATGTCAGTGCGGCACTGGGCCTGACCGAAGAGCTGTTGCCCGCACTCGATCACCTCGCTGGTGTCATCGAAACCCGCGCCGCTGGTCTGGAGAGCGTCGTCAAGACGGGGCGTACGCATCTGATGGACGCCATGCCGGTCAGCCTTGCGCAGGAACTCGGCGGCTGGGCCACACAGATCCGCAACGGTTATCAGCGTGTGGCCGGCGTGCTGCCCCGTCTGTCGGCGCTGGCGCAGGGCGGCACCGCGGTGGGCACCGGCATCAATGCT
>JBGTIC010000521.1:0-7984 GCA_041745895.1 Gammaproteobacteria bacterium
TCGCCGACCAGGGCGTGACTTTCCATCGCGGCAACGGCGGCGAGCCCGACACCCTGGACCCGCACCGCTCGGAGGAGACTTCCGCCGGTGAGATCCTGCGCGACCTCTACGAGGGGCTGACCACCGAGACCGTGGACTCCACCGTAGTGCCCGGTATGGCGGAATCCTGGGAGATCAGCGACGACGGCCTGACCTATACCTTCCAGCTGCGCGACACGGCGCGCTGGTCGAATGGCGATCCGGTGGTGGCGCAGGACTTCGTGCTCGGCATGCGCCGAAGCGTCGATCCGGCCACCGCGACCAGCTATGCGCAGATGCTCTGGCCGATCCGCAATGCCCGTGCCGTCACGGAAGGGCGCCTGCCGCCTGAGGAACTCTCGGTCGTTGCACTCGACACGCGCGTGCTGGAAATTCAGTTGGAAAACCCGGCGCCGTATTTTCTTGGCATGCTCACGCACACGGCTACCTACCCCGTGCACGGACCCACGCTGGCCGAACACGGCGGGCGCTTCGCGCGTGCCGGCATCAAGGTCTCCAACGGCGCCTACCAGCTTGACGAGTGGGTGGTACAGTCGCATGTGCGCCTGCGCCGCAACCCGCACTACTACGCCAACGACGACGTATACATCGACACGGTGATCTACTACACCACCGAGGACGTCAGCGCTGAATTCAATCGCTATCGTGCAGGCGAATTGGATTTCACTTTCCAGATCCCCAACAACCAGTATCGCTGGATCCGCGAAAACCTCCCCGATGAGCTGCACGTCGCACCGTACCTAAGCACTTACTTCTACCAGATCAACATCAACCAGCCGCCCTTCGATGACGTACGCGTGCGCCAGGCGCTGTCGATGGCCATCGATCGCGAGATCATTACCGAGCGGGTGACCGGCGTGGGCGAACGCCCAGCCTATGCGTTCGTTGCCGATGGCATCGCGAACTACACCTCCGCGCGCTACGCATGGGCTGACTGGCCGGCCGAGCGTCGCCATGCCGAGGCGCGGCGACTGCTGGCCGAGGCAGGTTTTGGCCCGGACAATCCACTGCGCTTTGACATCCTCTACAACACCAGTGAGAACCACCGGCGCCTGGCGGTGGCCGTGGCCTCGATGTGGCAGGACGTGTTGGGCGTGCAGGCCTCACCCTACAACCAGGAGTGGAAGGTGATGCTGCAGACGCGTCGTGACCTGTCTGCGTGGCGGGTCATGCGCTTCGGTTGGGTCGGTGATTACAACGACCCCTACACCTATCTGGAGATCAAGAAGACTGGCCACGGACAGAACACGACCCAGTGGTCGAACGAGGCATTTGACGCGATGCTGGCTCGCGCCAGCCAGACGCGCGATCTGCAGGCCCGCGCGGCGCTGCTCGCGCAGGCCGAAACCCTGATGCTCGAGGACTACCCGATCATTCCGCTGTACTTCTACGTCAGCAAGCATCTGGTCCAACCGCATGTCCTGGGGTTTACGCCCAACATCATGGACCGCAACTACTCACGCCACTACCGCATCGAGCGCAACAGCGGGCGCTGAGTACGCCTAGGCCCCGGGCGGATCTTCGAGGCCCTCGATGGTGATGAGCCGCTCCAGCGCATCCTCGAGTTCTGCGCGACCGCGGGCCGTGGATGAATGCAGGTAAGCGTGCAGCTGTGCGTCCTCGACATTTCGTTGCTCACACTGCGCGCAATAGTCTTCAAACGCGTAAAGCTGGCCGATCAGCGTCGCCAGATGATGCGGACATTCGCAGCCGATCCGAATGGAGGCTTCCCTCAGCCGGTTGAGCCGTGCGCTGCTGAAGCGTCGCCGCGGAATCTCACCGGGCGGCGCGTGCAGCGATGCCGGTACTGAACGTTCGATGCGCGGTGCGGCAAGCGCCAGACACGCCCGAATGATCTCTTCGGGTTCGGCGGGCCCACGCACGGCAGCCACCGGCAATGCCTTCAGACTGGCGATGCTGGCAAGGTTGCCGAAGTCATACATCACCACCGCCCGCGACGCGCCTGCCGCGCGCATAAAGTCCAGCACCTGTGCGCGGGTATCCTCATGCACGCCGGCGAACTCCAGGACGACCACATCCGCTGAGGGCGCCGCGGGCTGGCTCTGGCAGACACTTGAATCCGTGTGCACGGCGACCAGTTCGATACCGCGCCACGGCACATCAGCGCGGAGCATCGCGGCCACGCGGGGCCCGAATACCGCGACCTGGATCAGTGCATGCTCGGCATGGCTGGCACGCACACTCAGCGATGCATCGAGACGCGCGTTGAGTTCCGCGGTGGGCAGCGCCGCGACATGGCTGACGGCTTCGCCGAGGTCCACGAGCGACTTGATCAGCGAGAGGCGCTGCACGTCTTCCTGGCTGTACAGTCGCCGACCGCCGGACCCGCTGCGCCGGGTGCTCACAGCCCCGTAACGACGCTCCCAGGCGCGCAAGGTCACGGCCTGCACACCCGTCAGACGGGACACCGCCCGGATCCCGTACACCTGTTCGGTGGCCTTGGACTCAGTCGCCATCGCTATTTCCGGGCCATCCACGCCCCCATCCCTGGCACTCTCATCGGCCCGCCTGGCCTGTTCGAGGAATCTAGCATAGCCGCAACCCCGCCGCCTGCGACCTCTACAATAGGCCTCACGCCGCCGCCGTACGTGAACGGGAGATACCATGTCGAGCTTTTTCAAGCGCACCACCTTCGTCGTCAGCGACGCCCGCGCCGCCGCAGCCTTTTACCAGCATGTCTTCGGGATGCGGGTGTGGTATGACAACGAGCTGGTGCCCGACGCCGACTTCCCCCCCGCAGCACCGCCCGGCAGTCGCGTGCATCTGGTCATTCTCGAGGCCGACGACCCGGTCATCGGCAAACTGGGTTTTCTGCAGTATCTCGACAATCCTCCCAGCCGCCCCGCACCCAAAAGCACCCGCCGGGTGGTGCTCGGGGAGCCGATCCTGGTATTCGAGACCGATGACATACAGGCCGTGGCCGGGCGCGTGCGCGAGACTGACGCCCATGTCGTCGCCGGCCCGAAGGACTGGCAGGTGCCGGCCGTGGGCGGCAGCGGCGTGATCCACCTGACAACGATGTCACTGTTTGATCCGGAAGGGATCTACATGGAGATCGGCAGCAAGCGAAGCACCCCGGGCTGATCGCCCCAGGCTCGGCCCACGGGCCAGGCGCCTGTGTCGAGTCGCTTTACAAGGTTCGGCAGGTCAGCACTGACGAGCGTTTTACCCGTATGATTTTACTACACTTTGTCTTCTGGCACGGGTCTTGCTAACTGTTTACACAGTGACATCAAACTGACCTTTCCACGGAGCCTCTCCATGCAGTATTCCCGCCTCGCCCTTGCAGCCCTGGCCGCTGCCCTCGTGATCAGCGCCCCGGTCGCGCAGGCGAACACCATCCAGCTGACCTACGAGAACAATCTCGGCAATCCGACCGGCCGCATTACCGACGATGGCGACCGCAGCCCGACCATCCGCGCGGGTGAGTTCGAGTTCTCGACCGCCGGCGACACGTTGTACTGGGATGACGGCCTGTCAGCCTTCTGCATCCAGATCGACATGAATCTGGCCGGCACGGCCGAATATGAGATCGTCAGCGGGCTTGGCGGCTTCAGTCCCGTTCAGCAGGGACACATCGCAGCCCTGTTCTCCAACTACTACACGGCCTCGAAGGCCAGCAACGTGGCCAGCGCGGCCTTCCAGCTCGCGCTGTGGGAAATCATCAACGAGAACGAGATTTTCGGGGAGGGCGAAATCCTCGGTGAGGGCGTGAACCTCTCGCTGAGCGGCGGCTCGTTCCATGCCACGACCTTCGGCGGCGCCCGCAGCCTGGCCAACCAGTGGCTGGCCAATCTGGGCACCGACTCGGGCGCCTACGAGTTCTACACGTTCATCTCCGGGAACTCGCAGAACCTGCTGGCAGTACGCGCTGTCCCCGAGCCTGCGACGCTGGCACTGCTCGGTGCCGGGCTGCTCGGCGGTGCGCTGATGCGGCGTCGCCGCAAGGCCTGACGTTCGCTGCGGCCCGCAAGGGGCCGGATGTGAAAACGCCCGCGTCATTGCCGATGCGGGCGTTTTCTTTTGCGCGGGAACTTCAGGAGGCGGGGGCCGGGTCCCACACGCCGCAGACACTCAGAGCGGAATGTTGATGGCGCAGGGATCCTGGGTCAGATCGCGACCGTAGGTGTGCAGCGTGATGGCCATGCGCTGATCAGCATTGAAGATCCGGTGCGGATACTGGATGCCGGCGCGTACCCAGCTGACCTCACCTGGCACGCAACAGATCTCCTGGCTGGGCAGGGCACCGTAGCCAGGTTCGTACTCGTAGAGTGCAATTGTGGGACGGCCCTCGTGCACCGCCACCACGCCCCAGGCAGTATGCCCATGCACCGAGGTGGTCTGCCCCGGCATCCACACGATCGCCAGCACCGTGAATCGGCCCCGGGGATCGGCGTAGAGCGTGTGGCGCGTATACTTGTCGGGATGCCCACTGCGCTGTTCCGGGGAGAGCAGATCCCGCACGCAGGCAAGCTCGGCAAGGGGCCCGGCCACG
Source organism: Gammaproteobacteria bacterium (assembly GCA_041745895.1). Classification (GTDB taxonomy): domain Bacteria; phylum Pseudomonadota; class Gammaproteobacteria; order Steroidobacterales; family PWYM01; genus PWYM01. The sequence continues at coordinate 4,556 of JBGTIC010000521.1, forward strand.
CGAGCGGGGATGGCAGCACTATCCGCGCTGCTGGCGAGGATGTCCTCGACCTGGGCGACGTAACCTACCAGGGCCGAATGCTGAGCCACCTGGCGACGAAGCTCCTCGGCGCTGTAGCGTGCCGTGCGCGTGGCTTCGCGGATGACTGCGGACATCGGATCCTCTCGGTGTTGCGGACAACAGTGTCCACATTAGCAGGGAGGGGCTGGAAATCCGTTACGTATTTTTCAATAATCAATGCCAATAAAGAAAAATATTTTCCCAAATTCGCCCAGGGGAGTGAAATTGGACACGATCGACGCCAAGGACAAGCAGATTCTGGCCCTGCTGCAGGAAGATGCGATGATGCCGGCCACGGAGATCGCCGATCGTGTCGGACTGTCCACCACGCCATGCTGGCGGCGGATCCAGAAGCTCGAGGAAGCGGGCTTTATCCGCAAGCGTGTGGCTTTGCTGGATCGTGAGCGGCTCAACGTGCCCGTATCGGTGTTCGTTGCTGTGCGCACCAGCCGTCATGCCACCGACTGGTTCGAGGCCTTCAACCGCATGGTCCAGGAAATTCCCGAAATCGTCGAGGCGTATCGGATGAGCGGCGAGATCGACTACCTGCTGCGGGTCGTGGTCGCTGATATTGCCGGCTTTGATTCAGTCTACAAGCGCATGATCGACCGCGTCGATTTCGCCGATGTCAGCTCCAGCTTCTCGATGGAGGAGCTCAAATACACCACGGCCATTCCGCTGGACCACGCACCGCTGCGCTGATCGGGCACCGACGTGGCGGGTCAGTGGCGCTGATTGGCCTCGATGAAGTACCCGTCAGGGTCGTAGAAGGTGATCGAGGTCATGCGCACCGGCTGACCGTCCGCACCGATCAGTTCCATGTCATGCGGTGGCGCATGCATCACTGCCCCCCAGTCCACCAGCCGACGATGCAACTCGGCCGCATCGTCGGTCTGCACGACGAACACGATCGAGCCGATACCGAAGCGGGCGGATCCGGCCGGCGGGTCAGGCAAGCGCGGCTCGATGTACTCCAGCAGGCCGACCATGCCGATGACCGGGTCGGCCGCCTGCATGATGATCAGGTGGACGCGATCGCCAGGGTTTCCCGGCACACCCTGGCCGCTCAGGGTGAGCTCGCGGTCGTACCACACGCTCATGCCGAGCACCTGCTGGTAGAAATCACGCGCACGCCCGGCGTCGCGGACCACCAGCGTCGTGCGTTTGAAAATGTTGTTCATATACGCGTTTCCCTGCGGCAGAATCCGCCGCAATATTACCTGCACCAGAGGACCTCGATGAGTCTGGACCCGGTCATTTTGTTCTTCCTGCTCGGCCTGGGGGCCGGGCTGATGAAGAGTGACCTGCGGCTGCCGGCCGCGGTGTACGAACTGCTCAGCGTGCTGCTGCTGCTGTCCATCGGCATGAAGGGCGGCATGGCGATGAGCGGCGTGCCGGTGATGCAGCTGACCGCAGAGCTGGCCGCGGTGGCCGTGATGGGCCTGGTGACCGGGCTGGTCGCCTTCGGCCTGCTGCTGATTGCGCGCAGCCTGCCCCGCAGCGACGCCGCCTCGATCGCCGCGCACTACGGTTCGGTCAGCGTAGGCACCTACGCGGTGGCGGTCGCCTACCTGGACTACCTGGGTGTCGCCTACGAATCCTACATCGCGGCATTCGTCGTGGTACTGGAGGTGCCGGCCATCCTGATGGGCATCGTATTGGCGCGCGGCCTCAGGCCTGCCGGTGGCTGGCCGTCGCTGGCCAACGAAGTTTTCCTGGGCAAGAGCGTGGTGCTGCTGCTCGGCGGCATGCTCATCGGCATCATCGCGGGCCCCTCGGGCCTGCAGGGCATCGCACCACTGTTCTTCGATGCCTTCAAGGGCATCCTTGCGCTGTTCCTGCTCGAGATGGGACTTATCGCCGCCGTCCAGCTCGGCCCCGCACGGCGCCATGGCGCATTCCTGCTGGCCTTCGCCCTGGTGATGCCGCTGATCGGCGGGCTCATCGGGGCGGCCTTTGCGCACGCCTTGGGCCTGTCGCTCGGCGGCGCGCTGCTACTGTGCACGCTGGGCGCGAGTGCCTCCTATATCGCCGCACCTGCCGCCATGCGCATGGCCGTGCCCGAGGCCAATCCCGGTCTGTCGCTGACCGCCTCGCTTGCGGTCACCTTTCCGTTCAACGTACTCGTGGGCATACCGTTGTACTACCGGATACTTCAAGCCTTCTGGCCAGACGCTGGAGCCTGACATGCAACGCACGCTGCTGACCATCATCACCGAGGCGTCGCTGGAGCGGCGTCTGATTGCCGACATCAAGGCCCATGGCGCACATGGCTACACGATCACCGAAGCCCAGGGCGAGGGCTCACGCGGCGTGCGTCAACCAGGCTTCGAGAAGGCCGGCAATATCCGCATCGAAGTCGTTTGCGAGGCCGCCGTCGCAACGCAGATCGCGAAGCGACTCGAGCAACAATACTATCGCGATTATGCGATGATTCTGTTCAGCCACGATGTCGAGGTGCTGAGGCCCGAGAAGTTCTAGTACGACGCTTGCAGGCGTCGGCCCATACTGATAAAAATCTGCGCGTGGCAGGTGGCAGTACCGCCCGGCGCACCATTCCCAAGAGTTGATCGATGATCAGAACGCAAGCTCTGACCAAACGCTATGGCCCGCTGCTCGCGGTGGACAACCTGTCGTTCGAGGTTGCCGCCGGCACGGTGCTGGGATTTCTCGGCCCCAACGGTGCGGGCAAGTCGACGACCATGAAGATGCTCGCCGGCTTCATCAGCCCGACATCGGGACGCGCGTTCGTCTGCGACCATGATGTCGTGGAAAACCCGCTGGCCGTGAAGCGCCTGATCGGCTACCTGCCGGAAGGCGCGCCCAGCTACGGCGAGATGACCGTCCGTCAGTTCCTCGGCTTCATTGCCGACCTCCGGGGTCTGGCCGGCGACACGGGACGCCGCCGCCTCGGCGAGGTCAGCGCGCGGCTGGGCCTCGACGGCGTGCAGCAGCAGAGCATCGAGACGCTTTCGAAGGGGTTTCGCCGCCGCGTCGGGCTGGCCCAGGCGATCCTGCACGATCCCGGGGTGCTGATTCTCGATGAGCCCACCGACGGCCTGGACCCGAACCAGAAGCACGAAGTGCGCAGCCTGATCCGCGACATGGCCAGCGACAAGATCATCATCATCTCCACGCACATCCTCGAGGAGGTCGATGCCCTGTGCAGCCGGGCGATCATCATCGGTAACGGCCGACTGCTCGCTGACGACGAACCGCGACGACTCGAGGCGCGCTCGCGCTATCACAATGCCGTCAGCCTGCGCCTGGCTGAGCCCGGCCTGCAGTCGGCTGCGTGCGAGGCCCTGCGCAAGCTGCCACAGGTCGCCAGCGTGGAGCAGACTGAAGACCGGGTCACTGCATTACCCA
>JBGTIC010000522.1:0-6926 GCA_041745895.1 Gammaproteobacteria bacterium
GGCGCGGCATGAGCATGGACGACGTGGCAAGCCGTTTCGGCGAGCCCACGGCGCGGGTGCCCGCCGTCGGCCAGCCCCCGATCAGCCGCTGGGAGTATGCCGAGTTCATCGTCTACTTCGAGCACAATCTGGTCCTGCACGCCGCGCTGAAACGATAGGGCCAGTCGCGGGACCATTGCCTCCGATCACTGCCCTGCCCCGCACGGGCACCCTGGGTGCCTGATCATCGCAGTGCAACGATAGCCTGGGCGGCACCCTGCGCGGGGCCTGTAGCGCGTGTAGAATGCAGCGCCTTTCGCACTCGCAGCATTTTCCTTTCGTGGCAAGCACCGATATCCGCCAGACCGTACTGCCCTCCGCCGCCGGCGTGCGCGTCTCATGGGGCGCCCTGCACGGCTCGGCCGATGCACTGGCCATCGCCAACGGGCACCGTCACGCTGCCGATCGCGCCTGGCTGGTGGTCTGCGCAAGCCCTGCAGAAGCAGACCGCATGGCGGCCCGCCTGGCGTTCTACCACCGCACACCGGAGCAGGTACGCCTGTTTCCCGATGCCGAAACCCTGCCCTACGACAGCTTCTCCCCGCATCCTGACCTGATCTCCGAGCGCATCCGTCGACTGGCAGAGCTGGCGCGTGGCGACACCGCCATGCTGGTGGTCTCGGCGGCCACGCTGCTGGCCCGACTGCCGCCGGCAGCCTATGTGGCGCAATCCCTGTCGCTGGAGCCGGGACAGCATCTCGACACTGTCGCGCTGCGTCGTCAGCTCGAGACCGCAGGTTACAGCCATGTCTCCCAGGTCATGGAGCACGGCGAATTCGCGGTGCGCGGCTCGCTGATCGATCTTTTTCCGATGGGCGAGTCCACCCCGGTACGCATCGACCTGTTCGATGACGTCATCGACACGCTCAAGCGCTTCGACCCGGAGTCGCAGCGTTCTACCGAGGCCCTCGATGCACTCGAGATCCTGCCGGCGCGCGAGTTCCCGCTGGACGAGGCCGGTATCCGCGGCTTCCGCCAGCGCTTCCGGGCACGCTTCGAAGGCGATCCAGCACGCACGCTGATTTATCGGGAGGTCTCGGCGGGCAACGCACCGGGCGGCATCGAGTACTATCTGCCGCTGTTCTTCGACGATACCGCCTCTCTACTCGACTACCTTCCCGCGGACAGCATCGTGTGCATGCCCGGCGATATGCAGGCGCTGCTCGAGGCCCAGTGGCAGCAGGCCTGTGAGCGCCATGAGCAGATGTCGGTGGACCCCGAGCGGCCACTGCTGGCGCCCGCGGAGGCCCTGTGGGCGCCTGATGCACTGCTGGCACGGCTGCGCGACGAACATCGCAGCATCGAACTCAGTCGCAACGAGCTTCCCGACGGTGACGGCACCCGCGTGGTGAACTACGCCACCCGCCTGCCGCCTGCCGTGGCCTTCGATCAGCGTGCAGAGCAGCCTGCCACCCGCCTGGCTGAGTTTCTTCACAAGTTCGAGGGCCGCGTGCTGATCGCCGCGGAGTCTGCCGGCCGCCGCGAGTTGATCCTCGATGTACTCAAGGGCCGGGATTTCAAGATTACTGCCTGCAGTGGCTGGGCAGAGTTCCTCGACCGCTCCCCGGCGCTGGGCATCACCGTGGCCCCGCTGGACAGCGGCCTGGTACTGCCGACGGCGGGCCTTGCGATCATCGCCGAGGAGCAGCTGTTCGGCGACCGGGTGCGCGCCACCCGCGAGCGCCGCCGCGCCGAGCGCGATCCTGCCACGCTGATCCGCGATCTGCGTGACTTGCGTGAAGGCACACCGGTGGTACACCAGGACCACGGCGTGGGCCGGTTCATCGGCCTGATGACCCTCGAGGTCGGCAGCACTGCCCAGGAGTTCCTGGCGCTCGAGTACCAGAACAACGATCGTCTGTATGTGCCGGTGCAGAGCCTCGAGCTGATCAGCCGCTACACCGGCAGCTCCCCTGAGTCTGCGCCACTGCATCGCCTGGGGGGCGAGCAATGGGCGCGCGCGCGACGCAAGGCAGCCGAGAAGATTCGGGATGTCGCCGCCGAACTGCTGGATGTGCACGCGCGACGTGCCGCCCGGCGCGGCCATGGCTTCAGCATTGCCGAGGCAGACTATCGCGCCTTTGCCGCCGCCTTCCCTTTCGAGGAAACCGATGACCAGCTCACCACCATTGAGCAGGTCATCAACGATATGCGCGCGCCTGCACCTATGGATCGTGTGGTCTGCGGCGATGTCGGTTTCGGCAAGACCGAGGTGGCCCTGCGGGCAAGCTTCGTGGCGGTCCAGGATGGTCGCCAGGTGGCGGTGCTGGTACCCACCACGTTGCTCGCACAACAGCATTTCCGCACCTTCTCCGACCGGTTTGCGGACTGGCCGATACGCGTGGAGATGCTGTCGCGGTTCCGCACGGGCAAGCAGGTGACCCAGGTACTCAGGGAACTGGCCGATGGGCGCGTCGACATTGTCGTGGGCACCCACAAGCTGCTGGCCGAGAGCGTGAAGTTCGCACGCCTGGGACTTGTCATTGTCGATGAGGAGCATCGCTTCGGCGTGCGCCACAAGGAGGCACTCAAGCGTCTGCGCAGCGAAGTGGACCTGCTGACCCTGACCGCCACGCCGATCCCGCGTACCCTCAACATGGCACTGGGTGGACTTCGCGACCTCTCACTGATCACCACACCGCCCTCCGACCGCCTCGGCGTCAAGACCTTTGTCACCCAGTGGTCCCAGGCGGTGATCCGCGAGGCCTGCCTGCGCGAAATCAAGCGCGGTGGACAGGTCTACTTCGTACACAACAGCATCGAGACGATCGAGCGAGTGGCGGGCGAACTCGAGGCGCTGCTGCCCGAAGCGACGCTGCGCGTTGCCCACGGCCAGATGCGCGAGCGCGATCTCGAGCAGATCATGCTGGACTTTTACCACCGGCGCTTCAATCTGCTGTTGTGTACCACAATCATCGAAAGCGGTATCGATGTACCTACCGCCAATACCATCCTGATCAACCGCGCTGATCGTTTCGGGCTGGCGCAGCTGCACCAGCTTCGCGGCCGTGTCGGGCGCTCGCACCATCGAGCTTATGCCTACCTGCTCGCACCGCCGCCGGCAGCGCTGACCGCGGATGCCGTCAAGCGACTTGAAGCCATAGAATCGCTCGAGGATCTCGGCGCAGGCTTCGCGCTGGCATCCCATGACCTTGAGATCCGCGGTGCCGGTGAACTGCTCGGAGACGAACAAAGCGGCCAGATTCACGAAATCGGCTTCACGATGTACATGGATCTGCTCGAGCGCGCCGTCGCAGACCTCAAGGCCGGTCGCGAACCCGCGCTGGATCAGCCGCTTTTTCACGGTACGGAAGTGGACCTCGGCGTACCGGCGCTGCTGCCCGAAGACTACCTCCCCGACGTCCATCAGCGCCTGATCCTCTACAAGCGCATCAGCGCCTGCAGTGACGATGACGCGCTGGATGAACTGCAGGTGGAAATGATCGATCGTTTCGGGCTGCTGCCGCCGGCGGCGAAACACCTGATTCAGGTGGCGCGTCTGAAGCATCGCGCAAGTCCGTTGGGATTGCGCAAACTCGATGTAGGTGCGCAAGGCGGGCGGCTGAAGTTTCACACCGATACCCGCGTCGATCCCCTGACGCTGGTCGGACTGGTGCAGCGCGAGCCGAAAACCTTTTCGCTGGATGGCGGAGAGCTGCTGCGCTTCCGCGCCCAACTGCCCGATGCGACGCAACGATTCGATTTCGCCTGCAGGCTGCTCGAGCGCCTGCAGCCCGGCGCGAACATGGTCCGCTCAGCCTGAACCCGCAGGTATACTGTACGCATGACGATCCGATCCGCTTTGGCACTATTAATACTTGCCTTGCCGGTCCAGGTGCTGGGCCAGGCCGGCGCCCCGGTCGAGCAGCTTTATCGCGTGGAACTCGTTGTGTTCGCACATGAGCCGGGGGCCGCTGGGGCCAGCGAGGACTTTCTCGCATCGCCCGACGCCGATCACGAGCGCACGCTCAGCGAGATCGACCTGGCCTTTACGGATCGGCCCGACTGGCTGGGAGCCGGCATGGGCCGGACCGAAGACTCAGGCGTGGCGGTGCTCCAACCCATCGAGCTGCCGGAGTACCGGCAGCTGCTCGATGTCAGCCAGGGTGAACTGCGCACGGTGTTCCAGCGGCTGCAGTCACGTGCAGGGCATCGCGCGTTGATGCATGTCATCTGGGTGCAGTCAGCGCTGCCTGATGCCAACCCGCCGGTGATCGATCTTGGCACCGCCCTGCTGGCAAGCCCGGAGGTCACCGGCACGGCGAGGCTTTCGCGATCCCGCTTTCTGCATCTGGAACTGGATCTGGAATTCCTGCCCACCGACCGGCCGCAGGTGCGACCGATGCCGGTCATTCGCGACGGCCAGACCACCGTCGAGCGACGGGTGCCGCGCTACAGATTGCAGGAATCACGCCGCATGCGCAGCCAGGAGATGCACTATTTCGATCATCCCGCCTTCGGCGTGATCGCCACCGTCACGCCGCTGGCTGCGGCTACACTTCAGGACGATAACGCGCGCTGAATCGGGGTGACTGTCGCCGCAGCCTCGCGCTTCGGGGCAGCCTTTCCGTCGAGCCAGTCGGCGACACGCTCGTCTGCACCCGGCACAGCCACACGCACCTGCCATTTGACCGTGACGAAGCGACTACCCGGTGCACGGGGATTGTGTATGCACATGCGTTGTACGGCCTGGGCGATGGCATTTGCGTGATTCTCGGCATCGCCCTGGCTCATGTCCTCGGCCAATGCAGCGAAACGTGTGTCGCCGACGCGTGCGACCAGATCGGTGGTGCGGCGCATCGCCGAGGCGATGCCATGGGCCACCAGGCGCAGAGATGAATCGCCCGCCTTGCTGCCAAAGGTCTGCAGGTAGGCATCGAAACTCTCGACGTCGAACAGCAGCAGTGCGAGTGATCGGCCGCGCCGCTGCGCACCGGCGAGCTGGTGGCGGAACATCTCTTCGAACCATTCACGCCCGAGGATGCCGGTCACCGGATCTTCGCGGGTCATCTGACGGATCTGGCGTTGCGCCGCAGCCAGACGTCCGCGCAGATCTTTCAGTCCGTTCCCATCGGCCTGGGCACCACCGGCTTGCGCCCGCTCATCGAGCTGCAGCATCCAGTACCCAATGCGCCCGTCGCTGAGTTTCAGCGACGCAGTGCGCATCTGCCATGCCGCTAAACTGCCGTCACCCCGCTTGCCGCGCAGAACACTCACGGCTGCACTGTCCGCGCACTGCGCCTGGGCGTCCCGCAACAGGCCGGTCAGTGCGCCCGGCGTCGGTAACCAGGGGTGGTCGGACCCGGCGAGTTCAGTGCTGGAATACCCTGTGATGCGCTCGAAGGCACGATTGGCCCAAACCAGCGGCAGACCGTCACTACAGGCATCCATCACGGCCACAGGACACTCGACGAGCTGTAAAGTCTGCTCAAGGAGGTGGCGGGTCAGGGTGTGCGCCATCGGATGATTTCCCCGAAAAAACTCTCGGTTGAATTACATAAGCCACAGCAGACCGCAAAGTCTCCCCGGGCACAAGGAATCAGGTCACATCCGGGGAAGCCAGTGCGGCCAGACCTGGCAACGCCCGACGCAACAGCACCAGCGCGGCTTCTGCACTGGCCTGCATATGCGCCTGCATTTCCTCAGACAGGGCCTGGCGGCCCCGGCCAGCCGCCCAGTTCACCGACAGCGCAATGCACGCATAGGGCAGGTCGAGCTCACGCGCCAATGCCGCCTCCGGCATCAGCGTCATGCCCACCATATCGCAGCCGTCGCGCGCCAGCCGGTCGATCTCGGCACGCGTCTCCAACCGAGGCCCCTGGGTGACGCCATAGGTTCCACGGGGTGTCGCTGGCCGGGCCGTATCCTGCGCGGCCGCCATGAGCTCACTGCGCAGCGACGCATCCGTCGGCTCAGTGAAATCGACATGACGCATCTCACCGGCTTCATCCCAGAAACTCTGCGTCCGGCCCCAGGTATAGTCGATCAGCTGATCGGGCAGCGCCAGACATCCGGGCCCCATCCACGGTGCAATACCACCCACTGCGTTGAGTCCGATCACCATCCGCACACCAAGTGAATGCAGCGCGGCCAGGTTGGCGCGGTAGTTGATGCGGTGTGGCGGCAGTTCGTGGTGCTCGCCATGACGCGGAATGAACACAACCCTGACGTCGTCAAGCATCGCGATGCACGGCGCGGCCGATGGCGGTCCCCATTGAGTCCTCACCGGCTGGCTGATGGGCGCCTCCAGCACACCGACGCGCTCCAGCCCGCTGCCACCGAGTATTCCAAGCACCGGGCGCTCAGCGGGCATCGTCATCCGACACTGCATAAATTTCAGGCAGGCCGCGCCAGTACTCGGCGATATCCATCCCGCAGCCGAACACGTAGAAATCATCGACCTCCAAGGCGTGGAAATCGACACCCACCTGCGGGCTGCGCCGCGGATTACGCTTGACCACAAGCACCGCAGTTCGAACGCTGTGCGCGCCGGCTGCGCTGCACGCATCCTTGACGGCTGCCAGCGTATGACCTTCGTCAAGGATGTCATCGACGATCAGCACATTGCGACCCTCGATCGCCTGGTCCGGCCACACCCGCCACTGGATCTCGCCGCCACGCTGGGCGCCTCGGTATCGGGTGGCGTGCAGATAGTCGACGCCATGGGGAAAAATCAGGCGGCGGCTGAGCTCGACCGTCGGCCACATGCCGCCTGTCATTACAGCAAGCAGCAGCGGGTCGGATTGACTCAGCTTCGCGGTGATCGCGCAAGCCTGCCTGTCCAGCGCGATACTCACTGCGGCGGCATCGTGAATGCAGCGGGCGCGTTCGCGCACCTCGCGCGCCTGCTGTGGCGTCATGCAGGCGGCTCCGGGGACAACGCCAGT
>JBGTIC010000523.1:0-4351 GCA_041745895.1 Gammaproteobacteria bacterium
GCGCATGTCCAGATCCAGATGATTTGTCGGCTCGTCGAGCAGCAGCAGGTTGGGTCGCAGTCGCGCCAGCAGGGCGAGCGCCAGGCGCGCGCGCTCGCCGCCGGAAAAGCCGCCGACCGGGTCGAACACACGCTCGCCGCGAAACAGATAGCCGCCGAGGTAGTTGCGCGCCGCCTGCTCGGAGATCTTCGGCTCCAGGCGCTGCAGGTGCAGCAGCGGCGAGGCCTGAAGATCCAGATGATCGAGCTGGTGCTGGGCGAAGTAGCCCACACGCAGGTGGGGATCGCGCAGCGACTCCCCGCCCGCCGGCTCGAGCTCACCTGCAAGCGCGCGCACCAGCGTCGACTTGCCGGCGCCGTTGGGCCCCAGCAAACCGATGCGATCACCCGGGTTGATGATCAGGCGCACGCCGCTGAGCACGGGCGGGCCACCATAACCGACGGCCACGTCATCGAGACGCAGCAGGGGTGCGGGCAGGCGATCCGGTGTGTCGAAGCTGAAACTGAACTCCGATTCACTCATGACCGGGGCGACCTGTTCGATGCGCTCGATCATCTTCAGCCGCGCCTGGGCCTGGCGGGCCTTGGTAGCCTTGGCGCGAAAACGATCAACGAAGGACTGGAGTTCGCGGATCCTGCGCTGCTGGGCGCCATGCGTGGCCGACTGCTGGGCGAGCATGGCTGCGCGCTGTGTTTCATAAGACGAATAGTTGCCGGTGTAGATGCGGCCCTGGCCACCGTGCAGATGCAGGATGTGATCCGTCACGGCATCCAGGAAGTCGCGGTCATGCGAGATCACCAGCAGCGTGCCGGGGTGACTGGCAAGCACCTGCTGCAGCCACAGCACGGCATCAAGATCCAGATGGTTGGTCGGCTCATCGAGCAGCAACAGATCGGCGCGACACATCAGCGCGCGGGCGAGGTTCAGACGCATGCGCCAGCCACCGGAAAAACTCGCTACTGACTTGTCCTGGACCTCCGGTGCAAAGCCAAGCCCATGCAGCATCGCGGCCGCACGCGCATGCGCTGCATACCCGCCGATGGCCTCGAGACGCTCATGCGCGGTTGCGATGCGTTGCGCATCGCCCTCGTGCGCGGCGGCATCCGCTTCGGCCTGTACCGTGCGCAGTTCCTCATCGCCGTCGAGCACATACTCCAGCGCCGGCTGCGCGGTCGATGGGGTCTCCTGACGTACCGAGGCCAGCTGGAGGTTGCGCGGCATTGCAAGCTCGCCTGAATCGGCAGCAATCTCGCCGGCCAGCAGCGCAAAGAGGCTCGACTTGCCGCAACCGTTTCGTCCGACCACGCCCAGGCGCCAGCCCTGATGCACCGTCAGCGAGAGGTCGGTGAGCAGCGGCTCAGGGCCGCGGCGAAGCGTGATCGAGGTGAGGTTCAGCATGGCGCGCGCAGTGTACCGCCGGAAGGAGCGCTGTATAATAGCCGGCTGCGAATGGATGCAGGCCAACCCGGTGCAGATGTGAACGGACAGGATCGCAAGTTTTTCGATGTTTTCTTCGTCGTGCTGGTGATACTCGCCGGCATCGCTGTCGGCCTGTTCGGCCTGTCCCGCTTTGTCGCAGACCCGGTGCAGACCGAGTGGATGCAGACCGATGATCGCCTGCGCGCCCAGGTCGAGCAGCGCATCCGTCCGATCGGCCGCCTGGTGACCGACGAGGACGCACTGGAAGAACGCGGCGAGGTCATGGAGCCTGCGACCACGGTGGCCACGACGCTGACCGGTCCCCAGGTTTACAATGCCGCCTGCACGTCGTGTCACTCAGCCGGCATTGCCGGTGCGCCCAGAACCGGCGATGCGGATGCCTGGGGGGTGCGCATCGCGCAGGGCATGGACATCCTGTACCGGCATTCGATCGAGGGCTTTCTCGGCGAGGCTGGGTACATGCCGCCCAAAGGCGGGCGCGTGGATCTTTCCGATGAGGAAATCATCGCAGCCGTCGACTTCATGGTCGAGGAAGCCGGCTGAGACGCCTTCAGGACTCGGACAGGAGTCCCCGCAAGCGCGCGAGGTTGTCGTTGGCGCGTGAGCGCTTCTCGGCCGCGCTTTTCGGGCGCGATTCGCTCTCGAACACGACATCCTCGCCGCGGATCTCCTCGAGAAAGCGGCTCGGCGTGACGGCAAAGTGCTCACCGTAGCGACTGCGTGCCAGCGCATGTGACAGCGTCAACGTGCGGCGCGCCCGCGTAATCCCGACGTAAGCCAGCCTGCGCTCCTCTTCCAGTCCGGCCGCCTCGCTGCTGTTCCGATGCGGCAGCACGTCCTCCTCGACACCGACCAGATACACGTGATCGAACTCCAGGCCCTTGGCGGCATGCAGTGTCATCAACCGCACCGCATCGCCCGCATCGTCATCTTCGCGGGTGAGTCGGTCCATCAGGGCAAGATGGTTGAGCACCTCGGCGAGTCCCGCACCGTCCAGCCGCTGCGTCATGCGCGCAAGCCAACCCGTCAGCTCATCGAGGTTCTGTTGTGCGCGTTCGACTGCGCGCGGATCATCTCGCGTGTCGCGCAGCCACTGCGGGTAGTCGATGCCGGTGAGCAGCTCGCGCGCCAGCTGCGCCGGCGGGGTCTCCTCGGCAGCCTCGATCAGATCGGCCATCAGCCGTCCAAAGCCGGACAGCCGATCCCAGGCACGCTGGCTGAGCGCGCCGCGCAGGCCAACTTCCCATAGTGAGGACAGCAGGCTGATGCCGCGGTTGCCGGCGTAGGCGGCCAGCCGCTCCAGGGTCTGCGAACCGATCTCGCGTCGTGGCACGTTGACGATACGCAGGAATGCCGCATCGTCGTCGGGGTTCACCGCCAGACGCAGGTAGGCCATCGCGTCCTTGACCTCACCGCGTTCGAAAAACGACGTGCCGCCGGAGATCACGTAGGGCACACCAAGGTCACGCAGCGCGGTTTCGAACACTCGCGCCTGGTGATTGCTGCGATAGAGCACTGCAAATTCACCGAACGCTCGGCCGTTCACCCGATGACCTGCGACGATCTCCGAGGCAACTCGCTCGGCCTCATCGAGCGCGTTATGGGCGGTCATCACGCGCACCGGATCGCCGTGCCCTGCCGCACTCCAGAGCCGCTTCTGATAGAGGTGAGGATTACCGCTGATCAGACGATTGGCAACATTGAGGATGCGCTGGGAACAGCGGTAGTTCTGCTCCAGCTTGACTATTTCGAGCGCCGGCCAGTCGCGCGCGAGCACCTCGAGATTGTCTGCGCGCGCACCGCGCCAGGCGTAGATCGACTGGTCATCATCGCCCACTACGGTGAAGCGACCCGCATCCCCGGCCAGCACCTGCAGCAGCGCGTACTGTGCGCAGTTGGTGTCCTGATACTCATCGACCAGCAGATAGCGGATGCGGTGGCGCCAGCCGGCCAGCCGCTCCGGATCCTCGCGCAGCACGCGCACGGGCAGGCCGAGCAGATCATCGAAGTCCACCGCGTTGTAGGCCAGCAGCGCGCGCTGGTAGCGCGCATAGATCGGCACATAGCGGACTTCAAGCTCATCACGCGCCGCACGCGCTGCCTGCTCGGGTGCAACCAGTGCACTTTTCCACGCCGAGATACAGGCCTGGAGCGCATCAGCACACGCCTCGCCGAAATTGTCGGCCTTCATCGCCTCGCGCAGCAGCATCTGGCTGTCGGCCGCATCCAGGATCGAGAACCGCGGCTTATAGCCCAGTGCAGTGCACTCGCTGCGAAAGATCTCCAGGCCCAGCCGGTGAAAGGTCGAGACGCGCAGCGCACTCACACACTCGCGGCCCAGCCGTGCAGCCAGACGCCCGGTCATTTCGCGCGCAGCCTTGTTGGTGAAGGTGACCGCACAGATGTGCTCGGGCAGCATGCGCTGCACCGCCAGCAGATGCGCGATCTTTTCGGTGATTACACGCGTCTTGCCGCTGCCGGCACCCGCCAGCACCAGCAGGGGGCCTTCGATGTGCGTGATGGCCCGGCGTTGAGCGGCGTTGAGATCGGACATGCTGTATATGCGCGCCGTGAGCCCGGACGTAAGGACAGGACGGCGCAGTCTATGGGCTTGCGCCCCGACGGTCCAGGCAACGCAGCGCCAGCGCCTGCGCCAGCTGCGGCGCGACGATCGATACAGCCCCGCCCGCCGATTTTCGCGCAGTGCACGCAAGGTTTGCCTGAACTTCCGAGAGGTCGGCGATGGTCAATGCCAGACGCAGGATGCGGTCCTGCGCGCGTGCAGAAAGATCGTAGCGCTGTGCCGCGCGCATCAGCAGGCGTCGAGCGGGCGGCTCCGGTAGCGCGAGGCTGCGCAGTCTGGCGGCAGGCAGCCAGGCGTTGAGCATGCCCTGGCGGGCAAGCTGGCGCT
>JBGTIC010000524.1:0-38010 GCA_041745895.1 Gammaproteobacteria bacterium
GCGCCAAAGCCTGCCAGGCGTTCGCGCCAGAACTGAGCGGCAGCCTCCGATGGCGGCGCGCTGACATGCCGGGCATGTTCGCCAAACTCCGGCGGCACGGGCCGCTCGAAGGCTTCACCGCGACCCAGCGCGTCGTAGCAGTCGAACACCTCGCCCAGCACCAGCGGAAACGAACGACCGTCGCAGATGATGTGGTGGAAGTTCCAGATCATCTCCCAGCGGGCCTCGCCGGTGCGGATCGCGGCTACGCGCATGCATGGTGCCTGGCGTAAGTCAAAGCCGCGGCTGCGCTCCTCATCAAGCAGCGCCTGTAGTGCCGCACTCTGAGCGGCCTCCGGGCGCTGCCGCCAGTCTTCGGTTCGCAGCGACAGATAAACCTCCCCATCGACCTGCTGCACCGGCTCCTCAACATCCTCCCAGCGAAAACGGGTGCGCAGCGCCGCATGTCGGGCGAGGACCACCGACCAGGCCTGCTGCAGCCGAGACGCATCCACGGCTTCATCCACGCTGCAGACGATCTGCTCGATATCCACCCCGGAGCCGGGCGCGGTGAGGTGATGGAACAGCATTCCCTGCTGGGTCGGCGTCAATGGATAGCTGGAAAGCGCTTTACTGCTCATCGAGTTACCTGTGGACCTTCATGGGGAGGACTACGCAACACATTATGGTGCACGAACGCCCTTGGCGGGGATGTGAACGGCATCGAAAAAGGCGGTCTCGGGCCCCAGCCAGTCGAGCCTGAATGACGGCGCGTCCAGCGCCAGTGCAGCCGTGCAGCCTGCCACCCCGTCGACGCCGCGCACACACCACGCGGCACTCTGCTCGCCCGGATAGTCCAGGCGCTTGAGCGCATTGTCGCAGACATCGCGTGTGCTCACCGAAAACGACTGCAGCGGGATCGACAGGCCGCCACCCAGGGCCTTGATCATCGCCTCCTTGCGGGTCCACACCTTCAGGAAGGCCCCCGGGCGTTCTGCTTGCGGGCAGGCCAGCACCGCCTCGCACTCATCAGTGGCGAAGTTGTGGCGCGCCATGCCCTCCAGGTCATCGATGGGTCGCAGCACTTCCACATCCACCCCCAGCCGCCCGGCATCGGTGATTCCGAGCAACAGACGGTTGGCCGAATGCGACAGGTTGAACGCGGGCCCGCCCCGGACGGCAGGCTTGCCTTGGGGGTCGATCTCCAGGCGCAGGCTGGCAGGCGCCTGCCCGGTCCAGTGCGCCAGCGCACAGCGCAGTACGGCATGTGCGACGCGATAGCGGCGTCGCAGTGCTGGAAAGGCGAAGCGTTCGGCGAGCGCGCGCTCAGCGGCATCGAGCAGTACGTCTAGCTCGCCATCGGTCCGAGGGTCGGTGTCGAGGTCATGGCTGACCAACGCGATGCGTGCCGAGGCTGGAGGGTTATCCATGACGGCATTGTGACCGGATTTTGTGGGTTCCGGGCGGGAAACGGTTTTGCGACCGTCAGTGCAACCTGTGCCTCCTCCCCAATTACCGCGCCCGTAAAAGACTCAGTACGAGAATATTGCAATAGAATACTGGCGATTTCCAGCCATCGCAGCTAGGCCCGCAGTGCCAGATCGCCTGGCCGAGCGAGGAAGTTCAACCCTCGATATGATTTCGTATTATCGAGTTCAAACTTATCGATAAAATGCTCATCCCCGCATTCATCTATTTGAAAGATGCGGTACCCAAGATCGCGCCACAACCGCTCGATCTTTCGGGCTACCAGGTTACGTTGGTGGGCAATGCTCTCTTCGACCGGGATACGCTCGGACCCCTCGAAGTTGGGAACGACTTCGAATACGACTGGAGGGCGGATTGTCTTGAGGGTGTTTCGCAGGCCATGCAAAACTTCCAACTCAGCACCCTCTACGTCAATTTTTATCGCTGCGATCTCTCGTATTTCAAGCTCAGTGATTACTTCATCCCCTACTCGGGTTGGGACAATCGTCTCGGTGGTGTGCTTGCTGCTGCGGTAGAGGCTAGCCATCGTGTCTACGTCGCCCTGCGACCAGAATTTTCGAAGCGAATTAGCTGAAGAAAGACCGAAAGGCAGAACGTGCGCTCCGTGGATCCCATTATCCACAAGAAACTTACTGACGAAAAAGCAAGCAGCGATCTGCGGTTCGAACCCCAAGTACTCGCGATCTCGATCGATCGCCAATACCTTGCCAAGTGTTTGCCCGAGATTGACCCCCACATCGATGAAAGCACCACGGGCCAAAAGTAGCCGCTCGAAAACAATTCTCATCTCTGGTTCATGCGTACTGTCAAAATCGGCAATATTTGAGATGTACCCTCTGAGTTTGTATCTCTCGGCGCCAAGTTGAATGCCCCGCCCAAAGTGGCGCGAGACTCTGCCCGTATGGTCCAGAACTCTCTGGTAGGCTGGCAACTGCGGTTCCTCGTGATTATTCACCAGGTCGGTGATCACCGATCGACCCACGAGATGACTTACATTCGACCACCCACACGTGGTGACACAATTCCGTTGGAGCCATCATTTGCGAGTGTGTAGTTCGGGTCAGTGCGGTTCCGCACTTACGCGAGGCGCCGCGTCAGCCATAGTCGTTTTGTCCCTTTTTGCATACGGATGGCACGCGGCGGCTTGATGGCCAAGGACCTAGAAGCGAGGCAACCACCAGTACTTCTTTTTGGAACTACGAGGTCTGGTAGTACCCTGCTGTCATTAATGCTCGGACACCATCCTGAGATCGCCTATGGTGGCGAGTATCAGTGGGTCTTCGAATACAATGGGGGTCGAGAGCCCACAAACATGTCTGCCTACCACTTGTGGCTGGAGAAAAACAGAATCTTCCAAGGTTTCAGGCCTCAAATAGACCCCTTGCTTGACTTTTCCAGTTTGGCGCGGAGCATCCTCTGGCAGATGGTTCAGCCGGGTGCAACCAAGCCCTTGCTAACAGTCGCTGTTCATAGCAACTACCAGCGTGTTCATGAACTGTGGACGCATGCCAAGATCATTCACTTGGTCCGCGACGGCCGCGATGTCGCGGCGTCCTGGCTCAGGCTCGGCTGGCACGGCAACGCCTGGTCATGCGCCCAATCCTGGACCGAACTGCTCGACGAATGGAGCTCGCTGAAAGCGAAGCTTCCGGCAGGGCAGTATATCGAGTTGCGCATGGAAGACCTGATCGATAATCCCAGCAAGCAGCTCGGCCGACTTTGTAGGTTCATCGGTGTCGAGTACTCGCCGCAGATGCTTTTGTACTACGAAAATAGCACTTACGCACCCGTAACCAGGTCGCGCACCGGTAACTGGCACAGAAAGTTATCCACCCGCGAGATCAGGGTTTTCGAAGCTATGGCACGCCCGAAACTTGAGGCATATGGGTATACCTTGAGCGAACTCCCTCGGGCCCGAATCGTCCCACCGCTCACCATTGCGCTTGCTGCAGAGAACAAGGCCAAGCGGATACGCGCCCGGATACGCGAGTTCGGGTTTCAGCTATGGCTGATCGAGTTGCTTGCACGCCGCATGAAATGGGAACGTTCTCACCGCAAGGCCCTTGACGGGATGTACCGCATAACCAACTCCAAACTGGAGTAAGTGAAGTGCGCTACTACAGCATGGGAGATGGCTGCCAGGGAGTGGCATTGAGCGTCACTGCTTCGCAACGGCACGATGTGTGCCCTAAGCGATTAAAAAAAATTGGCGTCCCCACGGGGATTCGAACCCCGGTCGCCGCCGTGAAAGGGCGGTGTCCTAGGCCTCTAGACGATGGGGACCCCGAAAAACTTGTGCTGCCCCAGCCGGAGGCTCGGCCATGGCGGCGGGATCTTTGGTGGAGCCAGGCGGGATCGAACCGCCGACCTCCTGCATGCCATGCAGGCGCTCTCCCAGCTGAGCTATGGCCCCGAAAAACGAACCCGGAACTATACTCGCCACGTATCGGCCGGGCAAGCATATTGAGCTGGATCCGACAGGGCACGATCGGGCTCTTGGCACCCCGACACCACCATCGCGTCGCCACAATTGTGACGGCGTGCTCGCTTGACCTCAGACAGGCAGCTTAAAGTCAGCATGGTTGCCACAGATCATGTTCCCGCCCAACGCACCAAAGGCCCAACGACCAAGGCCCATACTATGGAAATCGAATTTGTCTGTCACGCAAGTGTGGTTTTGCGCCGTGACTCTGTCCACCTGATCAGCGACCCTTGGCTGGTTGGTACCGCATTTGATAATGGCTGGGCGCTGCTGGCCGAACCGGTGTTCAGGCCAGAGGACTTCGCCTCGGTAACGCACATCTGGTTCTCCCATGAGCATCCTGACCACTTTAGCGCTCGTACCCTTTCGTTGATTCCCCCGGCAATAAGGTCGCGAATAACCGTCCTTTTTCATTCCAGCCTCGACAAAAAAGTCGTTCAGCACTGCGAAAAGCTAGGGTTCGGCCGCGTAATCGAACTCGAGACTGGTCAATGGCATACGCTGGCAACAGGGTTCGACATTTTGTGCTCCACCTGGCCGAACTCGGACGATTCGTGGCTTCTCGTCCGAACCCCAGAGACCACCCTGCTCAATCTCAACGACTGTCAGGCCAACACCCAAGCGGACGTGGATTCACTCCACGCCCTCACCGGGGACGTCGACGTGCTTTTGACGCAATATTCCATATCCGCGTGGGATGGTAATGCAGAAGATCAGGCTCGCCGATGTCGTGGCGCTGAGACGATGCTGGAGCGGACAGTTCGCCAGGCGAGAACGCTAAACGCCAAGCATGTGGTCCCGTTCGCGAGCTTCGTCTGGTTCTGTCATGAAGAGAACTTTTACATGAACTCTGCAATGCGCCCAGTCGGAGATGCAGTGCGGTGGCTGAATGAACACACGGGCTCGACGCCAATCGTGCTCTATCCCGGCGATCGTTGGCAGATCGGTGAGTCACTGGACTGTTCATCAGCGGTGGAGCGCTATGCGGCCGATCTGGCGTCCGTTCCCTTCCGGCCACGCGTTCCGACCGCAGCGGTCGACTTCGCAACCCTTGAGTCCGCAGCCGCCAAGCTAACCGCCCGTGTAATTGGAAGCCGCTCGCCACTCCGCCTCCGCATAAGTGCCGTCAAGGCACACGCACGCCATTTGATTCGGCGGCTTGAACACCAGCCCATCCTGACTTGTGCGCGTGTGTTCCGGGCCGTCGCCCTACTCCAGACTCGGCCAGCGCGACTCTGGATCGATGACCATCATTGTGCCTACGAATTCAGTTTGCCCGCGGGACTGATGCCCGCCCAGCATTCACGTGAAGGCTGCGATATTGCTTTGTCGTCGCAGGCGCTGTTGTATTCGCTTCAGTTCCTCTGGGGCGGTGAAACACTGCAAATAAACGGTCGCTTCCACGAAATTCAGCCTGATGGACGAGCACCGCTGCTTGAGTACCTCGGCATTGCGCTGGGGCTCAACCGGCAAGCGGGCGCACTGGCTCGGCCGCTGTAAGCATCGCTTGCACCGGAGAGATCCTCCACACATACTCCGCCCACCCGGCATTTGCCAAGATGCGCCCTGGCTATGAACAGATATCTCATGGTCCTGCCAGTCCAGTCGTATCGACTGCCTGAGAACGAGGTTGCGATTGAGAGCGCGTTTCTGGAGCATTTGAGGAGGCTGAAACGTACGTTACCGGCGGAGATCGGCATACTCACCATAATGTCCCCCAAGATGTCTGAAGCCAACTACAGGCAGCGCGCTGCGTACCTCGCGTCCTTCTCTCAGCAGACCGACGGCATCGAAGTACTTCCGCTTGAACCGGGCGACGTTGGACGGCTCCGCTTCAATTCGCGTTATCTTTGGTCGTGCTCGGTGGATATATGGAGAGCAGTCAAAGAGTCCACAGTTGTTCATGCAGGGCCCTCCCACATTTATCGCCTGAGCGAATTCGTCAGTATTCTCGCCGCCATTGTTCAGCGCCGCCCAAGCGTCTTCGTAGTTGACCTGGATTGGCGGGAAGGGCCGCGCATGAATCGGGCTACAGGTCGCTGGCCCTACAGAAGCTACCTCCTTGCGCAGTACATCTACAGCCCGTTATTCAGCATGCAGGTCAGAATCGCATGTCGTTTCTGCTCGCTTGTCTTGCTAAAGGGCCAAGGTCTGGTAGACACCTATGGTCAGGGCCGGGACCACGTCAAGAACATACTCGACCCTGCACATTCAATCGAGCACATCATCGACCAAAGCGGCCTCTCGCGTAAACTCAAGCGATTGCGTGACCCACACACGCCTCTGCTGCTCACGTATTTCGGTCGACTGACTGCCTACAAGGGGATAGATTTTTGCCTATCGGTGTTGAAGGAGCTAGAGTCGCGTGCACCGGGCCGCTTCGCCCTTAGAATTATCGGGGCAGGAGAGGAAGAAGGAAGCCTCAAGAGGCAGACTGACGACCTTGGCCTCGCGGCACTGGTGGAGTTCACCGGTGCCTTACAGTTTGGCCCGGAACTTTTCTCAGCAATTCAAGGCTGCGACATCGCATTGGCCACCCCGCTTGCGCCGGATGCGCCACGAAGCTCCCTGGATGCCATGTGCTCTGGATTACCCCTGCTCGCCTTTGATACGGAGTACTATCAGTCACTGGGTAGACTCAGTGGCGCCGTGGCGATCAGTCGCTGGAACAGTATTGAGAGTGCCGTGCATACGCTGATGGAACTGGAAATGCAGCGCCAGAGGCTTGCACAAATGGCGGTTAACGCAGTCGACTTCGCCGTGGCAAACACCCAGGACATCTGGCTCGCGCGGCGAGCTGCCTGGCTAAAGGAATTCTGCTTCGCCCAAGCCTAGTCCGGATAAGCCCATTTCCCACCAGCCGGAGCGCCACCCCACCCATCGCTGCTAAAATAGGTCTCTCTGACGCTGCGAATCGCCGTCATCAGACTCGTCTCTGGCTCAGCCGTCTCCCGCATCTCGATGCAGATCCATCGATCATAGCCAACGCTGACCAAGGCCTCTGCGGCTTCATAGTGATAGCTCTCCATCTCCGCAAAGTCCCCTAGGTGAGGCTGAGACACATGGAAGTGGCGAAGCAGGCCCTGAGACTCACCTACAGCGCTCCGCAAAGAATCCTCAGCCAGGCATGTGCATGCTGCGTCCAGGTGGAACACCAAACCTGGATGATTGACTGCTCGGACCAGATCGAGACTGGTCCGATAGCGCGTGATCATCTCGGCGCCGTATTGCGTTGGGACTGCCTCCAAACCGATACTCGTCTCGTGCTTCCACACCACCTCGGCGAGCTCAGCCAGCCTCTCGAGGGCCAGATGCTCGCCTTCAAGGATGGAGTTCCCCAACAAAAGGCGGTTGCTCGGCGCCCCGAAAACCATTACATGCGCGCCGGCAACCGACGCCAGAGCGGCCATCCGGTTGAAGTGCTCCTTCAGCGCATTGAATGCGGCATGATCACCAAGAAGCTGCAGATCCGGCTTGCCAAAGAGAATTGCCTGGAAGCTGGGGATCGACAGCCCAAGGCCGGCACAAAGCTTCCGATACGCCGCGACGTGACCTGCGTGCAATTCAGCCCACGGAGCGAGCTTTCCTGGAGCCACCTCGACGCCACTGACCCCGAGGTTTGCAATCATTTCCAATATCGCCGGTACATTCTTCGACCAGGCGATATTCGAGACCGCAAGCTTACCCACGATTTATCCTCGGATTCTCCAGCCACATGTCAAGCTCTGCCAGCATACCCTCGACGTCAAGAAGGTAGCGATCACACGGTGCTTCAAAAACCTGCGAAAAGCACGTCTGCATGTCATAGCTCACGGCCTCCGCCGGGTTTTCAGCCACGCGCGTGTCGGAAAAGTAGCGGTCGTGTATCAGATTTGTGCGGATCGGTTCGACAGCAAAATTGACCACTTCGAGATTGGCCGTAACGGTCTTCTCAATATCAGACCAGATCCTGGATAGCGGATACCATTGAAAGCTCGAGTCAAGATTTATCTTGTCGAGAAGCTTTCTGCACAGCAGATCAAAAAGCACATTCTTCTTGAGCCCGGGCCCGAAGAGCCCGGGCAACCGGACTACGTGGTGGCGGGGAAACTGTCGACGCACCTCACACTCAAGCCAGTATCGATGCCTGCCGTAGGCAGAGTTGGCTTGCGCATCTATCTGCGTCAACTCGTTAACGCAGATGGGATCCGGGTAGACGTCTATCGTCGAAATCAATACGAAACGAGCTGCTGAAATCGAGGAAAGCGTGTTGATCAAGTCTGCAACAATAGCGTGATCCTCCGACTCGTTCGCGTTAGCCCACCACTTCACTGCCGGAGCCGCTGCAAATACCACAAGATCGAAGTTCTGTCCGACAAGCTCGTGGAAATTCCTTGAGTTCGCACGAACCGAGAACTTTGCTTGGCGCGCAATGTTCGAACCGACGAACCCCGTGTCCCCGACAAGGAGCGTTTTCAATAGCGTTCCACTTCCATGCCGTTTTCCGACTCGATCATCGAAAGAATGGTATCGGCGGCATAGAAGATGGTGTCGATCTTTCCCGACATCACCTTGAAACGCCTTCCCACTTTTGCCACGTAACAGGAGCGATCGTCTGCGGCTCCGTATAGCTTTGTCTTCACAGACAATTGGGGCTCGGCGAATTCAAACTCTTCACGAAAGCGCGGGTAGTACCGCTGAACCTGCTCCTCCATTTGACGTCGCTTCCGGGTGACGAGATCTTCATCCACGGTACTGACGAAACCCCGGGCTGCCTCCATCGACTCGAATTGGCCAAGACGCGTATGCGGGACGCTCGAAAGCGTGTAGAGTCCTGGCTCGTCCGTAGGATAGATCGAGCACAAGTCACCATCCACCAAAGTGAGTGCGTAAGACGCTCTTTTTGATGTGTAGTACAGAAGAAGGGTTGGCTCATAAAACACAGGGAAGTCAGAGCCTTCCAGGCCGCCCCATGTAGCATCGATCATGTAGTCGAAAGACGCACCATCCAGACATACTGCAGACGGGGTCTCTACGATGTTGGACACCGCGACCCCCAGATTCATGCAGCCCTCAAGGCGCCTCCGAAAGAACGCTCGCGCTCGTTTCGTCAGGAGGACTCTCTCGTTGGTGAGTAACGCTCCAGCACAGTTTCGCAATTCATAGTCGTCCGCAGCGACCTCCGAAAACTCCACGCCGGATGAAGTCATGATGATGCGATAGGTAAGGAAGTCAATCAGCGAGTCACTTTCGGGCACCGCATAGAGATTCGTCTCGACATGCTCACTCAATTTTGGGTAGCGCTCCATGAAGCGCATGTAGCCATCCCTCGATTGGAGCCTGGTCCGATAATGTCTCGCGTAGTGAAAGCCCTGGTGCAGCCTGAACTGGTTGTTGCCTGAGGCACATTGCATTATGTCTTGCTGCGCCTCGAATACAGTGACTTCAAAGCCAAGCGAACGGAAGCTTGACGCAATGTGGCAACCATACCACCCCCCTCCAATGATCCCGAAGCTGAAGGCCATTCTTAGGTTCCCCAATTGCCCCAGGCTGATTCTAAGGGCATTTACTCACAAGAAGTCACTCCGAACGCGTAGAATACGCCGCTGGAAGCAAAGTATTGATTGTCCGGGCCTATGTCAGGGCAATTTGAAGTTGCTCGGCCATCACGAACCGGGACTGCCGTGACAATTGAGAATAGTTCTCAATAGACAGGCAGTCGAGCAGGACAACTTCCCCTGCGGCGGGCAGTGTGATTTCAATCGCGGACCATTGGCGATGCGATGTTTCAAAATGTCAGGTCACAGGGCTCGCCGATCTATCCCCAAGTCAAGGATTCGAGCAACATAATGAAGCTTCTCGTAACAGGAAATACCGGATACATTGGTCCCATTGTCTCTCAGCACTTCCGGCGCGCAATCCCGGACACGACGCTGGTCGGCTACGATAGCGGGTATTTCGCACACTGCCTTACGGGGGCGCCGCGTCTCCCTGAAGCCCTGATGGATGCCCAGCACTGGGGAGACGTCCGTAACTTCCCGGACCACCTGCTCGAAGGGGTCGATGCAGTGATCCACCTGGCTGCAGTATCGAATGACCCGATGGGGAGTCGTTTCGCGAAGGTTACTGAGGATATCAACTTCGAGGCCAGTGTAGACATCGCTCGAAAGGCCCGTCAGCACGGCGTCAAGCGCTTCGTGTTCGCCTCCAGTTGCAGCATGTATGGTTATGCCGAAGGCGGCCCTCGAACTGAGCAGGACGCACTCAATCCACTGACTGCTTATTCACGCTCGAAGGTTGCAACGGAAAACGCCCTGTCAGATCTTGCAGACGGCGGCATGGTCATCACCGCTCTTCGGTTTTCCACCGCCTGCGGTTGGTCGACCCGACTGCGGCTGGATCTCGTCCTTAACGATTTCGTTGCAGGCGCCATCGCGAGCAGGGAAATCACGGTACTTAGCGATGGATCACCCTGGCGGCCATTGATTGACGTCAAGGATATGGCGCGATCCATGGAATGGGCCTTGACACGAGACGATACCGATCCATTTCTCGCTATCAATGTAGGGTCGGCTGCATGGAACTATCAGGTGAAGGATCTCGCGGAAGCCGTGGCTCGCCTGATACCCGGCACCCGCGTCAGCATCAATAAGGATGCACCACCCGACAAACGATCCTATCGCGTCGACTTTTCTCTTTATGAAAAACTTGCGCCAAACCACCAACCTCAGGTGGATCTCGCTCAATCTATCTCGGAACTCAAGGCGGGGCTCGAATCCATGAATTTCAGTGACACTGACTTTCGTGGATCGCAGTTCATGCGTTTGAAGGTGCTGGAAAGGCACATTGAAGAAGGTCGTCTCAATGAGCAACTGCGCTGGACTTAGAGCGGCACCATTTCCACCAGATAGTATGCCCAAGGACGCCTGAATGATTTTTCACGACACTCCTTTGCCCGGAGCGTACATCATTGAACCCGAAAAGCGCGGTGATGATCGCGGGTTCTTTGCCCGTAGCTTCTGTACGGCAGAATTCGCCGAGCAGAAGCTATCGACGCACTTTGTGCAGGTCAATAATTCACTGAGCGCCTTCAAGGGCACGCTGCGTGGCATGCACTATCAGCTTCATCCAAAAGCGGAAACCAAACTCGTACGCTGTATCAGGGGATCGTTGTGGGATGTGATCCTGGATCTGCGCCCGGACTCGACTCACTTTGGGCACCATTTCGGGGCTGAGCTCACAGCAGACAACCGTCTCATGATGTACGCCCCGAAGGGCTTTGCGCATGGGTTCGTCACGCTGGAGGACAACACTGAGGTGTTCTACTTCGTTGACGAGTTCTACGCACCGGATCACGAACGAGGCATTCGCTGGAACGACCCGCGTTTCGGAATTGATTGGCCCTTGCAGCCAGTGGTCCTGTCTGACAAAGACCGCGATCAACGCGGTTTCGATTCCCGATGGCACCTCGGATCCGTTCATCTTCCTGATCGCTGATGCTTCGGTTGCAGCGCTCCCTGGACTCGCTACATGCAGATTCTATTTACGGGCGGCAGCTCTTTCACAGGATGCTGGTTCATTTCCGCACTCGCCCACGCTGGGCATACAGTAGTGGCAACTTTTCGGAACCGGCCAGAAGACTACAAGGATGCGCTGCGTCGCAAACGTATCGAGTTTGCGCTCGCGCATGCCGAGGGCGTCTTCGAATGCAGCTTCGGCGACCCAGAATTCCTTGCACTGGCAGGCAGCAGACCATGGGATATGTTTTGTCACCACGCCGCTGAGGTTACAGACTACAAGAGCGAAAATTTCGATGTCGCCTCAGCACTCCAGGCGAATACGCGCAATCTCGCTCAGGTGGTCGGCAGCTTGACTCGCGCCGGTGGAGCCTTACCAGCAGTCCTGCTCACGGGATCGGTATTCGAGAACGACGCAGGCGCCGGATCTGATGGCCTGCCTGCGTTCTCGCCGTACGGCCTTTCGAAAGCCTTTACGTACCAGGCGTTCCGCTATCACACCGAGCGCGCGAAGCTTCCCTTGGGCAGGTTCGTGATATCCAATCCCTTCGGCCCGCTTGAGGAGCCAAGGTTTACAGCCTACTTGATGCGAACCTGGCTCGCCGGTGGGACGGCAACTGTCAACACGCCCGCATATGTTCGTGACAACATTCACGTCTCGTTGCTGGCGAAGTCCTACGCACAGTTCGCCGATCTGGTAATCCGGGGCAAGGGCGCTCGAACGTTCGGTCCGAGCGGCTATGTAGAAACACAAGGCGCTTTCGCGCTGCGGTTTGCGAAGGAAATGCAGCAGCGCTTCAGCATGCCATGCGCACTCGAGCTGAAGCAGCAGACCGAGTTTCCTGAGCCACGGGTGCGAATCAATACCGATCACCCGGACACAGAAGCGCTGTTGTGGAATGAGACGGAGGCCTGGGATAATGTCGCGGCGTACTATCGACAGCCCCTAATCAATTGAGCTATCCAGCACGGAACAATGCAAGCGAGTGCACGAAGTGGAAAATGAAGGCGCAACTGCGGAGAGCGAAACAACGATCGATCGCGAGTCTCCACTGGTCGTCGCAGTGGTACTTACCTGGAACGACTCTGAGTTGACCACCAGATGTCTGCAGTCCGTATTTGACAGCGACTATCCGAATCTCAAGGTGGTGCTGGTTGACAATGGTTCCGTACCGAAGCGTGGTCCAGAGCTGGCGGCGCTTTTCCCCGCGGCGGACCTTGTTCAGCTTGAGGAGAACCAGGGATTTTCCGGCGGAGCAAATCGAGGCATCGAACGAGCACTCGGCCTGAACCCCACGTATGTTCACCTGATCGGCAACGATGCCACGCTTGCGTCACATACCATTTCGGTGCTGGTTCGGGAATGTGAGGCCCGTCCCACTGTCGGAGCCGCCGGCCCGCTGATCCTTGATCCCGGCGAGGAGGACACCGTGCAGTTCTACACGGCCTCACTGGATAGAGATCTGGCTTTCCACCGTCATCATTTTGTCGGCGAGCCGTACTCACGGGGAGATTGGCCAACGACGGAGACCGAGTTCATACCGTGTGTGGCGCTGTTTTTTCGAGCAGAGGCACTTCGGGACGTAGGGCTCTTCGATGAACGCTTCGGGACATGTTGGGAAGATTTCGATCTTTGCCTTCGTCTTCGCGACGCGAACTGGAAATATATCGCCGTGGGCGATGCCACAGTGACTCATCTTGGGAGCTACACTACTGGCACGGTTTCGCCATACATCACCTACTACACCACTCGCAACAGGCTGATCTGCCTGAAGCGATATTCGCGGGACCTGCACCGGCCGCGGCGTATTCTGTCCATCTTGAGATCGTTTTCCTGGCAGATCAGGCGCTACGGGCTTCTGAATTGGAGATGTCACGGTGCTTTCGCTCGTGGCGTTATCGACTCTTTCTTTACTGGCTCGCACGGCGAGGCACTAAGAACACCGCCGGGCAGGATACCGGGCATAAAGGACTAAGTGACTGTTGCATTGGTTGCGCCGGACGGACGTTGCCGTCATTACCCAACCCTTGCTCCCTCGTTGACACCCAGAGTGCGGCAAACCTCTGTGGCGATGGCCAGGCAGGAGGTCAGGCCAGGCGACTCGATGCCGAAAAGGTTGACCAGACCCTCGACGCCGTGAGTTGCCGGTCCCTGGATCAGGAAGTCTGCGTCCCGGCTGCCGGGTCCGGCAATTTTGGCACGGATGCCGGCATATGCCGGCTGCAGCGCACCATCGATGAGGGCCGGCCAATACGCTCTGATCGCCTCGTAGAAACGCTCCGCGCGCTGCACGGACACGCTGTATTCAATCTGATCTACCCATTCCACATCGGGACCGAATCGGGCCCGACCGCCCAGATCAAGCGTGAGGTGCACGCCAAGTCCGCCCGGCTCGGGTACTGGATAGATCAAACGGGTGAAGGGAGCTCGGCCAGTCAGCGCGAAGTAGCTTCCCTTGGCAAAAAAAGCGGATGGGATCATGCCCTGGGGGAAGTGCAGGATCCGCGCGGCGACGCCCACCGCGGACAGCCCTGCCGCATTGACGAGCATATCTGCTATCAAGACCGTGTCGGCCGCACCCCCCACGACAATCCGAATTCCGTCCGGTCCAGCCTCCGCGGACTCCAGCGGACTACGTAGAGCGAGAATAGCCGCATGGCGCTCGGCATCGCCCAGCAACGCGAGCATGAGTTCGTGGCTGTCAACGATTCCGGTCGAAGGCGAAAGCAACGCGGCAGTACAGCGCAATCCCGGCGCCATCGCCCGGGCTTGCCTCCCCGACAGAAGCGCGAGATCTTCGACCCCGTTATCCCGTGCCCGTTCCAGGATCTCCTCGAGCCTTCCCTCCTGCGTTGCAGATGTCGCAACGATCATCTTTCCACAGCGCCGATAGTTCACCGAGTATCGCTCGCAAAGCGCATAGAGGGCATTCTTGCCTTGGACGCACAGGCGTGCCTTCAGAGAGCGCGCTGGGTAGTAGATGCCAGCATGGATGACTTCGCTGTTGCGCGAACTTGCTTCCGAACCGAACTCGCCATTGCGCTCCAGGATGACGACAGTCTTCCCTGCCATAGCCAAGGCGCGTGCGCAGGCAAGACCGACGACGCCTGCGCCGACTACGACAGCATCAACGCGCTCGACTGTCCCGGTCATCGGGCACTTCGCTCAGGGCGCAGCGAGCGTAGCCTCACGCAAGGGTTCAGATAGGGCATCGCGCTCCTGCTGCAAGAAGCCCAGAACGTGCTGCCCCGCAGCTACACCGAATTTGGTATGCGCGAACTCCGAAATGTGCTGATGACCATTGGGTACGTGCAGCTCGGCGATCCCGGAGTACTCCCCGAGGACCTCGCCGCTATCGATGAAGACGTCGCTGAACTCCCGTGCCCTGGCCCTCAGATCGTCGGGGAGGGAGGATTCAATCAAGCCGTTGTAGTTCTTGGTCGGTATATCGATGACTATCAGCTTGGCACCATGTTGGCGAGACACCTCGTAGATTCGCTTCAGAAGAGCTATCGCCAGGTCTTGCTCATAGGCAGAGTACGCGTCCTGCTTCGGCACGGCATACTCGACAATCGCCTCTGCTGAAGACTCCGCCAGGCGACGCTTGAAAACCTCCCACGTAGTATTGAAGAGTAGAGAATAAAAGTAGGAGTTTTCGCTCAGCCACTGCGTGCCTGGAATTGAATAGACGAGATTCTGAACACGAACCCCTGGCACATGCTCCAGGCGGTTCACCTGAAGTTCACCATTCTCATCCAACCGGAACAAGCCCGCCTTGATGTTGTCTTCGAAGTCGTTGGCGTAAAACCCCAGAACCACGAAATCAGGCTGATATCGCACGCCCTCGTTCTCCAGCAGCACCAACTGCTCGGCGGTACCAAAGCCCGACACACCCGTGTTGATCACCTCCGAAGCCATGCCATGGCGGGTAAGGTAGTTCGCCAGTACCGCCGAAAACGTGTGTTCCTGGCGCACCTCATACCCTTGGGTATGGGAGTCCCCCAGACTCAGGATCCGAACGGTGTTCTCTGGCTTGACGTACTCGAAGTCAACATAATTCCGAAAGCCCTGGCTATTCGTGATAAACCGCCACTCGCCATCGACACTCGTGTGTCTGAAGTCCGAATTCGGACGAATACGCCGTATCCTGAAATCTCCATACTTCACATCCGTGTGGTAACGTGGAAACAGTACCGTTTGATCTGCATACAGAGCTCTGACCAGCAGCTCCCCCATCAACATCATGGCCAGAAGAACGCTAAAGAAGATGGAGACGTTGGGGACTACATGTTTCACGACGGTTCTCCCGAAATTTTCGGTGGATTAGTCTAAGCTAAGCCGAGAGCACAAAACAACGACTGGGTCAACATCTGTTGCCATCCTTGTCGACGCCAACTCGGTACCCGCCGGGTCCTCCCAAGGGTGCCAATTCCTAGATGGCGAGCTGAGTTGATTGATCAGATAGTCCACACTTGGAGACAGGGACAGATGAAGAAGAAAGCGCTGATAACAGGCATAACGGGTCAGGATGGCGCCTATCTTGCTGAGTTTCTGCTCGACAAGGGTTATGAGGTTCATGGTATCAAGCGACGCACCTCATTGTTCAATACCAATCGGATCGATCATCTGTATCAGGACCCCCACGAAGACGATCGCCGTCTGTTCTTGCACCATGGGGATATGACGGACAGTTCCAGCCTGATTCGCATCATCCAGCAGGTCAGGCCCGACGAGATCTACAACCTCGCCGCCCAGAGCCATGTGGCCGTCAGCTTCGAAGAGCCCGAGTACACAGCCGACTCGGATGCACTTGGGCCACTGAGGGTACTGGAAGCTATTCGCATCCTCGGTCTCGAAAAGATCACTCGCTTTTACCAGGCGTCAACCTCGGAGCTGTACGGGTTGGTCCAGGAGGTTCCTCAGCGAGAAACGACACCCTTTTACCCCCGAAGCCCCTATGCGGTGGCGAAGCTGTATGCATACTGGATCACCATCAATTACCGTGAAGCGTACGGGATATACGCCTGCAACGGCATACTGTTCAACCACGAATCGCCGCTTCGCGGCGAAACGTTCGTTACGCGCAAGATCACTCGCGCCCTGGCCCGCATCAAGCTCGGCCTGGAGGACTGCCTCTATCTGGGCAACCTGGACGCTCGTCGTGACTGGGGGCACGCCAAGGACTACGTTGAAATGCAGTGGCTGATGCTTCAGCAAGCAGAACCCGAAGACTTCGTAATCGCTACCGGCGAACAGCATAGCGTCCGGGATTTCGTCAATGCGGCGGCCAAGGAACTCGGTATGAGGATCCGCTGGGACGGGGCCGGCGTTGAAGAGATCGGCTATGTGGACGAAAATGCAATTGTACGAGTGGATCCGCGCTACTTCCGGCCCACTGAAGTAGAGAGTTTGCTGGGAGACCCATCCAAGGCAAAAAGGATTCTGGGCTGGCAGCCACGAATCAGCTTCGACGAACTGGTCGCGGAGATGGTCCGAGAAGACGTAAAGTCGGCAGAGCGCGACGAGCTGGTCGCGCAACATGGATTCGCCTCCTATCGCCGCCCGGGCTGAGAAGCTGCGTTTTTGATGCGGCCGACTTCTTGAGGACATTGAAACCATGGGAAAAAAGACTTTAGTCACCGGTGCAAAAGGCTTCCTGGGGTCTCATGTGGTCGAGCGATTCCTGCAAGACGGCTACAGATCCCAGGACCTGCTGTGCCCGACAAGGGCAGAGTTCGACCTTACTCGTCTATCAGATGTGCAAGACTTGTACACCTCACTTCGTCCGGAGCAAGTGCTGCATATCGCGGCCGATATTGGCGGAATTGGCTACAGCAAGGCCAACCCCGGCACGCAGTTCTATAACAACACGCTCATGAACACCTACGTTCTCGATCAGGCGCACAGGGCGGGTGCCGTAAAGTTTCTGGGCATCGGCACGGTATGTTCCTACCCGAAGTTCACGCCGGTGCCGTTCCGCGAGGAGGATTTGTGGAACGGCTATCCAGAAGAGACGAATGCTGCCTACGGACTGTCCAAGAAAATGATGCTTGAGCAGTCCCGCGCATACCGGCAGCAATACGGGTTCAATGCTACCCACCTTCTGATGATAAACCTGTACGGACCGCGAGATGACTTTGATTTGGAGAACTCTCATGTCATACCCGCCCTCATACGGAAAATCGATCACGCCATTAAGGCGAATGAGCCGACAATCACAATGTGGGGAGATGGTAGCCCGACAAGAGAGTTCCTCTTCGTGAAAGACGCCGCTGAAGCGATTTTCCTTGCCATGCACCGCTACGATAGCGCTGACCCTGTGAACATCGGCAATGGGACAGAGACCTCCATCCGGGAACTGGTCGAGACGGTATGTGGCCTTATGGAGTACCGAGGCCAGGTGTTGTGGGACGACTCGAAGCCAAACGGCCAACCCAGAAGGCGACTCGATGTAACAAAGGCGCGCCGTGAGTTCGGGTTTGAGGCCAGGGTGGGCCTTGAGGAGGGCCTGCGCCAGACAATCAACTGGTACCGATCAACGTCTCCATAAGCCCCATGGCAGTCAGAAACTGAGTTCCAAAAGCCCCTTGATCTTAGCGCGGCCGCCGTCGCAATGCTTTCGCCTCCAGTATGAGTTCCAGGAGCGGCTCCGCGAATTTATCCATGGTCAAGTGCTTGCGAACATAGTCAGCGCCGGCCTGTCCCATCGAATTGCGCAGGTCAGCGGACTCTCGCAACCGCATGACCGCAGATGCAATCTGATCGGGTCGTTCGGGCTCCACCAGTATTCCTGCTCCGATCGCTTCAAGGTCTACGATATCATCCAGTGATCCCGTTCGCGTCTTGATTATCGGCAGGCCAACTGCCATGAGTTCGAGTACATTCGTCCACCCCATCGATGACCGCCGCTTGTCATCGCGGTTCAGAATCACCAGTCCCGCAAATGCGCCCTCGTAGAGTCCACGTATTGCCAAGGGTGACACGAATTCCCGGATCACGCGGACATTTGCTGAACCATCCGGCAATTGGGTCCCTCGGGCTGCAAGTACCAGCTGCTCAGGGGTCAACTTCGCGGCCGCCAGTAGCGTGGAGAAATCACGGCCCGTAACGCCGGTAGAGAGATAATAGTCACCATCCGTCTGAACTTGCTGGTGCAGGCTCGAACTCGGATCAATGCCCCATGGGGCGTAGCGAACCCGTACATTCTCAAGTGTTTCGAAACGCGACGCGGCTTTCGGGGTCATGCACATAAGTCCCCAATGCCGCGAAGGCAACAGAACGGGCTCGCCTGCGTAGACCAGAGAGACGAACCCTGGTGTATCGCGACGAAACAAACTCTCCAGAGGCGTTCTGATCAGTCGGTTATGGTTGGAATAAATGAGATCATACGAGCGCGCATCGGGCAGACGCCAATCCTGACCGAACCGCTCCAGCGCCATGCTGTAGCGCCGGATCACCGTCACCTCGATGCCGGCGCCGAGAAGTTCCTTGACACCCCAGGCATGATGCTGATTTTCACCAAGCTTGAGGACCTGTTCGATAAGCTCCGCACTGGTCGCAAAGGGCACCATCAGCACCCGTGCACGCGGCGAAGCGGGCGTGAACGTCCAACTGGCCTGACTCTTTTCTATTTCGAAATTCACGTCAATCGGCCATCAGAAGGCGCCTCGTAAGGCAGAAAGCGGACCTCGCCTTTAGTATTGTCGGACGGCGCGGCGTTGAATGGCAAGGTTTCGAGTAAGATTTAGTCAGTGCACAGGTGGAAAGCAGAGGGAAAATGCGGATCAATTCTATGAGCGCTGTAGAACAGAAGTGTCTGGATGAGTATGAAAGAGTTGTTCTGTCCGGACTCGGTATCCAGAACATGGATGAACTCACCTGCGCGCAGTGCATCGTTGACGGCCCTGGGAACGGCCGGGGTGTTTGGGTCATAACAGCGAATTCGGATATTGCGAGACTGGCATTCTGGGACAAAAGTACCGCGGAGCTGATGTCACAGGCAGATCTGGTTGTGGCAGACGGTATGCCACTGATCTGGGCAAGCCGGATCCAAGGCACACCACTTGTCGAGCGCGTCTGCGGTTCGAATCTTGTTTGGAGTATCGCGGAACGGGCAGCCAGCGGGGGACTTTCGTTGTTCCTACTCGGAGGCGGACTTCCGGACACCGCCGAACGTGCGGGTACGGAGCTACGCCGCCGACATAAGAACCTCTCCATCTGCGGAACTTACTACCCTAGATTCGGCTTCGAGAACGACGAGGTCCAGTTACAGGAGATAGGCGAGGCTTTGGCGATTGCTGACCCGGACATAGTGTACGTCGCCCTTGGATTCCCGAAGGCCGAGAGGCTGATCGCCAGGTTCCGGGAAGCGCACCCGAAAACTTCATGGATAGGTGTCGGGATCAGTCTAGGGTTTATTGCGGGCGACGTCAGAAGGGCACCTCGCTGGATGCAGGTTGTTGGCTTGGAATGGTGCCATCGGCTGATCCAGGAACCAGGCCGACTCGCGGCTCGGTACTTGTGGCACGACATACCGTTCGTAATTCGCCTGTTACTGAGCTCATGGATGGTCAGATTGGGAGTTGGGCGGCCAAGGGGCGGCGCAGAAGATCTCTAGGCTGTCCTGTTTACCGCCCTGTTTCGTAAGCGGGACCTTAACACCGGGGATTGGCTGACGAGTCTGCTTAGAAAATCGGTAGAATTGGGAGATCTGTTGAGACTCGGTCGCCTACTCTGCCGTAATCTCGAAAGCCGTCTTCGGACTTTCTGTCGTCCTGTTTGTGTCTGCTCTGCCTGCCACCTGAGGTACCCATGGGTCCATCCGAACCACAAGCACGCTACGTTCTGATCTCGCCCTGCAGAAACGAGTCAGCTTACATGCGCGAAACCCTGGACACCGTAATCGGCCAGACGGTTAAGCCCACGCGCTGGATAATCGTAGACGACGGTTCCACCGATGCGACACCCTCGATTTTGGCTGAGTACGCCGCTCGCCACGAGTGGATTCACATAGTTACCCGTGCCGACCGAGGACACCGCGCCGTCGGGCCCGGAGTCATTGACGCATTTTATGCCGGATATGCATTGATTGATCCGCGTGACTATGAGTTCCTTTGTAAACTGGACTTGGACCTGCGCCTGCCATCCCGTTACTTCGAAGGCTTGATCGAGCGCATGCGCAGGGACCCCCGCATTGCTACATGCAGTGGAAAAGCGTACGTCGAGCGTGGCGATCGGCTGGTGCCGGAAGGTCATGGCGACGAGATGTCCATCGGGGCAACCAAATTCTACCGCACTGCATGCTTCGAGGCGGTCGGGGGCTTCGTGCGTGAAGTGATGTGGGATGGAATCGACTGTCATAAGTGCAGGATGCGTGGATGGATCGCCTGCAGCTGGGACGACCCTGAGTTGCGATTCGTTCACCTTCGGCCGATGGGCTCAAGTCAGCAGGGCCTCCTGGTGGGGCGCATGCGCCATGGTTACGGCCAGTACTTCATGGGCACGGGCGCCTTGTACATGCTGGCCAGCGCCGCGTTTCGTGCCACCGATCCGCCCGTGCTGGTTGGCAGCGCCGCCATGTTCTGGGGCTGGCTGAAGAGCGCGTTGCAGCGTAAGCCGCGTTACGCAGATCCTGATTTCCGGCGCTTTTTGCGGCGGTATCACCGGCGCGCACTGCTGGTGGGAAAGCGCAGGGCTGCCGAAGAAATGACCGCGGGCGGTCACTGAGATATGTGCGGCATAGCTGGTCTTGTGGGTGAGATATCACCTGCCAACAGACAGGCCCTTCGGCGTATGAATGATGCTCTGGCCCACCGTGGCCCTGACGGCGAGGGCTATTGGGAAGCGGCTCCTGATGCCGCAGGCTGGGGAGCCATGCTTGCCCATCGGCGGCTGGCGATCCTCGATCTCTCGGAAGCGGCCGCGCAACCCATGACCGACCCCCGCTTCGCCAATGTCGTCATCCTGAACGGCGAAATCTATAACTTCGAGGAACTCCGTGCCAGCCTCGGGGCTGAGGGTGCAGACCTCGAATCCAGTGGCGACACTGCGGCCATGCTGAGATACCTCAGCGTCAACGGACTGGAGGCGCTGCGCGGACTGCGGGGCATGTTTGCATTGGCCTTCTGGGATGCAGGGCGCCAGCGGCTGACGCTCGCACGCGATGCACTGGGGATCAAGCCGCTGTATATCACGCGAAACCCCGATCCGAGGGGCACCTGGGCGATCGCATTTGCCTCCGAGGTCCGCGCGCTGCTGGCTTCCGGCCTGCTGGTTCGGCCCACTCTCGACCCTGATGCGCTGCAGGCCGTAGTGTGGAACGGGTTCCCGGTGTCCCCCTCCACGATAGTTCGCGAGGTGCACTCGGCGTGGCCGGGTGAGGCCGTCTCGTTTGACTCCCGCGGTCGGGAGACTACTCGCGCCCGGTTTTGGACACGTGCTCCTGCTGGCAGGGGGGATTCGGTGACTCAGTCAGAGGCGCGAGATGCGTTGCGCCAGTCGGTTTCGCTGCACTTGTCCAGTGATGTGCCGCTGGGCGTGTTTCTCTCCGGCGGCATCGACTCTTCTGCCGTGGCAAATATGGCACATGCAGCGGCAAGCGCGCCGATCCACACCTTCACGCTGGCTTTCGAGGAGCAGCGGCACAATGAGGGCGGTTTTGCCCGGCAGATTTCTGCTGCGATCGGCACACAGCACCAGGAAGTCATGCTGACGCAGCAGCATTTCCTCGACCACCTCGACGAGGCGCTGGACAGCCTCGATCAGCCCACTTTCGATGGCATAAACTCCTGGTTCATGTCCAGGGCAGTTCGCGATGCAGGCTTCAAAGTCGCGCTGGTGGGCACCGGCGGCGATGAACTGTTTGGTGGCTATACATCGTTCCGAGACCTGCCCCGCGCGCGCGCATGGTCGCGCATGGTGGGCTGGATCCCAGCCGATGCCAGGATGGCAATCGCCCGGGCCGCACTGGGGGGCCATCGCCGCCCTGCCCATGGCGTAGTGCCGCAGACCCGGTGGGCGAAGCTGCCTGAGATGCTGCGTCGGTCCGACGATATCGTCGCTCTTTACCAGATTTCCTATGGGTTGTTCCTGCCTGAGTTTCAGGCTGAACTGATCAACGGGTCGCGAATTGAGGCACCGCTGCATCTGGGCCTTACAGCTCCGATGCGAAACCGCCTGGATGAGGAGCTGCAGCAACGCAGCCCGTTGGCTGCGATCAGTATCCTCGAGCAACGCATGTTCCTTGGTGAACGGCTGTTGAGAGATACCGACGCTGCAAGCATGGCAGCCTCTATTGAGATTCGCCTGCCGCTGGTCGATGCGCCATTGCTGGAAGTCGTGGAGCGCCTGCCGGATACGCAACGCTTCTCACCCGTGCGCTCCAAGGCAATGCTGCGTCACATCGGTCTTGCTGGTCTGGACCCCGCGCTGTTTGATCGGCCGAAGCAGGGGTTCGAGCTCCCCTATGATCGATGGTTGCGCGGTGCCTTGGGCGACCGGATCGCTGAGACTCTGCGCGACGGCGGACCGGTGCGTGCCGCCGGGCTCGACCCTTCTGCGGTTGCAAGGCTATGGCAAGCCTTCATCGATGGAGCCCCCGGGCTGTACTGGACCCGGATCTGGGCACTGTACATCCTGATTCGATGGTGCCAAACGCACGGAGTCACTGTCGATGCTGGATAGTGGCAACGCGACGGTCCTGCGTGGCAAAGTGGGGGTAGTAGCAATAGGGCGAAACGAGGGCAACCGATTGAGGGTCTGCCTGAAATCCCTGCTTGCCTCCGGCATCGATCCGCAGCACATGGTCTATGTCGACTCCGGATCCACCGATGACTCCGTAGCGCTGGCGCGATCGCTCGGCCTGAACGTCGTCGAGCTTGATGCGCATGCACCCTTTACCGCCGCCCGGGCACGCAATGCGGGATTCGATCGGCTGATGACGGTCGATCCGCAGTTAATGTACGTACAGTTTATCGACGGGGACTGCGAGAT
Organism: Gammaproteobacteria bacterium; assembly: GCA_041745895.1. Classification (GTDB taxonomy): domain Bacteria; phylum Pseudomonadota; class Gammaproteobacteria; order Steroidobacterales; family PWYM01; genus PWYM01. The sequence goes on from JBGTIC010000524.1 coordinate 23,438, forward strand.
TGCCGATTCCTGGATGGGAGACGCTGCAACGTTTCTCGACGAACATCCGGATGTGGCTATTGTCTGTGGCCGACGCCGTGAACGTCACCCGGAGCAATCCGTCTACAACCGCCTGTGCGACATCGACTGGGATGGTCCAACAGGAAGCGTGCGCGCCTGTGGCGGTGATTCAATGATGCGGCGCGACGCATTCAAGTCCGCAGGGGGCTTTCGGTCGACTCTTATCGCCGGCGAAGAACCTGAGCTGTGTGTACGTATGAGACAGTCCGGCTGGAAAATCTATCGCTTGTCGCAGGACATGTGCCTGCATGATGCAGCGATGCGAAAATTCGGGCAATGGTGGCTGCGTAATGCGCGTGCCGGGCACGCATCGGCGGAAGGCGCCTGGCTACACGGCGGCGCACCCGAACGCCATGGAGTCCGCCCCTTGTTCAGTTCGCTACTCTGGGGTCTGGTGTTGCCCAGCGCGATTGTGCTGGCCACGGTGACAGGCTTTTCCCGCGTTGCGGTGGCTCTAGCATTGCTTTATCCACTGCAAGTCATCCGCATCGCAAGCCGTGGCCGCTACAAAGGGCGCGTGAACTGGGAAATGGCGGTATTCCTCGTGCTTGGCAAGTTTGCAGAGGTGAGTGGAAATCTCAGATTCCTCGTGAATCTTCTGCGTGGGCGTCACGCGAAGCTGATCGAGTACAAATAACAGCAGGGAGTGCTGCAAGGCGATGACCATCCGAATCGCGTATTTCACAAACGTCTACCCGGCGGTCAGTCACGCGTTCATCCGCCGGGAGATCCTCGCGGTCGAACGTCAAGGCCTTAAGCTTATGCGCACCGCATTGCGTGGCTGGGACAGCGCTATCTATGATGAAGAGGACCGTGAGGAGCAGAGCAAGACACGTTATGTCCTCAAGGACGGGCTTTTGCCATTGGTCGTCGCTGTCGTAACAACAGCAGTCCGGAAGCCCGGGCGTTTCCTGCGCGCCCTTCGGCTGGCGCTGCGATTGGGGCGACGCTCTACCCGCTCCCTGCCCTACCACCTGGTCTATCTCGCAGAAGCCTGTCGGTTGCTGGGTTGGTTGGACGAGTTCGAGGCCGAGCATGTCCACGTGCATTTTGGAACCAACTCAGCCGATGTGGTAATGCTGGCGAGGGTTCTGGGCGGCCCCCCCTACAGCTTCACCGTGCATGGGCCAGTTGAGTTCGACAACATTGACTATTTCGGGCTGGCCGACAAGATCGAGCGCTCTGCCTTCACCGTTGCCATCACCGACTTCACTCGCAGCCAGCTATGCCGGACAGTGCCGTTTGACCAGTGGTCGAAGATCAGGGTTGTACGATGCGGCCTTGACCCGGAGTTCTTCTCCACCCCTCCGTCGCCTGTCCCCTCTGCGCCGCGCCTGACCTGCATTGGGCGTCTTGTGGAGCAAAAGGGGCAACAGGTACTCATTGAAGCGGCGGCCCGACTGCGCGACCGCGGTCGCAATTTCACTCTTTCTGTGGTCGGCGGTGGCCCGATGGCAGATGAAGTTGCTCGCCTTGTCGAGCAGTTCGGGCTGACCGACAGGGTAGAGCTGCCGGGCGCCGTATCCATGGCGCACCTTCTCGATGAGTTACGCCGAGCGCGCGGCCTGGTATTGCCCAGTTTCGCAGAAGGTCTGCCAATGGTCATCATGGAGGCCATGGCGCTGGGACGCCCGGTGGTATCGACCTATGTGGCCGGCATTCCTGAACTCGTCGTGCCAGGTGAAACGGGCTGGCTGGTACCGGCGGGCGCGGTGGAACCTTTGGTCGAGGCCATGGACGAATTGCTGCGCAGTCCGGTCCATCGGCTCCAGGACATGGGTGCAGCGGCGTTCTCGCGCGTCCGGGCGTATCACAGTGCGGATGACGTTGCCGGGATACTCGCGAATTTGTTCATTGAAAGCGCTCGCTCCGAGGCGGCCGGTCGTCGCTCTGAGCAAACCGGGGAGGTAGGTTTGTGAGCATTCTTGTCACCGGCGTAGCCGGATTTGTGGGAGTCAATCTGGTCACACGCCTCCTTGACAGAGGTCTCACTGTTGTCGGCATGGATAACCTCTGCAGGGGTCGGCGCGAGTTCGTTGCACACTTCGAGACCAGACCGGATTTTTCTTTTCATGAAGTCGATCTGGCAGACATGCCTGCCTACCGCGACGCCATCACTCTGGCGCATGCCGGTGAGCCGATCACCGAGGTGTGGCATCTGGCTGCCAACTCTGATATTCCGGCCGGCATTGCTGATCCTCGCGTTGATCACAGGGACACCTTCCTCACCACCTTCAACACGCTTATCCTGATGCGCGAACTGAGTATCGGCGCAATTGCCTTTGCTTCGAGTTCTGCCGTGTACGGGGATCTCGGCGACCGGCGACTCTCAGAACATACAGGCCCACTGTTTCCGATCTCCAACTATGGAGCCATGAAGTTAGCCTCTGAAGCCATGATTTCGGCTGCCGTGGAAAGCCATCTCGAGCGTGCCTGGCTCTTCCGGTTTCCCAATGTCATCGGCGTGCCGGCCACCCATGGCGTTATTCTGGATTTCATACGTAAACTGCGTCGTGACTCGCTGGTACTCGAGGTTCTGGGCGACGGCACCCAACAAAAGGGCTACCTGCATGTCCAGGAGCTGGTCGATGCGATGCTGTACATACGAGACAATGCGGACGAGGCGCTCGCCTGTTTCAATATCGGTCCTTTCGATGACGGCGTCACGGTCACGCACATCGCCGAGACGGTGCGCGACCATGTCAGCCCCAATGCGACCATTCGATATGGAAAGGGCAACAAGGGCTGGGTGGGCGATGTGCCGAAGTTCACCTATTCCATCGATCGGCTGCTCCAGCTCGGCTGGCAACCCACGCTCGATTCGGCAGCGGCCCTTTCGCTGGCGGTCGCGCAGATCGTCGAACAAGAGAAAGGGGGATGACTCAGGCAATCATTTTGGCCGGAGGTAAAGGCACCCGCCTTCGCGAACGCCTTGCCGGTCGCCCAAAGCCGCTCGTCGACCTCGGCGGGACGCCTTTACTCGAGCACCAGATGCGGCTGCTCAAACGCTATGGCTTCAGGCAGGTACTGGTTCTGGTGAATCACCAGGCCCAACAGATCGTCGACTTCATTGCTTCGCATGCCGGGTGGGGCATGGACGTGCGCTGTATCGATGATGGTGAGCCCCGCGGCACCGCCGGGGCGACGCTTGCGATTCTCGATCAACTCGCTGACGAGACGCTCGTCGTCTATGGCGACACCATGCTCGAGGTCGACCTGGAGCGATTCAAGACGTATCACGCGCAGGACCAGTCAGCTGCGGCAACTCTGTTTCTGCATCCCAACGATCACCCTCACGACTCAGACCTGGTAGAGATGGATGAGGCCAACCGAGTCGTTGCCTTTCATCCTTACCCTCACGATCAGAGCACCGACTACGCCAATCTGGTCAATGCGGCACTGTACTGGATCAGGCGGGAGTCGTTGAGGCGGTGGCAGAACAGGCCCGGCGTGATCGATTTCGGCAGGAATCTCTTTCCCGAGATGCTGACGAGCGGATGCGTGTTACGCGGTTACAACAGCTTCGAGTATGTGAAAGACTGCGGTACGCCCGAGCGACTGGATCGAGCCGCCGCAGATCTGGAGTCCGGGTACATCGCACGCGCGAGCCTCGCGCACCCTCAGCAGGTGGTATTTGTCGACCGGGACGGCACGATCAACGAAGAGGTTGATCACCTCAACCACCCCGATCAGTTGCGGCTGTTCCCTGGCGTGGCTGAGGCCATACGCCGCCTCAATAACTCTGACTACCGTTGCTGCGTGGTCACCAATCAGCCTGTAGTCGCGCGTGGCGAGTGCACGCCAGAGGGCTTGAGGGCGATTCATAATCGCCTTGAAACGCAGCTTGGCCTGGGCGGCGCCTATCTGGATCGCCTTTATGTCTGCCCACACCACCCGCATCGTGGCTATCCGGGTGAACGGCCGGAGCTGAAGATTGACTGCGAATGCCGCAAACCGCGCACCGGCATGATCGATCTGGCCAGCCGCCAGTTCAATGTTGACAGACAGGCATCCTGGCTGATCGGCGATTCCACCGTCGATCTGGAGACCGCGCGCCGCGCGGGCCTCAGGTCCATTCTAGTAGAAACCGGGTACGCAGGACTGGATGGTCGGCACGCGGTGGAGCCTGATTACCGTGCGTCAGACTTGGCCGAGGCTGTAGGGCTCATTCTGGAGAAGTATTTGTGATCGAAGGCACGCCAGATCTGCTTCAGACTGAGCTAAACTTCGGGGTCACGCATCGTTTCGCTGTGATGTCACGGCAAGCGCTCGAAGCTGTTCTGACTGTCCCTGGAGGCGCAGGTACCAGGTTCCGCACCGTAACTTTAGATGAGATTTTCGCGTGATTATCAGCCGAACACCGCTTCGCATGAGCTTTGCCGGCGGAGGCAGCGATCTTCCCGGCTTCTACCGCGAGCACGGCGGAGCGGTGGTGAGCACCGCCATCGACAAATACATCTACGTCACGGTCAACCGCAAGTTCGACAGTGGCATTCGTGTGTCCTATTCGGTAACCGAAGAAGTCGAGCACGTCGGTGACATCCGACATGCCCTGGTTCGTGAGGCATTGAGATTCGTCGGACTTGATGGAGGCGTCGAGATCACAACGATTGCCGATATTCCCTCGCGAGGAACCGGATTGGGATCATCGAGTTCGTTCACAGTTGGGCTTCTGAATGTTCTCAACGCCTTCCAGAGCCGGTATGTCTCCAGTGAAGAGCTAGGTCGTAACAGCTGCCATATCGAGATCGACATCTGCCGTGAGCCGATCGGCAAGCAGGATCAGTACGCGGCGGCATTCGGCGGCCTGAACCTCATCGAGTTTCGGCCGGACGAATCAGTACGGGTCTCCCCAATAATCTGTCGGCCCGACGTACTGCAACAGATTGAGTCGAACACGTTGGTTCTTTATACCGGGATCGAGCGCAGCGCCTCCGCATTGCTCCGCCAACAAGCCAGCGACATGGCTGCCAGCAGCAACAAGCGGCGGTCCATGCAGCGCATGGTCGAGATTGCCTACCTTCTTCAAAAAGAACTTCAGTCCAACAATGTCGACGCCTTCGGTGACATCTTGCACGAGAACTGGGAACTGAAAAAGTCCATGACGAGCGGCGTCAGCAACGGGGCGATCGACGAATGCTACGATGCGGCTCGGGCAGCGGGCGCGCTTGGTGGTAAACTCCTTGGCGCCGGCGCCGGCGGGTTTCTGATGCTTTATGCGCCCAGAGAGACGCATGGAGCCATAAAGGCAGCCCTGCATAAGCTGCGCCCTGTCGAAATGGGCTTCGAACGTTTAGGCAGTCGAATTATTTTCTACCATTGATCGCAATTGAACCGAACCCACCCCGGAGCCTCGTCATGAACGCCTATGCTGGCACAGCAAGTAACTATTTCACGCGCCTGTCCAAGGTACTTGAAGTCATCGATCGGCATCAGGTGGATGCGGCAATCGCGTTGATTGCCGATGCTTGGCAGGCCGGGCGACAGATCATCACCCTGGGGAATGGAGGCAGCTCGCTCACCGCGCTGCACTTTGTGAATGACTGGAACAAAAGCATTTTCATGGCTAGCGGGCGCCCGTTCCGTGGACGCAGTCTGGTGGACAACATGGGCGTTGTCATGGCGTACGGAAATGACACCTCGTTCGAAGACATATTTATTGAGCAACTGAAGAACCTGATGCAGCCAGGGGATCTGGTCATCGCCATCTCCGGAAGCGGTAACTCTGAGAATGTGATCCGCGCCGTCGATTACGCCAATGAGCATGGCGCAACGACGCTTGGTCTTTGTGGGTATAGTGGCGGAAGACTACGCGAGCGCGCACAACATAACGTCTGGGCTGCCGTTGATGACATGCAATTGGCCGAAGACGTGCATTTCATTTTCGGTCATATCGTCATGCAGCGGCTATGTGGGTACGAGATGAGCTCTGCGGCACCCCTCCAGCGCGAGGCGTGAACTGACCTGTAGAAGGGCCGAGCCCGGCATGCTCTCAAACGGAGCTTGTCCAAGTCTGGATAGTTTTTCGCCATGGGATTAGGTCTACCTACGGGGCTCGCCGCGACCATCCACGGATTGATTGCGTGTCTGTTAGCTGCGTACATTCTGAAGGATTTTGTCGACGCCTACATACGCGACAGACTGATCCTGTTCTCCTTTTTCGCCTGCGCGGCTGTTTGGCTCGTGCCTTTCCCCGCGCTCGTACTCGGACTTTTCACATGTTCCCTATGGTTCATTAGGCCCACGGACGGGCGATACATCGCTCCATTGTATTTTGGCTTTCTATTGATCTTTCCGGGATACCTATCGTTTGATATCCCGTTCCCTGGCCTGAATTATCTGATCACCTACTATTGGTGGCTCCCGCTTACACTATTTTTCCTGATGCGCGCACCACGCGGTGCTTCCTTGCGGTGGAACGCGGTCGATACATGCTTCACCCTGTTCCTGGTATTCACCATTGCGCTTGATTTTCGCGATGTCCCTCTGACAACCGGCGTGCGTCGCGGGCTCATGACCGCGGTGTATTTGTATCTCCCTTACTGGGCGCTCCGCCGAGCGTTCCAATCGATAGACGATCTGGATCTCTTCATGCGCGGCTACTTTGTCATCGCCGTCGTGTTTGCATGCTTTGCCGCTGTCAGCCAGCTGCGTCAGTGGGATTTCATGGCTGGGCCCGGCTGGTTCGGCGACTACCGGACGGCAGGCCTGCTTCGAATTGGTGTAACCCTGGCCAATGGCCTTTTTGGGCTTCTGTGCGGTACCGCACTTATCCTCATGCTCACACGCCGACGCCAATGGCAGCTCTCCACCATCCAGTTTGGAGTCATCGCACTCCTTCTTATCTTTGCTATCCTCTCTAGCGGCGCCCGGTCAGCCTTTTTCGGCACTGCGCTGGCGGGCCTTGTAGTATTGGTCTATCGATGGATTACCTTTGGTCGTTTTGTTCTCGTGCTCGGCGTAGCTGTTGTGGCTTATGGGGCCATTCTGGATTACATTCTCGGATTTGACACCTCCGGCTTGGACGACGTCGGAACGTTCGGCTACCGACAGCAAATGATACAGGCCTCATTGCTGAAGATCGCCGAAAGCCCTTTTTTCGGTGACGTATACTTCATTCAGTCTGCCCATTTTTGGCACTTGGTGCAGGGCCAAGGCATTGTAGATATCGTTAACGTCTATCTTCAAATCGCATTGGAGTATGGTCTGATCACGGTGGCCTTTTTTGTGCTGGCTTACATATTTGCACTTGCCAAAGCGGTGCGTTACTCGGAAAAAGCAAACTCAATTCTTCAGGATTCGACCGCATCCCACTACGATGTTCGCTTATTGTTCGCTTTCACTGTGGCCTATATGTTCTTGATATCTACGACGAGCGATACATCACATGTCGCGATCTATGGCTCGATCCTGCTTGCGCTCCTTCGTACTTCAGCGACCCTTAGTCTTGACAATGTCTCGAATTCCGGTTCACCGCGCCCCAATGCACGCAGTCGGCCGGCGTTTCGGCGCCGCCCTGACGCTGCATCAAGACCAAGAGGCTTCGCGCAATGACCGAGCCCGCGATTCGGACAGCCGCGTTCCTGAGCCCATCCTGGCCACCGGCTACGGCGACGAATGGCATTGTCGCCTCTCTTGGGAAGTTTCGCCCCGGCCTGCAGAGCCTTGGTGTTCGAGTGCCGGTCTTCGCACAGCGGATGGATCAATCTGCTCAGGATGCCGAGCACGATGTGGTAGACCTTACCGCCTACCAGAGCCGCTCCATTCCTGGGCAGTTCATCCAGCGAGTGCGGCATAGATTTCAGCCTGTCCACGGTATAGTAGGTCGTCTGGGATCCGCTTTGTTGGCCGCCATCCGCGCGCAATCTGGCATGCAACTAGACGTGCTGGAGTTGGAGGATACCTTCGGCATTGCGGCGCGAATACAACCACGGGTGCAGTTTCCTGTTGTGGTCCGCCTCCATGGTCCGTGGTTTCTGACCGGAGAATTGCAGGGTGCCTCACAGAGGCAGCGGGCGTACTCGGAGCGCCTGAATCTGGAAGGCAAAGGCCTAGTCTGCGCAGACGGGATTTCATCGCCCTCGCGATTTGTGCTTGACAGCACGATCGACCGGTATGCTCTTGATAGCCACTGCACTGCTGTCATACCCAACGCACAGCGCGCACGTGATCCGCGCGAGCGCTGGGAGCAGCGCGCGGACAGAAAACGGACCATCCTGTTCGTGGGGCGGTTTGACGCCCTGAAGGGTGGAGACTTGGTCGTTGACGCCTTCAGCCAGCTCGCCAAGGAAGATTCCGAGCTTCAACTATACTTCATTGGTCCTGATGACGGGGTTGTCGATTCGGCCGGTCGCTGCTTGGGGCTGCAAGCCTACCTCCAGCAGAGAGTGGATGCATCGACGGTGGCAACTCGGGTCAAATATCTCGGTGTGATGACGCAAGCCGAGGTGAGCGAGTGGCGGCGGCGCGCATCCCTTACCGTTATCAGTTCACGATATGAAACATTCCCAAATACCGCGCTGGAGGCAATGTCTCAAGGCTGTCCGATCGTCGCTTCGGATGCAGGTGGAATTCCGGAGATTATTCAAGACGGGAAAACCGGCCTGATCTTCCGTTCTGGTCAGGTAGAAGACCTTGCCCGCAAGTGCATTGAACTCCTGAATAATCCCGATCTTGCGACCCAACTAGGTGCGCGCGCAATAGTGGAGTGCGAGCGACGCTTTAACCCGGACGATGTTGCACGGCAGACCCTGGATTTCTATCGCACCGTGGCCCGGACCCGGCACCAGCAATCGCGACAGCGCCGTCGCGCCCCGCGGTTCGCCTAGGCCGGTGCTCCGTCCAACTGGACTCAAGATCCATGATCATCAATCGTTGGTACGTGAGCCACCCTCCTCGGACGACGTCCGTGCGAGCAACGGAAACAAATGGTACTGGGAGAGTTACTGTGAAACGGTCGCTAACTCACAACGGGACACTTGACTTAGTATCCAAGAGATTGACGGTGGGAACCCTAAGCGGCCCTCGCAATTCTGTGCGCTGGACGACGTTAGCTGCGTTCGTTCCTTTTGCTCGTCGACCACATTGCCCATCAAGACCGCAGCATGATTGATACATACAAGAAGCTTTGGAGCCTGCTAGATAAGCAAGAGCGAAAGCGTAGTGTCGCCCTGCTGGTACTTTTCTTCTTTCAGGGAATTCTGGAGACGATCGGTGTAGCTTCAATCATGCCCTTCATGGCGGTCGTCGGAAACCCTCAGGTAATTGAATCCAATTCTGTACTGAACTTTCTGTACCGACTGGTAGGTGAGCCCGGGGATCGGGTGTTTCTCGCAATGCTGGGGTTCACAGCCTTCGTTGCCCTTGTGACGGCGCTTGCATTTGGCGCCTTTACCGAATGGTTTCTGAACCGCTACTCCCAGCAATGCAACCTGCGGCTCAGCGTGCGCCTTCTGCGCGCATACTACGCCCGCCCTTACCAGTGGTTCCTCAGCCACCACAGTGCGGATTTGGGAAGAACTGTCCTGCAAGAGGTGACTGGACTCGTTACGCAGTCGCTGATGCCAGCCTTGCGAGTATTGTCCAAGATGCTCGTCATTGCGCTCCTCCTTATGCTGGTCGTGACTGCCGACCCCTTGATTGCGCTTGCTACAGGCGGTTTATTGATCTTCCTGTACAGCCTCATCTACCTGTTTTTTCGAGCATATTTAGCTCGAATAAGTGCCGCGACCTGGATCGCCAACGAGGAGCGGTTTCGTATTGCGCAAGAGGGGTTGGGCGCAATCAAGCAGGTCAAGGTGTCTGGGCTGGAGTCTGTTTACCTGCGTCGATTTCTTGTCCCGGGCAAGCGCCTCGCGAGATATCAGGCAAACCAGGCCAGTCTGGGGACGCTACCCAGGTACGTTATGGAGGCGTTCGCATTCGGGGGAATTCTCTTCATTCTGGTATATTTGATTCTGACTAGAGGCGAGGGGCTTGGATTGGTACTCCCGCTGGTTGCGGTTTATGCCTTTGCAGGCTACCGCCTCATGCCAGCTCTGCAGAGCGTGTATCATGATGTATCCGTTATGCGCTACGGTGGATATATTCTTGACAGACTCTATCCGGAGTTTACCGCTGCCGACTCGCACCATAGCTCCGGTACGGTGCCCGAAGAAGCGCCAGTAGATCCACTACCTATACGCAAAGACCTGGTTCTTGAATACATCACGTTCTCCTATCCTGATGCGACAAGCCCTGCATTGAGCCATGTTTCCGCCGTTATCCCTGCCAATTCCTGCGTGGCGTTTGTGGGCGCAACCGGTGCCGGCAAAACCACTGCTATTGACCTTATCCTCGGTCTCCTCACGCCCCTTGAAGGAAGACTACTGGTGGACGGGGTTGAGATTGACGGCGACAATCGAAGACAGTGGCAGCGGGCGATCGGCTACGTACCTCAGGAGATATTCCTCTCTGACGACAGCATCGCAGCCAACATTGCATTCGGTGAGTTTCCCGATCGAATCGACCTTCAGGCAGTAGAGTCCGCCGCAAGAATGGCAGACTTGCACACGTTCGTCACCGAGGAATTACCCGAGGGATACGCCACGAAGGTTGGCGAGCGAGGAGTTCGCCTCTCGGGTGGGCAACGACAGCGAATCGGCATTGCACGTGCGCTCTACAGAGATCCAAGCGTCCTGGTGTTCGACGAGGCCACCAGCGCTCTGGACAACGTTACCGAGAGCACCGTCATGTCTGCGATTTTGAACATTGCTCGTAAGAAGACAATCATCATGATCGCTCATCGCCTCAGCACGGTCCGACATTGCGACACCATTTTCATGATGAAGGGCGGTCAAATTGTCGCGGAAGGAACCTACGACAACCTGGCTGCAAACAGCTCGGAGTTTTCCGCTATGGCGTCTGCCAGCTACGGCGACGCTGCATCGTAGCCTCGTCGGTACGCCATCCTGATTTTCTGACGAGATGCGCTCAAACTTCGGTCTGGTTTCACTGCTGCAGTTCACAAAGGCCGCACCGGTTTAGGCATCGCTGAAGCGCTGAATCATGTCCGAGCACTTGCAGGCATTCCTACAAAACACCCCGGGTCTCCGAGCAGTCTATTGGAGAATCCTTCCACAATTGGAAAAGCTCAACAGCCTCTACAGATTGATGAGGCTTCGCCTGTTCGGACGCCGTCCGTGGCTGAACGCAAAGTCCGTACAGGATATTGTTTCCCCGCTGCTACCACCGACACGTTCGAGTGAACCGATACCCGGACGTGCTCTTGTTCATATCGCTTTTCACTTCGACCGCAACCGCCTCGCATATCTTCGAGAGATCCTGATCGACCTTGCCGCCAGTCCGTTTCAATCGCTATCTGTTGTTATAGACACCAACTCACCAGACACGCAACACGCCCTACAGAATCTGGGACCTGGCATCGAAATCCACTGCTTCCCGGATTTGCCACATCCGCACCTCCTCACTTGGGCGTGCCGCCGACATTTCCAGGATAGCATCGATAAATATGACTTCTTCCTGTACTTGGAGGATGACATCCTCATTCCCCGGCAGACTGTCCTACGCTGGTTTCATGAAAAGGACAATCTGAAGGCCCATGGTTTCTGGCCCGGCTTTCTGCGCGTTGAACTAGACGGATACAGGCAGCTTGTCGCCTCTGACTTCAAGCACCGCGCGACTTCCCCGAAGATCGTGGAGATCCGAGGTTCCAGGTATCTTTCTCCGCCTTTTGAATACCAGGCGTGCTGGCTCTACGATCGCGATATGCTCGCTGAGTACCTGACAAGCGGTCGCTTCGACATGCCATCCGCGCAGGCAGCTGAAACCGATGATGTCCGCGCGATCGCTGCGCTGGGGCTTACCTTCGTCGGTTCACCGGAGGGTTATGATTCACGACATTTGCTTCCACTGACGAGCGATTTTCAAGTCTCTGCCGATGCATTCGTGTTCCACTTGCCGAGCAACTATGGAACGAAACTGGGAAAGCGACAAGGCGATCTCGCAAGCTTCGCGGTCTCTGATCTGGTGGTCCCGACCTTGAGTTCGCAGTGCATCATGTCCGCGCAGATCGATCGCGCACGAGGTGGGGCATGACGTGGGTGAAAACAGTCGTGATCAACGTGCTGCTTTTGGGCGTTCTTATGCTCCTTTCCGAACTCCTGTTTCGCGGACTGATCAGCATCGGCTCATGCAAGACATCCCAATGCGACTTCCAACCATTAACCCAATTGAAGGTTCGTCACTTTCCAAGGGCCGACGGGGACTTGGGGACATCCTTGCGTTTTGACGATGATCTCGGCTTCGTACCGCTGGAAGGGTTCAGCGCCGTCATCGATTCAGCGCTTTGGCAGAAGAAGGCACTGACGATTACCCAAGAGGGGTTCAGAGCCAACGACTCACCCTCTGACTATGGTCGGTCGAAGGTTCTCGTTGTTGGTGACTCTTTCACCTTTGGCGAGCAGGTCGCCAACTACGAAACCTGGCCTGCATGCCTCGAGCGAATGCTTGAGGTTGGAGTGGATAATGGAGGCGTCACTGGGTATGGCGCAGCGCAAGCGTTCAAACGGGCAACCCTGCTGCTTTCTGGAAAAGACTACGCGAGCGTGGTACTGGCCGTCGTTGTAGGAGATGACTTTCTGCGAGACCAGATGCAGTACGTGTGGGGGCGTCCGCGCCCGGCTTTGGTGAACAGCAGCGACGGGTTGGCCTGGTCTGAGGTGGCGGACCCGATGAAGCCGGGCACGATGTTCAATCCCGGGGACCCGAATCCCATACTGGTACTGTTGTACGAGCGGTCCCTACTCTTCGCCACCGCAATTGACAGAAGCATCCCTGAGTTGGTCTTTCGCTGGGCCGCTTACAAGGAAATGCACCCGTACGCTGCTGATTTGGAGTCCATAATTGAGTGGACTCTCAAGGAGTTTTCCCAGCTGAGTGTTCCGAGTCGGATATTGCTCCTCCAGTACTGGCACGATATCGATAGGAAAGAAATGCTCGCAGAGCGAGAGTTGATTTTGAAGCACGCTTCCACTCTGCCAATCACGGTCGTCGACACCCTGGACGTGCTCCGCGATAGCGACCACAGTCTTGTGTGGGCTGGCCATCACACCCCGCTCGGAAATTCCCTCGTATGCGCTCATCTCTTTTCAGAAGGATTCGGCGGTAGCGCGGGTCACGTCTCTGACACTCCAACCGCTCGAAAGTGAGCAGGCACGCGTCCTCAATCAGCCATGCTCTCGCAATGCCCTGTACTCGTTCGCTACCCGAGGAGCCCATGACAAAGCGATGTTGGAACAGCCCAGATGTCCATTAGCGACTATCTGACCCGCTATCGTAAAGTCAGGTTTGCTCAGCGAAAGGCCATTCGCTCTGGGAACACCTTGTTGTTTGTCGACACCAAGTGGCCTCATCACATGCGGCGATCTGGCTACCACCTGTTGTGCGAGGGCATTGGATATCAATTTTCGACGGAGACAAGCATTCTTCCGGCGCGTGTCAGCGGCCTGCTCAGCTCTATCCCCCGCATGGCCGACGTGGAGCGCAAGCTATTGCTGCGCCAGGTTCTGATGGGTGGCAGTTTTACGAACATGCACATCTGCGACGGCGACTTTTGCCGATGGCCCGCGAAGCCCAGCAGTATGGCCGACCGACTTTTAGTCTCGGCAACATTTCACCAACCAGTCGATGTTTTAGCACGATCGCTGACGCCAGATCGAGCCGAGGGGGTAGATCTTGCCATCGCGGTCGCACGGTGTCAGTTGACGCTGCTTGAGGACACGTTTGGCAAAGAAAACGCTAAGTTCTTGCCGCACGGCATCGACACGGAGTATTTCGCACCTAACTACTCTCATAGAAAGGAGAATTTGGTTATTTCAGTTGGCGTTCACCGGCGTGATTTCGCAACGTTGAAGGCTGCGGCTGATCTGATTGTCGCGAAGCAGCCTGACACAACAGTGATGCTGATTGGCCCAAGTCGGCATCTGCCCCAAGATATCGATCATCCTTCTCTGACAATTGTTCGCGATGCGTCCGATGAATTCTTGCGGCAGGCCTATCAACGCGCATTCTGCCAACTTCTTCCACTGGAAGAGAGCACCGCCAACAATGCGATACTTGAAGGTATGGCGTCTGGGCTTCCTCTCGTTACCACAGATTTGGCCGGCATTGGTGACTATACCGATAGCACATGGTGCATCAGCTGCCCGAGCAGAGACGCCGAGGCTCATGCTGAGGCCGTGTTAAGCATTACCGGCGACGGACGAAGACGAGCAAGCATGAGCGAAGCAGCCAGACAACGGTCTGCAGAGTTCGATTGGTGGAAAATTCGAGAGCAGTTTACCCAGATTATTCAGGACGCCAGTTTGCGGATACGGTAGTGTCAATAATCTTTCGCACTTTCTCTGAAGGCGGTGGCTCCGTCTGATCGTTACGCCACATGCGCAGCCCGCGCGGGCAACTCACGTAGCAGATCCATATTCATGTACTTCCTCAGCCCCCAGCTGGTGGTGGAG
>JBGTIC010000525.1:0-15611 GCA_041745895.1 Gammaproteobacteria bacterium
CACCAGCAGCCCCAGCGGCACGGCAACGATCAGCACCAGCGCGATCTGTCGCAGCAGGCCGGCGGTATGGTGAGCGCCCATCAATGCGTGCGCGAGGCCGCCGGCAACCACGACAAGCGCCATCACCGCGTGCACGCTTCGCCAGGTTTCGTACTGCAGGCCAAAGTGCACCCGCCAGAGTGAGCTTCCGACCAGCAGGCTGATGGCAACGAGCAGCCCGGCCATCGTCATCGCACGCAGCAGGCCCTCCCGCGGGTCCAGCCATGCCAGAAAATCGGGGTCACCGGCCATCAGCAGGAGTGGATGGGCCAGCACGAGGAGCCAGCCGAACACGCCGGTACTGAGGTGGAACTGCAGCAGGTTGTCCTGCCCGACACTGCCGGCAAACCACGGATGTCGGCCGGTGATCACCAGCTGCATCGCCAGGACGCCGAGCCCCAGCAGCCCCAGCATGGCGCCACTCTCGACCAGCCAGGCGCGCGGTACCGGGCGCTCGCCAATCATGGCAACGGCCATCGGCAGCAACGCCAGCAGCATGTACAACGACAGCCAGGCGAGCACTTTGGCTATGCCTGCCGGCATTACGGTCCTCTCACTGCGACGCCACGTCCTCACAATACGCGTGGCTGCGTCGCAGCGCATCCGGCTCAGCGCATCTGGCAGGCAGGAATACTCGGTTGCGAACGGCTGGCGCGCCCCTCAGCGCCGTGGCTTCGGTGGTCTCGGCGGCACTTTGCCCTCGATGTGCCGTGCTAGAAGGCGGTGCGCATGCATCCCACCGCGCCTTCTGGTTCCAGACCGCGACACCGGCGTCGAATGCCGCCAGGTTGGTCAGGAAGTCGAGCTGGATGAACTCAATCAGATCCAGGCCCTGTGACAGGGCGGCGAATACCGCCGAGAAGCCAAGGCTGTTGATCTTGTTGTCGAACAGCTCAGCCTTGAGCTTCTGCTGCTCGGTCAGGTTGGCGGAAGCGCGCGTAGCGGAGTCTGGCAGACGGCCACCCATCGGGAATCCGGCAAGAATTACACGCCATTGTGTAAAGCCAACAGGCTTTCGGCGAGCTCACTAAGGCCGTCGGCCACCGGAGACCCGCACGAGCGCGGACGCCGGCTGCACAGCGCCCGGTGGCACGGTAGTTGCAAAACTCTGGCTACAGGGCTCCTGAACCGGCTAGAGGCCGGCCAGCCAGGAGTCATATCGACTCAAAGGAGTAAGGCTATGCATCTGTCAGCCAATTCGTTGAAAGGCAACAAGGTCCGTAACGCGCAGGGTGACGACCTCGGCAAGGTCGAGGACTTCATGCTCGACACTTCTACCGGCAAGGTCAGCTATGCGGTGCTGTCCTTCGGGGGTTTGTTCGGTATCGGTGACAAGCTGTTCGCCGTGCCGTTGCAGGCGATGACCCCGGATACCGACAACCATGAGTTCGTCCTCAATGAGTCCAGGGAGCGACTCGAAAAAGCACCCGGATTCGACAAGGACAACTGGCCCAGGACGGCAGACACCGCCTGGCTGCAGGGTGTTCACAGCTACTACAACATCCGCTGACCCGGCCACGGACCCGGTCATAGTGACCGGATATTCCGGCACCGACGTTTTTTTTACATCCAAAGGAGAAGACCATGAAACACATCCTGACCATCGGCGCCCTGGCGCTTTCGGTACCGGCCATCGCGATGGCCCAGGCGCCCGACGTTCTGCGAGATGACCACGACCAGCTGCGCACGCAGCAGCCGCAAGCGCAACAGCCCGAGCAGCATCGCCAGGACCAGCATCGTCAGGACCAGCAGCGTCCCGACGCGCAGCGGGCCCAGCAGCAGGCGGGGCAGAAGGCGGGGCAGAAGCAGGCTGGCCATCACGCAGCCCAGAAGCGCATCACTCACCTCGAGCAGAACCACATCAAGCTGAACGATCTCGAGGGCACGAGCATCGTCAATCGGCAGGATGAAGAGATCGGCTCGGTTGCTGATGTCGTGCTGGATCGGGAAGGCCGCGTTGCGGCTGTGCTCGTCAACAGCGGTGGTGTGATGGGCATCGGTGGCACCACCAAGGCCCTGTCGTGGAACGACGTTGACGTACGAGCCAAGAGCGATGAGGACGACGAGTACAAGATTGTCGTCAACATGAACGAGGCTGAGTTCGACAACCTGCCCGAGTTCGAAGCCGAACGCCGTACGACCAAAGCGAGCCAGTAGCACAACAGCGGAAACACGCTGAAGCCACAGGCGGGCTGTCCGGACAAGCGGGCAGCCCGCTTTTTTATTTGCCATCCCGTTGCTGCGGCCGAGACTCTGGCGAAGTGCCTGCTCATGCAGTACGGTAGCGAGATTGCGCCTGCACCCGCGGCGCCTGACACGCACGAGGAAACGCGTGTGAGCGTATTCGAGCAATGAACGCCCATCTGCCCCAGCGCCTTGCGCGCCTGCGCGTGGCCGGGCTCGATCCGGAGTCTGTCCCGTTACCGGGTCCCGGACAGGAATCGGTAGGGGACTACCTGCGTCCTCCGGCGCTTGCCGATGAACTCACGGGGCGGTTCCAGGGCGCGCAAGGGACGCTGCATTGGTAGTCTCGCGAATGCCGGCGGGACTGGCGGCGCTGCTGTTTGTCGCGCTGAGCGGCGGTGTCTTCGCAGACGAGTCGCCCGAGGAGGGCAAGATGCACAAGGTGCTGGGAATCGGTGGCTTGTTCTTCAGGGCTGAGAACCCCACGCGCCTCGCGCAGTGGTACGAGACGCATCTTGGCGTCTCACCTGTGCCCACGAGCTACGAGCAGCAGCCCTGGCACCAAGCGCAAGGCCCGACCGTATTCGCGCCGTTTGAAGCAGACACCACGTACTTCGGCGATCCGCAACAAGGGTGGATGGTGAATTTCCGCGTGGCGGATCTCGAGGCGATGGTGGCTCAGCTGCGTGCAGCCGGCATCACGGTAGGCGACACGCAGAGCTACCCCAACGGCAGTTTCGCGCGGCTGCACGACCCGGAAGGCAATCCGATCGAGCTCTGGGAACCGAAGGGACCTGAATGAGCCGGGCATCTGCGTGCTTCCAGGGAGATAACAAGGGAGATATCGCCTGTGAAAACCGTACTGTTGGGGAATGCGGGCGCCGGCAAGAGCACTCTGGCGAAGCGGTTGATTGAACGAGAACCGGCAGCCAGACCTTCGCTTGATGAGTTGGCATTTGCGCAAGGCGCGCAGCGGCGTCGGGTCGACGAAAGCGTTGCCGAAGCACTGCGCTTCATCGAATCCAACGCAAGCTGGATCGTCGAGGGGTGCTACGCAGATATCGTCGAACCGCTCCTGCCGCATGCCGACCTGTTGATATTTCTGAATCCCGGCGTTGAAACCTGCGTCGCACATTGCCGGGCACGACCCTGGGAGGCGGAAAAGTTCGAATCACGCGAGGCGCAGGACGCCAACCTGCAAAATCTGATCAGCTGGGTTCGCGACTACGACACCCGGGATGACGAGTATGGGCTCAGGCGGCATCGAGCGCTATACGATGCCTTCGCAGGCCGGAAAATCGAGTACTCCAAACCATCGGACTATGAATCGGCAGCATGAAGAACTACGACGCCCCGTGGAGCACCTCGCTGATCGTTGTCTCGTCAGTCTCCACTCTACTGTGTACAGGCCTGGCAATCAGCTTCATCTGGAGCGGTCACGCCGTGCTGCCATGGGTAGCATTGCTGCCACTGGCCATTGTCGCCGGTGGCGCACTGTTCACGATTCGCGGCTACGCAGTCACGGCAGATGCAATTCTGATCCATCGCTTGCTGTGGACGACACAGCTGCCACTGAGCGGTCTTGAGTCGGCGCGGTTTGAGCCCGACGCCATGCGCGGCAGTATCCGCACGTTCGGTAACGGGGGTCTGTTTTCCTTCACTGGCCGCTTCCGCAGTAAAGCGCTCGGCCCGTATCGTGCGTACGTAACCGATCCGCAGCAGACAGTCGTGTTGCGCTTCCCCGCGCGCACGGTCGTTGTGTCACCGGCGACGCCGGAGGCGTTCGTTGCCGACATTGCTGTCGGGGATCGTGCACACGCCGGGCAAGTGGCCAGCGCGCGTGCCTCTTGATGTAATCTAAACGCTTAAGCTTCTCTGAAGGCTTAAGGCGCACGCCATTTGCAGACCCAAGCGCAGACGGACCGGCTGCCCCATGCAACTGGCCCGTCTCCATTACCAATCTCACCAGGATTCAGATCTGCTCTTCGATCTCACGAATCCGGCGGCGAGCCTCTTCGCGCGATGTGCCGTAATGTTCCTGGACCTTTCCTGCGAGGTATTCGGCATTGCCGCGCGCCTGGTCCAGCTCATCGTCGGTGAGCTTGCCCCACTGCTCGCGAATTTTGCCCTTCATCTGCTTCCACTTGCCGCTGCGCTGGTCTTCGTTCATCGTCGTCTCCTTCGGGATGGGATGGATCACTTGGATTTGAAATTCTGGAAAAAATCAGAACAGATGTGTCTGCAAGCGCGCCAGCTCGTCGTGACAGGCATGCATGCGCGGCAGGTGCACTCGAAGAATCTCTGCAACACTCTGATTGCGCTCGTCCGAGGCTTCTTCGAAGCTGTCGTGCAAGGCTTCAAGAAGCTCGGCTTCGTGCCTGATGAGCTCGGCGACGTGCCGTGTGTCCGGGCATCTGGCGAGCTGGGTGCGCATCCGTGTGTACAACCGACTGGTCCTGCCATGCAGGCTTGACCCTTCGTCGGAAAATTCATGGTGCGTGACCACCTCGGCGCATAGCGCCTTCACAAGGTCGTAACGCACCTTGGACATACTGTGGAAGACGACTCGCAGCGAAACCGGCCCGATGCGCTTGGCGGCATACTCGTAGAAGCCTATACCCTCGCGTGCTGCCGGCAGCAGTTGGCCAAGCTGTGTGTTTGTCGTGATGTTCATGACTGGCCTCCGCAGAGTTCCACTGAAACGCGCTGACAGTATCGCGCCTATGACGGCAACTGCCGTTCTTGCGTTAAAGCTTCTGCAAGTCGCATGCCACCGGAATGAGATCGCGGGCGGAGCGCGGCGGCGGCAGGGGTAGAGTCCCCACAGCGCTGCTGCGTACGGAAGGCTTTACCGACCCCAGGGAAAAATATGCCGGCACACGGACGGTTTGGGCCAGCGCCCGTGCTGTGTGCGATATCGGACGGACGTGCCTGCCCGCCGTGTGTTTCGATCTGCATGATCCGCAAGGGCCGGTGGCATGATTTTTGCTCACCTGTCTGGCTGAACGCCCCGAATAGCCATGCACCATAGACTGGAGTAAATAAAGATGACCACCAAACGCATTATCGGCATCGCCCTGCTGGCAGCGGGACTGCTGCTGCTTTTCCTCGGCTATCAGTCATCCCAGGGCATGGATGACCAGATCTCCGAGGCACTGACGGGCGAATATACCGACAACACGCTGTGGTACTGGGTGTTGGGCGCGATCGGCACTGCAGCCGGTGCTGCTATGCTGCTGCTCGGGCGCGACTAGCTGGACCCCGCGCCCGCTGGCTGGGGGCGCATGTTGAGTGCCGAGAGGCCCGGACGCCCGGGCTCCGGCTTAGCATCGGCCGCGGGCGAAAGGGTGAAATATATGGCGGCCCCTTCGCCCTCGTTGCCCTCAGCCCAGATGCGCCCATCGTGTCGCTTCACGATGCGCTCGGCGATGGCCAGGCCGAGACCGCTGCCGTCGGACTTCCCGCGCTTCGTCGACTTCTCGAACGGGGCGAAGATGCGTTTTGCATCTTCGGGAGCCAGGCCGCAGCCATTGTCGCGGATGCAATAGATGACTTCGGTGGCCGATGAGCTTTCCGCCGAGACGCTGATGCGGCGAGGATCCTTGTCTCGCGTGTGACGCAGCGCATTGGACAGCAGGTTCAACACCAGGATGCGCACCAGCGTGTCGTCGGCCTCGACCTCCGGGAGCTCGCCGATCTCAAGCGAAACCGGGGGCCCCGGCTCGACAGACTGCAGCTGGTCGAACACCTCCGCGACCAGGGATTTCATCGGTAACGTCTCGGGCTCATAAATCGCGTGGGCCGCCAGCGACAGACCCACCACGCGCTCCAGGATCTCTCCCATGCGTCGCACGCCCGAGTTGCTGCGCTCAAAGGCCTCGCGGGCCTCGGCCTGAAGACTGCCGCCTGCGCGTTGCTCGATCAGCGCGAGGTTGACCGAGATCGCATTCAGGGGGCCTCGCAGGTCGTGGGTAACCGATTCCGTGATCGTGACGAGGTCTGCGTTTCGGCTGGCAAGCTCCTCGGTGCGTTCGGCCACCTGTGCCTCCAGCCCCCTGTTCAGCTCTGCGATCCTGGTCTCCGCCTGTCGTGCTGCCAGAGCGCGGACGTTCACCCGTCCGTTCTCGCAGACCAGCAGGCCTACGAGAAAGGATACCGCGATTCCCAGGGGCAGCACGGCCGCCAGCGCAGGCGTGACCAGCGATGCGATGAGCTCGGCGGTGGGCGTATGCTCGACTTCCAGCAGCGCGCCCATCGATGCCCTGATCATGCCCTGGCGCGCCCAGTCCCCGGGAATCTCGGGCGCTGCGGTGTCGCGTGTAAAAAGGGTCTCGTCGCGCCACCTCACCGCAATGGCGTAGCCCGGAGATTCGTCCTCCAGGAAAGCGCCTAGCAAAGCCGGCGCACGCAACTCCGCAATCATGAGTCCGCCGCCGCGCGGCCGGTTGATGACCACTCTGATGCGAGGCCCGCCTTCGCCCGCGTAGGGCCCAAGCATCGCCTCGCCGCGAACCCCGGCTGCATCACTGCGCAGGCGCTCTATGGCCGCGCGCTGGTCCTGGGCGGGCGGAACGTTCAACGCCGGTTGCTGTGCGGTACGGAGGAATTGCCTGCCGCTGGCTTCATCGATCCAAACCAGCCGCTCCAGGCCGCTGATCTGGGTCAGATCGACACCTTGAAAGGCCGGCCATTCTGCCAGCGGCAGGGCTGCGTGCGCGGCCCAGTAGTCATGCACCTCGCGTAGCCCCTGTAGCATCCCATCGATCTGGCGGATCAGTCGGCTGCGGGTCGCATAGGAGTCCTTCTCGGCGATCAGGGCAATATTCGAGTTCTCCGTGTCGCGCAGAAGCTGCCACGCCTGAACCGTCAGAAATCCCAGCGATAAAGTCAGAATCGCCGCTATGAGTACCCGAGCGGTCATGTCAAGTGTCCCCTTGCTTTCGGCGCCGGGCGGTGGACGCGGTATGATGCGCGCATTCGCCCCCGCGAGTATTCCTGTTTAGGCAGCCCTGCAGTAAGCTTACCGCCTCGATTTTTCACGTCCATTATGGCGTTCCCGAGCACAAGCGGTTTCGGCGACTCTGATAGCGGGCAATTGGCGGCGGAGCGATGGCGCGCATTCTGTTCGTTGACGATGATCCGGACTTCACTTCGGCGATCCAGCCGCTGCTGACGGGCGAGGGCCACGCCGTGAGCATCGCCGGTGGGGTGTCCGAAGCCCGCGCAGCCATGGAAAGCGACCGCTTCGACGTCCTGTTCGTCGACCTGCTGCTGCCGGACGGCAGCGGGCTGGAGCTCGTGACCGACGACGGGCCCAACACGGTCATCATCACCGGTCATCCGTCCATCGAGTCGGCTATCCGGGCAGTGCGCGGTCAGGTCGTTGACTACCTCGTCAAGCCGGTGGATGTGAGCGCCTTGCGCAAGAGCATCGCACGTGCGCTCAGTGATCAATCCGGCCAATACCCGTTGGCTGGTGCGTCGCCGAAAGGCAACATGCCGTCGGGTGCCCAGATCATCGGCGAATCGGCGTGCATGCGTGCCCTGCGGGAGACCGTCAGTGAATACGGCACCACTGATATTACGGTGCTGATCACCGGGGAGAGCGGTACGGGCAAGGAA
Organism: Gammaproteobacteria bacterium; assembly: GCA_041745895.1. Lineage (GTDB taxonomy): Bacteria > Pseudomonadota > Gammaproteobacteria > Steroidobacterales > PWYM01 > PWYM01. The sequence continues at coordinate 7,846 of JBGTIC010000525.1, forward strand.
CTCGTCGCCCAGGCCCTGCACCAGGTCAGGGATCCGGCCCGTCCGTTCGCAGCGGTCAACTGCGGCGCGATCCCGCAGGAGCTGCTGGCCAGTGAGCTGTTCGGTCACGAAAAAGGCAGTTTTACCGGTGCGGCGGCCCGTCGCAAGGGTCTGTTCGAACGCGCGCAGGACGGCACGCTGTTTCTCGATGAAATCGGGGAGCTGCCCCTGCAGCAGCAGGTCGCCCTGCTGCGGGTACTGGAAACCAGGACTGTCCAGCGCGTCGGCGCGGAAAAGGAGATTGCGGTCTCGCCGCGTATGGTGGCGGCCACCAACCGGGACCTCGAAAAGCAGGTCGGCGAGGGCACGTTTCGAGAGGATCTTTTCTACCGCATCAATGTGCTGACAATTCATGTGCCGCCGCTGCGCGAGCGAGATGGTGATGTGCCGCTTCTGGTAGCGCACTATCTGGCGCAGTACGCCGAGCAGTACGGCACGCCCAAAGCCGCCTCGGCCGAGGTGCTGGCGCAGCTCGATGCCTATCACTGGCCGGGAAACGTGCGTGAACTCAAACATACCCTGCTGCGTGCCGCCATCCTGAACCGTGGCAAAGCGTGCGTCGAGGTGCTGCCAGCTGAGTTCGAACGTCCGCCCGGCTGGGCACGCAATGGCGACGCCCTGGTGCCGGGCATGTCGATACGCGAAGTCGAACAGAGCCTGATCGAGAAAACACTCGATCATTTCGGTGGCAACAAGAAAATGACGGCTGACGCGCTTGGCGTCAGCCTCAAAACGCTCTACAACCGGCTCAAGGACTACGATACCTCTCCATCAGAAAGTTGAATCGCAGGAGAGCCCGGTCGTAGGCGTTTCTTCGTCACCTTGGCGGTCTCACAATGGCGGACGCCGACCCATCAGAAAGGTGACAACGGCAAGGATCAGTCCTACGACGAACAGGATCCAGGCGATGTTGACGGCAGTGCCGGCAATGCCACTCAGTCCGAATACGCCTGCAATCAGCGCGATGATCAGGAATGTAACAGCCCAGCTAATCATGTGAATTCCCCTTTGTAAGTTGCTTGCTTGTCAGGGTTGCGGGCGACCCGGACAGGTGCCGGGTCGCCCGCGTTGGATGCATCAGCATAGACGATGCATTTCGAACGACGTCTTTAGTCGTCGCGCATGCCAACAGCGTCGCGCATCTGGTCGATCGCGGTGCCGACCCGCAGCGACGTTGCGTCAACGCGCTCCACGCCCTCGATGTCCTCGGCGAGCTCAATGGCATGACTGACCTGCGACTGGTCTTCCACCTCGCCTGACAGATACACGACCTTGTCGCGCGTCTCCACCGAGATGTCGAACCCCGAGACCTCCTGATCGGCGACCAGCTTCGACTTCACCTTGGTGGTAATCCAACCATCGGTGACGACCTCACCCGCGGAACGCGACTCCGAGCGATCATCGTCCTTCTTGTCGTAACCCGCATGGGCCGGGCTCAACGCCATCCCGGATGCCAGCATGACGGCGGGCAGGCTGGCGCCAAGCAGCCAGGACTTGCGCAGTGGCGAAGTTTTCGAATGCGATGCGTTTTTCATTTTTGAACCTCCTGAAGAAAAAGTGCTGTAACCGAGCCTTCTTTCGTCTCGCGTGTTGCACGCGGCGGCGAGTCAGCTCTCAGGAGGCAGATTGCAGGATCCGTGCCAGAAAAAACTCTCTGCTTTATCAGCAGTTTGTGATGCAGCGGATCGGTAGCATTTACACGGGGCAGGCAAGATCTTGCACGTAGCTGCGGCTCAACAGTCCATCAGCGCGCCGCGAATGCCATCGAAAATGAATTGTGCGGCCAATGCCGCAAGGATCACGCCGAGGATCCGCGTGATCATCGCAGCGAGCGTTTCGCCCATCAGCTTCATGACCGGGCCGATCAGAAGAAACGTCACCAGGCAGATCAGGAGGTTGGCGCCAAGGCCGATCAATACCGACAGCTGAGCGCCCAGCGAACCGCCCGCCTGTGACATGAACAGCATGATCGAGGCGATCGCGCCCGGCCCGGCCAGCATCGGGATGGCCATCGGGAACACCGAGATGTCCTCGTGCGTGCCGGGCAGAGTGTCGTCCGAACCACTCAGCGCGTCTGCGCGCTGCTCACGTCGCTGCGTACGCTTCTCGAAAACCATGTCCAGCGCAATCAGGAACAGCAGCACGCCCCCGGCAGCACGGAACGCATCCAGGCTGATCTGCAAGGCCCCGAGCAGCCATTCGCCCCCATAGGCGAAGCCGAACAGCACCAGCGTGGCGATGGCGACCGACTTGATCGCCATCCTCCGACGGTGTGTCGGGTCAGTACCTTCCGTGAGGCCTGCAAAGATCGGCGCCACGCCCGGTACGTCGATGACTACGAAGAAGGTGACGAAAGACGCGGCGATGAGGGCTACATCAAGCATGCGCGAGAATGACCGGTGCGAATCCGCCGCCCGGCGTACGGAAGTTGGTCGTCTGCCCCCGATACAGTCTCGCCGCGCGCAGCCACGTCCGCCCCTCGCAGGCGAAATTGCGTATATCCACGCGCAGGTCTGCCGCTTGTCCGTCGATCATGACGCGGCGCATCGAGGTGGGGACTACGGTCTGGGCGACGTACGGGCGTCGCAGAATCTGCTCGAACGTGCCTCGTGTGAGTTTCTCGCCTCGGTAGGCGGCCTTGCCACCATATCCGTCTGTCGGCTTGAAAAACCACTGCTTGCGATCTCGCCACCAGTGTTCAGCGTTCGCGGCATCGACAAGTTCGGTGTGCGGGATGCAGCGCTTGAGAAACTCGCGATCATCGGCGTGCAGTCCGGCCTCACGCAGCAGCGCGTCATCTCGCAGCGACACCAGAAGGCGCTTGTCGGCCCACTGGGCATGCGCTCTTGGATGGGGCGTGATCACCGCGGCGCCTTCGAGATACGCCTGGCGCAACGCCCCGTGTTGCGGTGCGGTGAGGTAGAAGTCGGTCACACGATTGATCACAAGGTCTATCGCGGCCCCGTCGACGCGAAGTTCGCCATCGCGATATTCCAGCGCCGCTGCATCGACGATACGGGCAGCGATCCCTGCGCGCTCGAACAAGTACTGGTAGAGCAGGAACTCAGGGTAGAGGAACTGCTCGGCTGCATTGTCATCGACAATCGCGACAAGACGCAAAGGCGCCTGGCCGCGAGCGGCAACCCAATCCCTGCGATAGCGCTCCAGCAGCCGCGTCGGCAGTCCCTCGAGCGCGGGCAATGCCGCATCCAGCCAGTCGTCGACGTCCTCGCAACAGCCCTGCAACATTCTCGCAAGCTCGATGTTGACGAGAAATCCACCGGGGTTGGTGTTGATCTCGATGAGCTGAGGCATCGGTCCGCCGAGGTGAAAGTCCAGTCCGAGCAGGCCGCCCGAGCACGCCTGGGGCAGGCGTGCGATCTCCGGTGCGGCGGCTTGCATGTGGCGGATGTAGGCCGGGTGGGAGAGCGCGGTATTGACAAGATCGGTAGCTCGATCCATGGCCGCGGCGTCGACTGTATCGAGGAACACTACGCCTTCGGCTGCCAGACCCGGCCGGGCCGCAAAGGCGGCGGCCGTGGCGGCTCCCTGGGCAAGCCAGTGATCGTGGAGGCGCTGCCGGTCGAGCATGACGCAGTGACACGAAGCGTTGAGCCAGTCGACGGGCCGTGCAAGGTCTGCCAGGTTCATCTGTTCGCAAGTCGTCATGGGTGACTATGATAGACGCTATGGCACAATTGAGAGCGATCCGATGAGCAGCGTGGGGGCCGACCTGCGGCGATCTGCCAGGCCCAATGTCGTGTGTGCCACTGCGTTGGCCGTGCTGCTCATGGCCGGCTGCGGCGGCGAAGAAGCCGTCGTGGGGCTGGAACTGGAACTGCTGGTCGAGCAGCAGGATAATTTTCTCGGGCGGCTGGTACGCGTATCCGGCGTGGTGCGCATGCATGAATCGCCGCGGCATTTCTGGCTCGAGGATGACGCGTTGAACCGCGTCGGACTGGTGCCTGCCGATAGCGCAGAGGCCTGGCTGGGCGATGAAGTCGAGGTCGTCGGCCGCTTCGGGTTCGCCGCCGACACCGGCCGCACGCTTCAGGTGCACCAGATCACGCCCCTAACGGACGATACGACGCCCCGATAGCGCAGTTCTTGCACGCCCCGGCCCCCGATTTACAATAGTCGCGTCGCTGAATCAGGCGCGCGGGCCCGCAGCAGCAGGCATTGCGGTACTGGCACGCTGCTTGCACCTTTCCTGCCAGGACCACCCGACGGGACACCCGGCACTATCCAGGCACATTCACGCGCAACAGCCTCAGGAGAAACTATCATGGCAACCAAGCACACGAAGTCAACGGGCAGCACCACCAGGGCGACTCCTGAGGATCATGAAGTCATCGACAAGGCGGCCGACAAGCTGCATCAGTCGGTCGACAAGCTGGCCGATGGAGCACGACAGGTGGACGACAAGGTACGCGACCAGGCGCGCAGGACCGAAGAAAAGCTGAGCTCGGCCGTGGCCGACGCCCGTGAGCACTCCGAGGAGCTCATCGGCCAGACGACGAGCTTCATCAAGGCCAATCCTCTGCTCAGCATGGGCATGGCCGTGGTTGCAGGCGCTGTGCTGGATCGGATATTGCGCCGCTAGCGAGCGCCCGCACCCGGCCTCATCAGTCGTTTACGGCTTTCAGTTGCGCGCCTTGTCGACCAGTTTGTTCGCACCGATCCAGGGCATCATCGCGCGAAGCTTCGCGCCTACCGTCTCGATCGGATGGCGCGCATTGGCCTCACGCGCTTTGGTCATTTCCGGATATCCGGCCGCACCTTCGGCCACGAAGCGCTTGGCATAGGAGCCGTTCTGGATATTGGCCAGGGCTTCGCGCATGGCCTTGCGGGATTCGGCGTTGATGACCTTCGCCCCGGTCACGTACTCGCCAAATTCCGCATTGTTGGAGATCGAGTAGTTCATATCCGCGATGCCGCCTTCGTACATCAGATCGACGATGAGCTTGAGCTCGTGCAGGCACTCGAAATAGGCCATCTCTGCCGGATAGCCTGCTTCGACAAGAGTTTCGAATCCGGCCTTTACCAGTTCGACACAGCCGCCACACAGTACCGACTGCTCGCCGAACAGGTCGGTTTCGCACTCGTCCTTGAATGATGTCTCGATGATGGCGGTGCGACCGCCACCGATCGCGGCAGCATATGAAAGCGCCGTGGCCTTGGCCGAGCCCGAGGCATCCTGCGCCACCGCGATGAGATCGGGGATGCCGCGCCCGGCCTTGAACTCCGAGCGTACGGTGTGACCGGGGGCCTTGGGTGCGATCATGATCACGTCGAGATCCGCCCGCGGCTCGATGGTGCGGAAGTGAATCGAGAAGCCATGCGCGAAAGCCAGGGTCGCGCCCTTGCGGATGTTCGGCTCGATCTCGTCGCTGTAGAGCTTCTGCTGGAACTCGTCGGGCGTAAGGATCATGACCAGATCGGCAGCGGCTACGGCGTCAGGCACATCGGCGACCTTGAGGCCGGCAGCTTCAGCCTTGCGGCGTGAACCGGAGTCCGGGCGCAGTCCGACGGTGACCTCCACGCCGGAGTCATGCAGGTTGCAGGCATGGGCGTGGCCCTGGGAGCCATAGCCGATGATGGCCACCTTCCTGCCCTTGATGATCGCCGGATCGCAGTCCTTGTCGTAAAACACTTTCATGGAGATTCCTCTGGCGGCCCGGCCGCGCGCTGACTTGACGTTTCGCGGATTCTAAGGCTGCAGACGTATTGCGTAAAATGATATAAACGCAAGACAGTATGCCGATCGGCGAAACGTCTAGACGGCGCATCTTCATATGGATCTCAGGCAACTGCGGCAATGCGTCACGCTCGCCGAAACGCTGCACTTTGGGCGCGCCAGCGAGGCCAGCCATGTCAGCGCCTCGGCACTGAGTCGCAGCATTCGCCAGCTCGAGACCGAGCTTGGTGTGGCGCTTTTCGAGCGCGACAACCGTTCCGTGGCGCTCACTGCACAAGGCGAACGCTTTCTGGACTGGGCCCGCGAGGTGTTGACCGGGTGGGACGTGATTCGCCACCGGCTTGCAGAGCAGGTCGGGGAATTGCAGGGCGAAGTCCGCCTGTACTGCTCGGTGACTGCCAGTTACAGCTTTCTGTTCGAATTGCTCAGCCGCATCCGGCGTGACCACCCGCGCATCGAGATCAAGCTGCGCACCGGGGATGCCGAACACGCCATAGCGCGTGTCATGGCAGGCAATGAGGACATCGCCATCGGAGCAAGACCTGACAGTCTGCCCGCGGGACTTGCGTTTCAGGCGATCGCCCGATCGCCGCTGGTGTTTATCGCACCGGCAGGCCAGCCGCAACTGCGCCAGCTGGCGCGACGCGTGCCCGACAGGAAGCTTTGGGCGACGACACCCATGATTCTGTCGGAAAGCGGACTGTCGCGGCAGCGCACGGATCGCTGGTTCCGCGAGCTGGGCATCCAGCCCACTGTCTACGCGCAGGTGACCGGCAATGAGGCGATCGTCAGCATGGTGAGCCTGGGATTTGGCGTGGGTGTGGTGCCAAAGATCGTGCTGGACAACAGCCCACTGATCGGCGAGGTCCGTGTGCTTCCCGTCAGACCCTCGCTCGCGCCCTACGAGGTGGGTCTGTTCACGCTGGAAAAGAAACTTCGCAGTCCGCTGGTGGCGGCGTTCTGGGCACCCGCGCTGTCGGCTGGTCAACAGGACGACCAGCCCGGTGGCGCTGACTAGGCGCTGCGCTCTGTCGCGCCGATGGTGTAGGCGACATACACCATCGCCACGAGCGGATATCCCAGGGTATGGCGCAGGCCGATGTTCCTGAAGGTCCCGTCACCGACAATGAGTGCGACCACCCACATGCACACTATGGCAAACGCCGCGGCCAGCGCGATCGGACGCGCACCTTCGCGTTCTTCGCGGAAAAATCGCCACCACAGGAACGCCGTTGCAGCCATCAGCACGTAGGGTCTGAGCATCGCGTGCACGCCGTAGCGCATGGGCACGACCGAGCGCAGTTCCTCCATCCTGCCGACCACATCGATGGCGTCGAGCACGTTCATGACCATCAATGCGCCGGTCGCCGCGATCATCGATTGGTACAACCACCTGGGCGTCATCGGGTCGGCACCCTGACGGTGTACTTCACGTGCGCGCTCCGTGGGGCTATCGTGTCGGCCGGAAGTATTGCATATCGCAAGGGCGGGGGTGGCATGTGGATAAGGGTCGAGTTCCTGGGCAAGCAGACGCGCCGCGGTGGTGGATCAGCCTGCTGGTGCTGGCGATGAGCGTGTTGCCGACACCGGGGATGGCGCAGCCCGTGATGCCCGATGGTGATGCAGCGCTGTGGGAACCGGCTTCCGTGCAGCGCGGCTATGTGGCGACTCGATTCGGACAGGTGCACTACAGGCACGCCGCTGGGCCCGGTGAGTCGGTTCGCGCGCTGCCGCCGCTGCTGTGTTTTCATCAGGTGCCCAGCGCCTCGCACGTGTTCGCGCGCTTTCTCGCCGAGGTGTCCGGAGCGCGCGATGCCTATGCCTTCGACACGCCGGGTTTCGGCATGTCGGATGCCATCGCAGGTGAGCAGCGCATCGGCGACTACGCCACAGCCATGATCGATGCGATGGATACACTGGGACTGGCGCAGGTCGACCTGCTGGGCTACCACACGGGGGCGGCGATCGCGACAGCGTTGGCAAGCCGCCACCCGGAGCGGGTGCGGCGCATCGTGCTCGTCGCGGTGCC
>JBGTIC010000526.1:0-8504 GCA_041745895.1 Gammaproteobacteria bacterium
AGCGGCCGTGGCGCTGATGTGAACGGGCCGGGTATGTCCCCGGGCTCGGCCAGTTGCGGATAGATCCCGGCCAGGGTCTCCAGTCCGTCGCGGTACGGAACCAGAAAGCGCGGACCCAGATCGTGCAGTGCCCGGCTCTGCCCGGCCGTGGTCCGCCCGGCGCGGCGCACGAAGCTGCGGATGCGGCGTTCGGGAGGCGGGCTTCGCGGATCTTGCTCGCTCATGCGGGCGGTCTAGGTCGATACGCCCAGGCCGAAGTTGCGCAGCGCGGTCCGGTACGCATTGAAGGGACTCAGGATGGCATCCCCGAGGATGATCGCGCAGCCGAACCAGTGGAAGAAAGTGGGCATCTGACCGAGCTCCAGGTAGATATACGCCATCAGCAGGGTGGCCGCGATCAAGGCGACCACGGCGCCGATCAGATCCACCAGAAACGCAAACGCGTTGATATCCCCGGACTTGAAGAATTCCACGAACAGGACGGCCACGCCAAGCGCGATGAACGCATAGCCGGTGGCACCGCTCATGTCGAGCCCGCTGAAGTGCACCACCATCATGTAGATGATCAGCGTCAGGGTCCACGGGACGATGCTGAAGGCCGACAGCCTGCGACCACCGCTGGGTACGTTCATGTGCTGGTTTCCCGATCCGAAAGACGCACAATATACATTCGCCGCGTGACGGGCGTGATTCCAATTCGATCGGCAGCGGGCCGAGGTTGCCTCAGGACGCGCGAACCCAGGCCCAGGCGTCGTCCTCATCCTCGATATCGAAGGTCCGCGCCGAGACGGGAGAGATGGGCGCGAAAAAATTGATCATCGCCTCAGCCCAGTCCGGTGCGCCGACCACCGCGTACTTGCGCACATGCAGGACCGATTGCGACTGCGCCTTCAGGGACTTGAGATCGAAGACCGCACCAGCCTCGATACCGTCATAGCCGCGCATGACAATCAGGATGTCGAGCGTGTCCTGAACCTCGAACGCCCCCTGCAGCACGGCAGCCATCCACTCGACCTCAGGCTTGGTGATCTTGCCGATGATCTCAAAGGCATGCAGGGCGGGCTCCGGCGTCCGAAGCTTTCGTATATTCAAAACAGTCATGTCGACACTCTGATCCAGTGCGCCATGCCGATTTAGCTTGGCAGGCGGGCGACGGGTTGTCCGGGCAGATCATGCCGCTGCAATGGGCGATCGGGTCCGTGCGTCTGCGCTCATTGGATGCGGTGGCCAGTCAGATGCGCTGCTCCAACGCCGCTTTCTCCCTGGCCAGTTCGTTGGCGATGCGCTGCAGCGCCTCTTGGACTTGCGGTGCGGCGATGATCGGCGCCAGCAATGGATCCTGTGCCGTCCAGGGCTGGCGCCAGCCGCGCGCCACGGCGTCGATCAGCGCTTCGCGCGCGCGCGCCAGGTCACCGTCCAGTACCGCGACTCTCGCACTCAGATAGGCAAGCTCCGAGCTTGCGTAGCCGGCGGCCAGCTGTTCGGCAACGTAGCTCCTGCAGACGCCTAGCCAGCGCTCGCGATCCGGGCCGTCGGGAAACCCATAGGCCATCTCGATATGCGGCGAGCAGAAGTTGCGATCGAACCAGCCCGTGCCAAGAATCGTTGCATCGAGTGCACGCAGGATCTCGCGGCCTCGCTCCCGCTCCCCCCAAAGCAACTCGTACCAGGCATGCTCGAAGCTGAGCAGGGGATCGTCCGGATCCCCCGCATGCGCGGTGCGAATCATTTCCAGCGCACGCTCGTACTCGCCTGCGGCAATCAGCAGATTGACCGCGTAGACGTCCGGATCCAGCACCGTTGCCGCTGCGTCGACCATGCCAAGCATCATGTAGATCTCGCCGAGTGCGGCGCGGTACTGATCTGTGTCGGGCGAGCGCTTCAGCACCTCCTGGTAGTACTGCGTGGAACGCTGCAGTGCGCCACCGGAAAAGGCGACCTGCGCGGCGGCGCGGTAGCCGACCGGAGACTGCGGATCGAGCTCGATCAACTGATCGAACACTGCCAGGGCAGTCGCGCTCTCGCCCCTGCGGAACTGCTCCACCCCCCAGTTGCGCAAAATGACCGGCGAGAGTGGATCCAGGCGCAGCGCCGTCTCCAGGCTTGCCAGCGCATCGACGTTGCGCGCCATGTCGCGCAAGGCAAGGAAGCGCCAGTGCCAGGCCTCGGCATAGCTGGGGTTGAGCTCGATGGCCTTGTCGTAGGCAGCCAATGCCTCTTCATTGCTGCCGCGCATGGCCGCAAGGTGACCAAGCGCTGCATAGGCCTGCGGCAGTCCGGGATCGCGCAGCAACGCACGCTCCAGATTGCGTCGGGCGAGGTCGGCCGCGATCGCCGGATCGAGGTCGCCATAGTTCTCGGTACCGCGCGCCAGCAGGCGTACGCTGTCGGCCACGCCGACGTAGGCGGGTGCGTACTCGTTGTCCAGTGCCAGCGCCTGTTCGAAGTAGCGGCGGGCCTGACGGATCGACTCTGGCGTGCGCTCGCGAAACTGCTGCCTGCCACGCAGATACATCACATAGGCGTCAGCCGAGGTCGCCTGGCTGGACAATCTCGCGCCCTCGGGCGTCACGTAATTGTCGATAATGCGATTGAGCATCGACAGAGCGATCTGTTCCTGAAGTTCGAAGACTTCTTCCAACGGGCGGCTGAAGCGCTCGCTCCAGCGGGTGCGCCCGGAATCGGCGTCGATGAGGCTTGCCGTGATCAGCAAGCGGGAGCCATCCAGGCGCACGCTGCCGTCGAGCAACGTGGCGGCACCCAGTGCCCGTCCGATCGCTGCCGGTGAATCGCTGCGTCCGAGAAAACGTCGCGTGGAGCTGGTCGCGATCACCTCGAGGCCCGAAGTACGGCCCAGCGCAGCGGTAAGGTCTTCCGCGAGTCCTTCGGCCAGATAGCCCAGATCCTGCTCGGGGCTCAGATCGCGAAACACCATGACTGCGACCGATTTCTGCTGCGCGACCGCGGGCACGGGACGCTCTCCCGCCTGTCGCGCACGGATCTGGTCGAACAGCAGTGCCCCCGCCGTGATCGCTGCGACGCCTATCACCAGCAGGCCCAGCCAGTTGAGTACGGAGAGCGGCTCACGCTCAGCCTGCTCGGTCGCGGTGCGCACCGTCCGCACCAGTCCATCGGGGGTGAACTCGAAGAACCAGCTCAGCGAGGCGATCACCGGCGTCAGCGCCAGCGCGGTAACCAGTAGCAGCGTCGGGATCCAGTCAGGCAGCGTCAGGATCGGTACGAACAGATCGGCACCGGCCACCGCCGCGTAGACGCCCACTGCATAGGCGGCGAGCACGGATATGACCTTGCGGCGCCGGAGTTCGTGCAGCAGGCGGCCTACTCTGCCGTCCATCGCGGACTACCTGAATTCGAAGAAGGCGCGGCGCGTCTCGCCATCGTCGAGCGTAATCTCGAGCACGCGGCAGCTACGCTCGAAGTTCCGCTCTGTTTTCCAGACGTAGATGTACTGGTCGCCGCCCGGGTCATAGGACAGCGTGGAGCCCCCCGCCGAGGTGGTTTCAGTCGCCTCGCTGACCAGCGCCGAGGACGGACACGCCACCTGACGGGTGACAGCCGAGCTCATGATCCCGAGTCCGAAGTTACCGCCGATGCTGAACTTAACGGGCACCGCCTGGCCCGCGCGGACACGGTTGATGACTGGCGGATCGTAGATCGGTCTGCCAAATCCGCTGAAGGCATAGGCCACCCGGTAACTTGCGGTGACGGGCTCACTTGCATTGCCGGCGATATCGGTTGCGATGCCGCAGGTGGCGGTGAAGGTGCCCACCTGATTGGGCGTGCCCCCGCTCAACGACAGTTCGGCTGAGGAGGCGACCCCCGACAGCGCATCCGTGGTCTCGCAGGCAATCTCGGGGAGCGGTGTGCCGAGCGTGAATAGCTGTGCGTCTGCGACACCGGTGATACTGACCTGCGGCGCAGTGCTATCGATGTTGATGTCGTCCACGCTCACACTGGCGGTGTTTCCCGCGCGATCGGTGGCCGTACCGGTGACGGACTGAGCCGCACCTTCGCTGCTGCGCACGGTCGCGGGCGTGCAGCTGTCGACGCCTGAGAGCGCATCCGTGCAGGTGAAGCTGACTGTCACCGCAGCGGTATTCCAGCCGGCTGCATTCGGCGCTGGCGTGCGGCTGGCCTGAATCGTCGGTGCAGTCAGGTCGATGTTGATGTCACTCACACTCACACTGGCGGTATTTCCTGCGCGATCGGCTGCCGTACCGGTGACGGACTGAGCGGCCCCTTCGCTGCTGCGCACGGTCGCGGGCGTGCAGCTGTCGACGCCCGAGAGCGCATCCGTGCAGGTGAAGCTGACGGTCACGGGCTGGCGATTCCACCCTGCTGCGTTGGCTGTTGGACTGACCGCTGCGCTGATGAGCGGATTGGTCAGATCGATTCTGATCGGCAGCAGCTTCGGGGCTTCCGCGTTGCCCTCCAGGTCGGCTGCAAAGTAGGCAACCGCGAACTCGCCCTCGCCCAGAATACTGAAGCTCAGCGGCGAGATCGGCGAGGATCCACTGGAGAGCGAAGCTCCGGCGCCGTACTCGTAGCTGATGAAGTTCAGCCCTGATCCGCCGGTCTCGTCGCTTGCCTGAATGGTGACGGTCACCGCGGTGTTGTTCCAGCCAGCCGGGCCAGGCGCAGGTGAGGCGCTCGCGCTGCTGACGGGCGGCGTGACGTCCACAGGAGTGGACCCCGCGCTGATCGAAAGAAAAGTCCGATTGCTGCGAACGAGGACGCGTCCCAGGTTCGTGAACAACTCGCCAAAGTCGCGAATGTCGCCCGAGACCACGCCCGAGCCGCTGTAGAAGGCAAAATTCTCCGGCAACGAGTAGGCGTAGGTGACCTCGATCCAGTAATCATCGCCCGGAGGAACATCGTTGAGGATCAACTCGTGCGTGAGAACTTCGCGTGTCGGCTGGGCCTCGAACACGAACGGCGGGATGATCTGCCCGTCAGCATCCAGGGCGGGCGAGCCGTCATTGCGCAACACCCGCCAACTGACCGCGAGCGTCGGTTCGACCTGCACCAGGCTATCCTCGACAGGCACAAGGCTGAATCCATCGGCGCCGATGCTCTGAACGCTGAGCCTGCGCGAGTCGTCCTCAGCAATTGCGTACCCGCACAACACCGTGCCCGGGCTGAAGCAGGGCAGAGCATCTGCGCCAAGTCTCGGAACGGGTATGGCCGCTACTTCGGCGGCCCAGAACTGGTCCAGAGCGTCGAGAGGCTCCGCCGTTGGCAACGTCGTGGTAATGAAGTACCTGATGTCATCGTCATTGTTGTCCAGGCTGGTGCCAGCCGTGCCACGGACCAGCCGCGCATCTGCAGACAGTGCGATGAATGTGCACAGCAGTGCCACGGTCAACAATCCGCAAGCGTTGCGCGCCATCGGCGTCATGGTGGAGTCCCTTTTGTTATTGGTTGTTGTGGCCCGCGCGTGCGGCTCCGGCGTGGCAACGGCCAGGCGCCTTGGGCTGGAAATCTACTCCCGCTGCCAGGTGTTGAGCAATCTATTTGTGGAGCGGAACCGGCAGGTAGCCGTTATGTCATCTCCCGCCGGCGGATGCCATGCAGGCGCTGATTCACATCGATGCGTAGGGCCGTTCATCGGCTTGCCGTGCGTAGTCACGGCGCAATAGAATCAACGCTCAGGGCGGGTGTAGTTCAATGGTAGAACTTCTGCTTCCCAAGCAGATAACGTGGGTTCGATTCCCATCACCCGCTCCATCCCCATAAAAAAAACTCAACCACACAGTTGACAGTGGCGTGGCGTTCGCCAGATACTAAACCACATGGTTGAAAGACGGCTCAACGAAACCTTCACTGCACTGGCGGATCCGACCCGGCGCGCGATGCTGGCCGATCTGATGCGCGGCGAGAAGTCGATCGGTGAACTTGCAGCGCCCTACGAGATGAGCTTCGCAGGAGCCGCCAAGCATGTGGCAGTGCTCGCACGCGCAGGGCTGATCGCGCGCCGCAAGGTCGGCCGCCAGCAGCTGTGCCGACTCAGGGCCAATCGGCTGAAGGAAGCGCGCGACTGGCTCACGCAATGGGAGCGATTCTGGACTGGCCGCCTCGACGCGCTGGAGGCGGCACTGAAGGAGGATTCTCGATGAAGGACTCGATCACGACACATTCCCTGCGTTTCGAGCGAGTGCTCGACGCCCCCGTCGACAAGGTGTGGCAATACCTGGTCGATGCTGATCTGCGCGCACGCTGGTTCATGGCGGGGCCGACCGGCCTTGAGGTCGGCGGCTGCTTCGGCATGACGATGGACCATGACAATCTTTCCGATCAGAATGTGCCGACACCGGAAAAGTACCGGGCCTACGTGGGCCAGAGCTGGGAAGAACGCATAACGCGATACCGGCCGCCGAATCTGCTTGGCATTACCTGGGATGGCGAGGATGGCGGAGAAGTCGTTTTCGCGCTCAGCGCCGATGGCGAGAGAACCCTGCTGGTGTTGACCCACACCGGGCTGCGAGGTCGCGACGATGCAATGAATTTCGGCGGCGGCTGGCACGCGCATCTGGCCGCGCTCGCAAGGCGCATCAAGGGCGACGCCGTGCCGGACTTCTGGGCGCTGCATGCGCAGGCCGAAGACCTCGTCGAGCAAGCCCTCGGCCGGGCCGACACCTCCAGCGGGATTTCCTGACGTTTTTCCTGCATGGCCACCGTAGTACAGTGTTGATGTTGCCTGCAGCCCAGAGATTATCCCATGGCCCAGTTCTTCAAGATTCTCATCATTGCCATCGCCGGGCTGGTGACCCTTCTGGTCGTCGTCGCGGTGTTGGTGGCCTGGCTGTTCGACCCCAACGATTACCGTGCGCAGATCGCCGAGGCGGTCGCGGAGGAAACCGGCCGCAGCTTCGTCATCGAAGGTGATCTGGAACTCAAGCTTTTCCCCTGGTTGCGGGTCACCTCCGGGGCAATGGAACTGGGCAATGCGCCTGGCTTCAGTGATGAGCCCTTTGCCCGCATAGAGGCGGTCTCCGCGAGCCTCAGGCTGATGCCGTTGTTTTCGCGGCGCGTGGAGATCGGCACCGTACGCTTGGGGGGGCTTGTGCTGAACCTGGAAGTGGACGCCCAGGGCAACAACAACTGGGCGGATCTTGCTGATGAGGACGCCGCGGAGGACCCGGCGCCCGCGGATCGGGAGTTCGACCTCGCCGACCTGAGCATCGGTGGCGTCGAAATTCGCGATGCCAACGTGCGCTACAGCGACGCGCAGGCCGACCAGGTCTATGCCCTGGAAGGTTTCAATCTGACGCTGGACGAACTGGTTGTCGCACAACCCACCGGCCTGCGCTTCGATTTCGGGCTGCGGCAGCAGCAACCCCAGATCACGGGGTCGGTGTCCGGCCGCGGCGTGCTCACGCTGGATCTGGATGCTGAACGCGTGGGCATGACGGGCATGCGCGTGGATCTGGATCTTCGCGGCGCGCCTGATGCGCCGCTGGCGCAGTTCTCCGGCGCCGTGCAGGCTTCATCACTGTCGGCCGAACTGGCGGTACAGCGCTACACGCTCGACGATCTCCACGTCGATTTCACCGCCGTGGGTGAGCCGGTGCCGGCGACCCGCCAGCAGGTGACGTTGAGTGCCGCCTCACTGAGCGCGGACATGACGGCCGGCACGTTGGCACTGCGCGGCCTGCAGGCCGACGCCATGGGCCTGGCACTGATCGGCGAATTCGAGGGCAGCGGACTCAATGAAACGCTGCGTCTGCAGGGGCGCTTCGAGGTAGCGCAGTTTTCACCGCGTGACACGATGCGCCTGCTGGAGATCGACTACCTTCCCGCCGATGCCACCGCACTGACCCGCGCCAGCCTCCAGGGCACTCTCGACCTGCAGGGCGAAGATGTCCGGGTCAGCGATCTGGCGGCGCGCCTGGACGACAGTGCGCTGAGCGGTCGCGTGGGCATCGTCGCCGAACGCATCGCCTTTGATCTGGAAGTCGACGCGATCGACGTCGATCGTTATCTGCCCCCGTCGGCCGAGGATGACGCGCCGGAGGACGAGGGCGCGCTCGATGAGGTCGAGATTCCGACCGAGGCGCTGCGCGAGCTCAATGCCCAAGGGCAGTTTCGCATTGGCCGCGCCACGCTGGGCGGCCTGGAGTTTCGCAATCTGGTTTTGGGTGTGAATGCCACCGACGGGCTGATGCGGCTCAACCCGCTGCGCTCGGAATTCTTTGGCGGCAGCTACGAGGGTGACATCCGCATCGACGCGCGACCCGACGAACCGCGCCTGACCCTGAACGAGCGCGTCAGTGGCGTACAGCTCGGCGAGCTGACCCAGGCGATGTTCGAAGTCGAGCAGGTCACCGGACTGATCCAGGGGGCGTTCAACCTCAGCGCGACGGGCGGCACCCTGGGTGAGATGCGCCGCAAGCTCAACGGCGACATCGTGTTCGGCTTGACCGACGGCGCGTGGGAAGGCGTGGATGTGTGGCACCAGGTGCGCAGTGCCCGCGCGGCCGTGC
>JBGTIC010000527.1:0-5899 GCA_041745895.1 Gammaproteobacteria bacterium
CCGAGCCGCGCTGGGCCAAGGCCTGGTCGAGCCGCCGACGTAGCTCTGCCCGCTGGTCGCGCGCCGCCGGTTCGGCCCTCAGGTCGCGGCTGAGCAGCCAGCCTTCGATCCCCTGCTCGGTGCGCACGCGGCTGTAGCCGCTCTCGGTTTCCACCTCGAGGATCTCCACGCGCGCCCCGGGGGGCAGCATGCGCACGATCGCATACTGCGTGCCAGTACCCCGGCGCAACGTGACTTCCAGCTGATCGGTCACATAACCGGCCTGCCCCTGCGGCCACGCCACGCCAGCCCAGGCCATGGCCATGGCTATCGCAATGGCCAGCAGCGGCGCAGGCAGGCGAAGGCACATCATGAAGCGTCGCTTTGCAGCAGCTCCAGTAACAGCCCGTTGAGCAGACCGTGATAAAAGTCACTGGCCTGATCGGCTTGCGCCGCGACTTCCACCCAGCCATGCATCTCGGCCATGGAGGGCACATCCTCGCAGGCAGCGAAGCGTCCTGCCAGCGCGTGGCGTGCAACGGTGAGACTTGCCGCGTAGTGCCCGCGCGCTGCGGCATCGCGCCACAAAGCCAGTGCCCTGCAGGCGTCTGCCGGTATCGCGCCCGGCACCCCATCGAAATAGACGTACGCCGAGACAAACTGGGACTGCCGATGTCCCATCTCAGCGGCCTGATTGACATAGCCGATGCCTTCCTGGAACTCACCGGCATAGAACAGCACGCGGCCGAGGTAGTACACCAGGCGCGGCACGTCGCCGTGAGTGTCGACATCGCGCCGACAGGCCTCGATGGTGGCATCGATGTTGGGCAGGATTCTCGCCTGACTCATCCCATCGACGATCTTGTCCGGATCCGACGGGTGGGCGGCCATCAGGTCACACGCGGTGGGCACAACCAGATCATCGGCCTGCGCGGGCAGGGCCGAGATGACCAGCCAGGTGGCTGCGGCGGCGAACAGGGAGCTCTTGTACATTATGGTTTCCAATCTGCGACAAACGCCCGCGAGTGTAGCAACATTTCCCGCCGGGACGTATCCTGCGCGGGCGCGCGGCGCTTGGCCTTGTCGCGCGCTCACAGCCGGCCCCATGCTCGATTGCGGAGACTGACATGACCCTTGCCTACTGGTGCGTTCTGATCTCGATGTTCATGCCGATCGTGTGGACCGGCTTTGCCAAGGCTGGGGGTGTGCGAAGTGGCGCGGGCCGCTACGACAACACCGCACCTCGCGACTATCTCAGTCGACTTCAGGGCTGGCCGGCGCGGGCCAACTGGGCACAGCAGAATGCCCTGGAGGCGTTTCCACCGTTTGCCGCTGGCGTCATCGTCGCCCATCAGATCGGTAACCTCGCCCAGGGCACGATCGACCTCCTGGCAGTAGTCTTCGTGATCGCCCGCCTCATCTACGGATTTCTATACATGGCAGATCTCGCCACTTTGCGCTCTCTGGTGTGGTTTATCGGCCTGATCGCCACCGTGCTGCTGTTCGTGCTTTCGGTGTGACCACGCGAGCCGGCGGTCTCACGAATCTCCATTCGTGTGCATATCCGACTGAGCACCAGGAGCGTCTAAAGTACTTTAAGTAGCGCTGCTAATAGATTGATATAAAACAGGTTATGCAGCGCGATCTTTTGCTGCGCGTACTAACCGTTGACCGCACGCCGTCGCCAGACGAGCAGTCGGTTGTTCGCAGGCAGCGCATGATCAGCCTCGAGGACGAAGCCGCAATCGGCCGCCAGCAGCGTAAGCTCGCGCAGATCACGAAGACCCATCAGCGGATTGCGCAATTGCAACGACGTGTGGAAATCGCAATTGCTGGCGCTGGTAAACTCGCCATCGATATTGAACGGGCCGTAGAGGGCGAAAGGCGCTCCGGGCGGAAGCACCCCGCCGAGCCCGGCGAACATGTCGCAGACTTCGTGCCAGGCCATGATGTGCGCGGTGTTCGCACTGAACGCAGCGTCGATACCCTCGGGCACGGGCCATGGACGTATCTTCACATCCAGTGCCAGCGCAACGCGCACGTTCGCGCTGCCCTGCTCGGCAATCCAGCCACTGATGCCCGCATGGTTGTCCACGACATCGCTTGTGTGCCAGATGACATGAGGGAGCGCTGCGGCAAAAAACACCGCGTGCTGTCCCGTCCCGGAGCCGATTTCGAGCACCTGGGAGACGTGGGCAAAGGTCTCGCGAAGCACTGCGAGGATTGGCGCTCGATTGCGCTCGCATGCCGCAGAATACGGCAGCCCACTCACCGCGACGGCACGCTGGACGACCCGAGTTCCGCTCGCAGCAGGTGCTCACGATAATGGTTCAGCTCCGCAATCGAGTCGTGGATGTCCTCCAACGCCAGGTGCCTGGCCTCTTTGCTGAAGCCCTCGGCGATGTCCGGCGCCCATAGCTGGGCGAGGATCTTCAGGGTAGAGACATCGAGATTGCGATAATGAAAGTAGCTGGCCAGTTCCGGCATCGAGCGCACCAGAAAGCGCCGGTCCTGACAGATGCTGTTGCCGCACATCGGAGATGCACCAGCCGGCACCCACTTGCGAAGGAAAGTCAGCGTGATCAACTCCGCCTCCTGCTCGGTGATGTGGCTGGCCTGTACCCGGCGGGTCAGGCCCGAGCTGCCATGCTGCCTGGTGTTCCACTCGTCCATCGCCGCAAGCCTTTCCTCGGACTGCCGGATCGCCATCACCGGACCTTCAGCCAGCACGTTGAGATCTCGATCAGTGACGACCGTGGCGATCTCGATGATGCGATCGCGCTCCGGGTCGAGACCGGTCATTTCCAGGTCGATCCAGATCAGATTGTCTTCTCTGCACTGCATGTCGAGTCCGTCTCCAGCCAAGAGCGCCAGCCCGGAGTATAGCCGCCGCCTGCCCGGCCTGGCTGCGGCTATACTTGATGTCCATGCCGCCCAAAGCCCCCGTCAAGCCTGCAGACACGCCCAACGGCGCGCAGGACGGTCTTGTGGTCGCCCGGTTCAGGCGGGATTTTCTGGTAGACGATGCGCGCGGGCAGCGGCACCGCTGCCTGGCGGGACGTCGCGATGTACGGCCGGTGGTCGGTGATCATGTAAGGTTCATTCCCGGCGGCGAAGACGCTACAGGGCGCATCACCGAGGTCGCGGCGCGCGTCAACTGCCTGGCGCGCATCGACAGCCGCGGCGGTGCCGAACCGCTCGCGGCCAACCTCACACAGCTGCTGGTCATCGTTGCCAGCAAGCCCCCGCCCGATGCGCTGGTCATCGACCGCTACCTGTGTGCTGCCCGGCTGCTCGACATGCACGCCAGCATCATCCACAACAAGATCGACCTGGCCGGTGCCGACTCACCCGCGCTCAAGGCCTTGCTCGATGAGTACCGCAGTATCGGCTACCGGGTCTTCGAGGCCTCCGCGGCCAGCGGGGTCGGACTTACGTCCATCTCGGCAGCGCTTGACGGCGAGGTCACCAGTCTCGTCGGCCAGTCCGGTGTCGGCAAATCCTCCCTGGTCAATGCGTTGATTCCAGATGCACGCCAGAGTGTGGGACGGATTTCGGAGAAGTCAGGCGAAGGCCGCCACACCACGACCACGGCGCTGGCGCACAGGCTGGGAGACAGCGGCATGGTCATCGATTTTCCGGGCGTGCGCGGCTACAGCCCGCCACTGCCGGAACCGGCCAGCGTGCAGAGTGGCTATGTGGAAATCGCCGCGCTGGCGGGGGCCTGCCGCTTCGGCAACTGCCTGCACGAGGATGAGCCGGACTGTGCTGTCAAGGCCGCTGTGGCAGACGCGAAAATCGGCCGTCGACGTTACGAAAGCTATGTTCACCTGCTGCGCCTCGCCCACCGGCTGGACTCCGCGAAAGCCCGTTCTGACCGACGCCAGTAGCGCAGGTGCGTGGGTCGTCAGCCGGGTGGCCAGCCCATCTGGCGACCTGCCAGCACATGCAGGTGAATATGGTAGACGGACTGCCCGCCGTGGCGGTTGGCGTTCATCGCCACCCTGTAACCATCGGTGGCGTGGCCGTGTTCTGATGCAATGCGCGCAGCGACCACCAGCAGCCGGCCTAGCAGCTCGGCCTGGGTCGAGGTGACGTCGTTGAGCGTGGCGATGTGTCGACGCGGGATGACCAGGCAGTGGAATGGTGCCTGCGGATTGACGTCGCGAAACGCGATGATCGCGTCATCCTCATAGAGCCGCTCGGCCGGAATCTCGCCGGCGACGATGCGACAGAACAGGCACTGGACATCGGCATCAGGGGTGTTCATGCAGTCTCCTCTGCCAGCGCGGCAGGCTCAGATCTCTTCGGCATCGGCCACGTCACGACGCAGCCGCAAGCGGCCCGTGAGCGCACGCGACAGCGTCCCGGCATCCACGTATTCGAGATCGCCGCCAATCGGCACGCCGTGGGCAATGCGCGACGCGGCCACCCCTTGTCGGGCAGCCAGCTCAGCGACCAGCTGCGCGGTGGCATCGCCCTCCACGGTCGTACCGGTGGCCAGTATCAGTTCGTCGATCTGCTCCGTGGCGAGCCGGCGTGCGAGCTGATCCAGGCCCAGCTGGTCGGGCCCGATACCATCCAGCGGTGAGAGATGACCCATCAGGACGAAGTACTGTCCCTGATACGCCCCCGACTCCTCGATGGCCAGCACGTCGGCGGGCGTCTCCACCACACACACCAGCCCACTGTCCCGCGACGGCGAGCGGCAGATACCGCAAAGCGGCTCCTCGGTGAGCATGCGGCAGCGCGAACAGTGCGCAATGCGCTCGACGGCCGTCTGCAGTCCTTCGGCAAGGCGCCGCGCACCACCACGATCGCGTTCGAGAAGGTGAAAGGCCATGCGCTGGGCGGACTTGCGCCCGACCCCGGGGAGCACGCGCAGCGCGTCGACCAGTTCTTTCAATAGAGGTGAGAAACTCAACACAAATCTCTGATCTATATCACTATATAAACCTAATCTAGAAAGGCAACTTCATGCCACCGGGCAGGTTCAGGCCGGCCGTCATCCCGGCGAATTTCTCCTGCGTCGCGCGGGCCACCCTGCCCGCGGCATCGTTACAGGCGGCTGCGATCAGATCCTCGAGCATGTCGCGGTCATCGCCCATCAGGCTCTGATCGATCTCGACGTTGCGCACCTCATGTTTGCAGCTCATGTGTACCTTGACCATGCCACCGCCGGACTCACCCACCACCATCGTCTCGGCGAGTTCCTGCTGGGCGCGCTCCATGTTGGCCTGCATTTCCTGGGCCTGCTTCATCAGCCCACCAATTCCACCTTTCATCACATAAACTCCGTATACATCTGAAAAATAACTATTCCTTGCGCTGCAACGGCTCGACCGAACTCAAGTCCAGCGTCGCGCCAAAGGTTTCCTGCAGGGCCTGGACGTTAGGGTCTGCACGAATGGCGTCACGGGCGGCCTGCAGGCGTTCATCGCGCTCACGCGCTTCGAGGTGCGCCGGCGTCGGCGCGGGCGGGGACTCGCTGCTGATACGCAGTGCCACAGGTCGGCCGAGGTGTCGCGTGAGCGCCTCTTCAAGCTTGGCCCGGATGTTGCCGGTATTCATGTGCGCGCCACTGGCATCCAGCGCAAGGGTCCATTTTTCCCCGTTAGCGCGCAGCAAGGCGCAATGATTCGCAAGCTGCAGGGCGGCTCCCCGCAGCCCGGCAGCAGCGATCAGGCTGCGCCAGTTGACGGCCTGACCAGATTCCGAATCCCTGTCCTCGAGCTGGGTTGACGCAGTCTGCCGGTCGCGACTGGACACCGTCGATCGGCCCGCGTCCTGAGCGGGCACCTTGCGCTGGAACTCGTCGCGAAGCCGTATGGCGAGGAGTTTTACGGCCATGGCGTCCGCCGACGCGCCGCGCTCGCGTACCTCGGGCGACGCGGCGGCCTGGTCGCGACAATCGCGCGCC
>JBGTIC010000528.1:0-8842 GCA_041745895.1 Gammaproteobacteria bacterium
GGGGCGCCGGCCGGCGGCGGTGCCATGAACTGCTGCGGATAGTAGGCCGGCGGGGCGTAGCCGCCCTGGGGGTGACGGGAGATACGCACCGACTCCTCGCCCTCGGTAATCTCGATTTCCGAGATGCCCGATTCCTCGAGCAGTTCGATCAGTTTCTTGACCTTGCGAATATCCATGGGAAGCCTGTCCTCAGACCAGCGTCTCGACGGCTCGCAGCGCGAGTTCATAGCCAAGCGCGCCAAAGCCGACGATGCTGCCGGCAGCGATGTCGGAAAAGTAGGAGTGGTGACGGAAATGCTCACGCGCATGCACGTTGCTCAGGTGCACTTCCACGAACGGGATGGCCACGCCGAGCAGCGCGTCGCGCAGCCCGATGCTGCTGTGTGTCAGCGCTGCAGGATTGAAGATGATTGCATCGACATTTTCCGTGGCGGCGGCATGGACGCGGTCGATCAGCAGGTGTTCGGCATTGCTCTGGAATGCCGAGAGGGTGTGGCCATGTTCGCCGGCGACCCAGCGCAGGTTGGCCTCGATTTCGGCGAGTGTCTGGTGACCGTAGACTTCCGGCTCACGTGTCCCGAGCAGGTTCAGGTTGGGGCCGTTGAGCAGCAGGAAGTGCGCCATGAAAGTCGATCTTAGAGCTTTATTGCCGACACGTTGGCCGACATTTTACATGTTTTCGCCACCAGTTCGGCAATGGTTGCCGAACTTTGCTCCGCGCACGGATTTATCGCGTGGCCTGATCGAGGTCCGTGAGCGCGCGCCGCGCCTGGGCGTGGGTGATCTCCCCGGCGGCCAGGGCAAGCAAGGTGGATTCGATCGGTGGCATGTCGGGCGCATGAATCTCGCCTGCGTGAATGCCGAGTATCTCGCCCTGCGCATCGGCGAAGACGGTGAACGGCAGGCCCACGAAGGCGTCCCCGAAGCTGCCTGCGGCCTGCATCGCATCCTGCTCACCCACGAGGACCGGGTAGGCCACCGCGAGGCGTTCCATGAACTCCAGCACCGGCTCCATCCGATCGATCGCCACGCCCAGCACCTGGATATGCGCGCCATGGCGCTCGTCGAGGTCCACCAGGAGCGGGATCTCGCGCAGGCAAGGCGGGCACCACGTGGCCCAGAAGTTCAGCACCATCGGCTTGCCCAGGTAGTCGCTGATCGCGCCGGCCTGGCCGTTCGTGTCGGTGAGCACGAAATCCGGCAACCGGCCAGGCGTGCGCGAAGAGGCCGGTGTTGAATGCATCTGATAGGCAAGAAATCCCGCGACCGCACATGCGGCGAGCAGGATCGTCAAGCCCGCGCCCTGCTTCATGCCAGGCGCTCCCCAGCGTCGCATGCGCGGATCGCCCTAATTGGTCAGGGCCGCGCGCGCGTGTGCCGCGAACGGTGCGGCGCCGACGAAACCCACCAGCCGATAGCCCGCCATCTCCTCGCCGCTGCGGTCGAAGAACGCGATGGTCGGCGGGCCGAAAATGCCGAAATGACGCAGCAAGGCCTGGTCTGCGTCATCGTTGGCGGTGACATCGGCCTTCAGCAGCACGGCGCCGGACAGCGCCGCCTGCACGTCCGGATTCGGGAAGGTGTTGCGCTCCATCTCCTTGCACGACACGCACCAGTCGGCGGTGAAGTCGAGCATCACCGGCTGGTCGCTCGCCGATGCGAGTTGCAGTTCCCGCTGCAGGTCGTCGACAGTCTTGATGCTGCGAAACTCCAGTCGCTGGTTCACCTGCGCCGCGCCGCCACCGCCCGCGAAGTTTGCCAGGGGCTGCAACGGGTCGATGCCCCCGGTCGCAGCACCGGCGAGCAGAATCAGTCCGTAGGCCCCGGCCATGGCGCCGGCACTCTTGCCCAGGCGTCTACCCGGACCGGCGCCTTCCCCCAGCGGCTCCAGCGCCCCGAGGAACACCGCGATGATGAACGCAAGGCCCGCCCACAACGCCAGCACCACCGCGCCGGGCAGGATACGCTCGAGCATCCATACGGCGACGCCCAGCAGCAGCACGCCGAAGAAGGTCTTGATCGCGTTCATCCAGGCGCCGGCGCGGGGCAGGAGCTTGCCCGCCGAGGCGCCGACCAGCAGTAGCGGCGCACCCATCCCCAGGCTCATCACGAACAATGATGCACTGCCGCGCACGACATCGCCCGACTGCCCGATCACCGCCAGCGTGGCCACCAGCGGGGGGGCGACACAAGCCGATACGATCAGCGCGCTGAGCGCGCCCATGATCGCCGTGCCGACGAACGTCCCCGTTTTCTGTCGTCCGCTGACATCCGCAAGGCGGCTCTGAATGGCGGCCGGCATCTGCAGGGTGAAGAACCCGAACATCGACATGGCCAATACCACGAACAGACCGGCGAAGAGCACGAGGATCCAGGTCTGCTGGAAAAATGCCTGCACCTGCGCGCCGGCCATCGCGGCTACTGCGCCGGCTGCCGTATAGGTCACAGCCATGCCGAGCACGTAGGCCAGAGAAAGATTGAACGCGCGAAGCGTGGTCACGTTCTTGCCCTGGCCGGCAATGATGCCCGAGAGGATCGGCACCATCGGCAGGACACAGGGCGTAAACGCCAGCAGCAGGCCGAAGCCGAAGAAGGTCGCCAGCACCAGCGGCAGAGAGGCATCGGTGATCAGCCCCGCGAGCCGGTCCTGCTCCGACACCGGTGCCGCCGGCGTCGCGGCCGCGGCGCCGCCGGTATCCGTCGATGCTGCGGGCAGCATGACCGTGAGCTCGCGTTCCAGCGGCGGATAGCAGATGCCGCCGTCGGCGCAGCCCTGAAATCCCAGCGTGAGTGTAACCGGGGCACTCGAAGCGGCGCCGCGCGAAAACGCGATGACCATGTCAACGCCGTCGAAGAACACTTCGGTGCGGCCGAAATACTCATCTTCATGCGGTGTGCCGCGCGGCAGCACGGGCGAGCCGAGTTGCACCGGTCCGTCCGATACGGTGACGCTGAACTGGTCGCGATACAGGTAATAGCCTTCAGCGATCTCCCAGCGGACCGTGAGTTCGTTGTTGCCCGTGAACTCAGCGAAAGAGCGGAACGCCTGCTCCGGTGGCAGGAAGTCGCCGCTGCCGTTGCCGCCAATCAGGCCCGCGAGATCTGCGCCGGGTCCCGCGCCGGCCGCCGCGGTCGCGAGCGGTCCGCCGGTGGCTACAAGCTCGATGTTCGCCGGCCAGTTCAGCGGTGGATAGCATAGCCCGATGTCCGCGCACCCCTGCAGCCGCATGTTCAGGGTCATGTCCGAAGCATCGCCGCGATAGGGGATTTCGATGCGGAAGTTGCCGCGGTAGATCTCCTGGCGCCCAAAAAACTCGTCTTCGTGCATGATCCCGGTCGGATAGCGCGGCTCACCGAGTTCGATCCCGGGGGTGGTGGTGCTGAAACCGAAGCGCTCGCGGTAGAGGTAATGGGCGGGGCGCACTTCCCAGTCGATCAGGACGCGTCCCTGTTCGGCCGAGGTCTCGTAGAGAAAAACCTGTGCGGGCGGCAAAACGTCCTGCGCCAGGGGTGGCAGGCCCGGCCAGAGCAGCGTGGCCAGGAGCAGCCAGATCACTCTTGAATTCATCTTGCGTATCCCTCTTGCGTCCGGGTCTGGGCGGCGGTCACGCCCGCGGGGCCTGCTTCAAGGTTCTTCAGAACCGTCAGGTCTGTTCTGCCGGCCTGAGCGTCGCGCCGCGGCGCGATGATAGGCTGCCGGCTCGGGATTTTCATCCGATCAGGTCTCAGACTGGCTCGCGGCAAGCTCGGTTCCCGTGGGCGCTCGGTGCGCCAGCAGACTTTGCCGTATCCTCCCGGTGAGGTAAAGTGATCATCGCAAGGTCGCTCGCCGCGTTTGAATTGCGGGCTACGCCAGGGAGACGAGATGCAGCGATTGACGAACCTGAACTGGTTGGTCGTGCTGTTCGCCACAGGATGTCTGCTCGCGCAGCCGGCGCTGGCGCATTGCTGCGTCGCGATGGCTGCCGGTCAGGCCGACGCCACCGTCGATGACGCAGACTGCCCGACGCATCCTGCCGCGGGGCCGGCTGCATCGGTGATCTCCGCCGACATCGTCCCGACGACGCCGACACCCCATTGTTACCGGGTCGACCTGGTGGGCAGCTGCGACACATCTGAGGCTTCGTCGTGCCTTGCGGCGCAGCGTAACGAGACCGGCGCATCGGCTGCAGAGTTCGGGGACCAGACGGCGCTCGTCGAGTTTGCAAGGCAAGGGCGCGTGGCGCTTGCCGCGCCTCCGCGCGTGCTCGCCTGGTCGCCGGAACCGAAGCTTGCCGGCTGCCAGCGTCTGCTCCTGACCCAGCGCTGGCGCTTGTAGCGCCCCAGCCTCCAGCGCGGGCCCCCTTGCCCGTGCACCGTCGGGCGCACGTGTCTGCCGCATGGCAGCGCCGCCGACGCCGAATCTCACGTCGCATGGACGCGCCAATAATCGCCTGGATGCACGCGCATTCCCCCACCGACCCGCCGGCTCTGGCGCCTGCACGGTCACGGAGAGCAACGATGCAATACACGAAGATCACCGTTCCGCTGATGCTGATGCTGATGCTGGCCTGGGGTCATGCCGCCGGCGACGAGGCCTTGAGTTTCTCGTCGCCGGTCGCGCTGACGCAGCCTGAGCGCAGGGTCGATGCCGTCGAGCTGACAATGGATGCCGCGGGCCGGCCGCATCTGATCTGGGTCGACAAGGGCCCGGCAGGCGCCCCTGCGCCGGGGGCCGGGCACGACCGCCACCACGCTCGCGACGATCTCTACTACATGACCGGGCAGCCCGATCTTGTTTTTGGCGAGCCCGTGCGGGTGACACAGGAAGACGGCGAAGTCTGGGGGTTTTCGGTCAGCAGGCCGAGACTGCAGATCACCGACAGTGGCGTGCGCCACGTGATGTACCCGGCCAACGCAACCCGTAACGGTGCCGATGAGGCGGTGGCCCGCTACAGCCGCTCGATGGATGGCAGGACATGGGAGGCTGCGCGAACACTCAACACCGCCGGAAATTACGATTTCGGCGAGATGCTGCACGGTGGCATATCCGCGGCGCACGTGTTCGGTGCGCTCGCTGCGGCGCCGGACGGCTCGGTCTACGCCTACTGGATCGACTCGCGCGGTATCGAATCCAGCGTGGCCTCCGATGGCACACTGCTCTCGCCGCTGCTGCCCGCGGCAATCTGGGGTGCGGTGTCCCGCGACGAGGGCAAGACCTTCGGCGAAGATTTCCCGGTCATCCCCAGTGACGTGTGCCCGTGCTGCCAGCTGACCACGGCGTTCGGTGATGACGGCAAGTCGCTTTATCTGGCACTGCGCGACGTGGATGCGCAGAGCAACCGCGATAACATCCTGGTGGTGTCGCGCGATCGTGGCGAGAGTTTCTCGGCACCTGTCGCGCTCAACGATACGCGCTGGAACATCCAGGCCTGTCCGCTCAAGGCCACGGCGATCGCGGCGAGTGACCAGGATTTGTATGGCGCCTGGTACTCGGCTGCCGAATCACCCCCCGGTGTGTTCGTGACCGTATCGCATGATGGCGGCCGCACTCACACGGCACCGCTGGCGATGCATCCCGAGGCAAGCCTCGCCGATGCTCCCTCGATCGCGGTCGGCGGTGGCATGGTCTACGTGGCCTGGCATGCGCGGGTGGAGGGCGCCCGCAGGATCTACATGCGCGCGTCTTCAGACCGTGGCCGAAACTGGGGGCCGCTGCAGCAGGTGCCGGCCCCCGAGGGCGGCAATGCAAATCACCCGATCGTCGCAGCCGATCGCAACGGCGCGGCGCTGGTGACCTGGATACAGGACGGACGCGCGTGGATAGTGCGCGCGAAGCCGGCTGAGCGCGGCACCCATGTGGCGCAGAACTGAATTCTTCAAGGAGTTTTGTCATGAAAATCAGAATTGTCCTGCTGGCAGGCACACTTGCGCTGGCTTTGGGTATGTCCTCTGCAGCGCTTCGCGCCGAGCAGTCCTCGCCAGTCACTCCGGTCAGCGCGGCAGAGTTCGATGCGCTGCTTCAGGCGCATCGTGGCCAGGTCCTGATGGTCAATTACTGGGCTACCTGGTGTGCGCCGTGTCTGCGCGAGATCCCCGACCTGATGGCGGTGGCCGAGACGCTGGCCGATGAGCCGTTCACGTTCATAGCGCTGTCGATGGATGATCCTTATTTCGGCCAGGCGCAGATCGAGTCGTTCATCGATCGCTGGTTTCCCGGCTTCACCAGCTACCTGCGCACAGATCCGGAGATGGACATGATCGCCTCGGTGGTCGATGCATCATGGAACGAGATCATGCCGACCACCTACATCATCGATCGCGATGGCAACATCGCGCGCATGATCCAGGGCAAGGTATCGAAAGAGGAATTTCTCGCCGCTGTGCGCGAAGTACTGTAATGCAGCCACGGATCATCTGATCCGTCAGGGGAAGACATGAAACAGCTATTCAGAGTGGCCGCCGTGGCCGCCGTCATCGGATCTGTCCCGGTTGCCTGGGCGACCGACCTTCAGTTCTCGGCCGCGCAGCCGATCAGCGGCGAAGACCGACGCATCGATGCGCTGGAGCTTGCGCTGGACGCCCAGGGTCGCGCGCACGTGGTGTGGGTGGACAAGGGGCCGCTGGCGCCGCCTCCCTCAGCGGCCGGGCATGCCGGACACAGCGATCGTCACCATGCGCGCGACAACCTGTACTACGCCCGTGGCGACGATGATCTTCGCTTCGCCTCACCGGTTCAGGTGAATCGCACCGACGGCGAAGTCTGGGGCTTTTCGATCAGCCGGCCGCGCGTGCAGGTGGCTCCGTCGGGTTCGGTGCATGTGCTCTATCCGGCGAATTTCACGCGCGAGGGTCGTGCGCCGGAGGTCGTCGCCCGCTACGTGCGCTCTGCCAACGGCAGCGTCTGGGACGTACCGCTGACCCTCAACACGCCGGCAGGCACGGATCACAGCGGCCAGATCCACGGCGGATTTTCGGCGGTCCACGTATTCGGCACGCTGGGGGTTGCGCCCGATGGCGCCGTGCATGCGTTCTGGATCGACACCCGCGGTCTGGGTGCGGGTGTGGACCCCGAGGGCGCCTCGGCAGCGGCCATGGCACCGGCCGCGGTGTGGGGTGCAGTGTCGCGCGACGACGGCCGCTCGTTTGGCCCTGACGCACCGATCATCGAGACAGACGTGTGTCCGTGCTGCCAGCTCACCACCGCATTCTCCGACGAGGGGGATACGGTATTCCTGGGGCTGCGGCAGGTCACCTCAGAGAGCTTCCGCGACAACGTGCTGGCAGCCTCGCGCGATGGCGGTGATTCCTACGCCACCCCGGTGCGGCTCAACGAGACGCGCTGGCGACTCGATGGCTGTCCGATGAAGCCTACGGCCATCGCGGTTGACGGACAGCAGGTCTACACCGCGTGGTATTCGGGTGCCGAGTCACCGCCGGGTGTCTACGTGACGACCTCCCGCGACGGCGGCCGCAGTTTCACCGCCCCCCACGCCCTGCATCCCGATGCCTCGCTGTCGGATGCGCCGAGTGTCACGGTGGGCGGCGGCTCGGCCTACGTGGCGTGGCACGCGCGCGCGGAGGGCCCACGCAAGATCTACGTCAGCGTGTCGCATGATCACGGGGATAGCTGGAGTGCGCCGGTCGCCGTGCCCGGTCCCGCTGGCGACGGCGCTGCCAGCCATCCGTTGCTCGCCGCCCGAAGTGATGGGTCCGTGCTGGTTGCGTGGCTGCAGGACGGTCGCGGCTGGATCTCCCAAGCGCAGCCGGCCTCCCGCAGTGTGGCTCGGCGCTGAGGCCATCAGCGCGCCTGTTAATGGAGGCGCTCGCGCAAATTCACGCGTTCAGGTGAAGGTGCCAGGCTGTGCGGCCGGCGCCTCGAGCTGATCGGTGAGCCAGGCGAGATAAGCCGGCAGGCCCGCGGCCACGGAGAAGGCCAGGATTTCGGGCACCTCGTAGGCATGCAGCTCGAGGATCGTGGCCTCGAGCGCTGTATAATGCCGCTCACGCGACTTGATCAGCAGCAGCACCTCGTCTTCCCGGGCCATCCGGCCCTCCCAGCGATACCAGGAGCGCAGGCCCGGCAGGCGCGATACGCAGGCCGCAAGCCGCTGATCCACAAGGGCGGTGGCCAGCGACTCCGCCTGCGCCTCGTCGGCGCAGGTGGTGAGCACCAGTATGGCATCGGTGGTCATTGCGCCTGCAAGAATACCGCCGCGGCCGCAAAGCCGCCAAAATCTTCGGCCGATGGCCCTTGAATTCCTCTCCGGCATCCCCATAATTAGCACTCGATTCGGGTGAGTGCTAACAGCGCGCCCCGAGGCCGCTGCCTCAAAGGAGGCGGCGGCGTGTCAATCACTGGGGACTTTTAGGGAGTTCAATCGATGAAAATTCGTCCGCTGCATGATCGTGTTCTGATCAAGCGCATGGAAGAGGAACGTACGTCACCCGGCGGGATCGTGATCCCGGATACGGCTGCCGAGAAGCCGATCAAGGGTGAGGTCATCGCCGTGGGCCAGGGCAAGGTTCTGGACAGTGGCGAACTGCGCGCCCTGACCCTGAAAAAGGGCGACAAGGTGTTGTTCGGCAAGTACTCCGGTACCGAGGTCAAGCTCGACGGCGAAGACTACCTGGTCATGAAGGAAGACGATGTCATGGCGGTGCTCGAGTAAGCACGCCAGTTTCGCGTTTTCCGCCACCAAAGCAATAGAGAGGACACACAGCAATGTCTGCCAAAGAAGTACGTTTCAGCGATGACGCCCGCCAGGCCATGTTCCGCGGCGTCAACGTTCTGGCCAATGCCGTCCGCGTGACGCTTGGCCCCAAGGGCCGCAACGTCGTGCTCGACAAGAGCTTCGGCGCC
>JBGTIC010000529.1:0-26736 GCA_041745895.1 Gammaproteobacteria bacterium
CGCAGGCCGCGCTCGTGGCCCAGATGCACAGCGGTCTGCAGCACGCGATGGCAGCCCGCGCTGGTCAGAATCACGTCCGCCCGACAGGCGCGTGTCGCCAGCTCGCGCAGCAGCTCGACGCCGTCAAGCGCTGTATGTTCCATGCAGACGGCCACATGGCTGGGCTGCCAGCTGACCAGGCCGTCGAGAAAGAACATGGGGTCGGTGGTGACGCTGACTTCGAAGCCCGCGCGCCGGGCGACCGCGGAGATCGCCTGCTGCGCGCTGGGATCCTCATTGAGCACTAGCAACCTGGGCATCAAATCAAACCTGATAGACTGCGCGGCCGAACCCAAAGATCAGCGGGCGCCGGCGGGACGCTGGGAATCCAACACTACCGGCCTCGAGACAACGCGGTAAGGGGGATTTACCCGCGGCACCGGGGGGATCAACCCTAGGACGGTGAAAACCGTGACACACGTCAGACCATGCCTGCCCCGGGGAGGCTGGGCAGCACAGGATTACGCAGCCAGGCGCTGGCCGCGTCGGCTTCCAGCGGGCGGGAGATGTAGTAGCCTTGGATCACATCGCAGCCCAGCTCGCGCAGCAGGGTGCAGGTCGCCTCATTTTCCACCCCCTCGGCCACCGCCTGGAGTTCGAGATTGTGTGCCAGTTCGACAATCGCACGCACGATCGTCAGCGACTCCTTGGAATCCAGAGCGCTGCCTACGAACCCGCGATCGACCTTGATCTCGGAGAACGGCATGCGGGCCAGCTGGCTCATTGATGAATAGCCGGTGCCGAAGTCATCGATCGAAAGGCTGAAGCCCTTCATTCGCAAGCGGGCCAGCACATCCAGCGCATCCGCCGGGTTGGTCATCGCGGCCGTCTCGGTGAGCTCCAGGGTCACGCGCTGTGGCGAGAGATCGACCTGACGGCAGGTCTCGGCGATCGCGTCGGCCAGTCCGACACTTTCGATATCCTTGACGGAGAGATTGACGGACATCGAGATCGAATCATCACATTGCTGACGGCTCAGCCAGTCCAGGGACGCGCGCAACGCATAGAGCGTCATGTCCTCAATGACCCCGAGGCGCTCGGCCGCGGTGATGAAGTACATTGGCGGCAGCTCGCCATGCTCGGGATGCTGCCAGCGCATCAGCGCCTCAAACCCGCACACACGCATCTGAGGCGTGACTTTGGGCTGGTACACCATGCGCAATTGCTGATCGGCGAGCGCCGCGATCAGCATCGGGCGATCGATCTGCGGCATCGGCCGCCGGTAGCGACCAGATGCGTCGCCATCCAGAGCGCTATCGGCCTGCAGGAGCTCACGCAGGTTCACCGGCAGGAAGGGCTTGGGCAGGATGCCACGCACCTTGAGTCCCCGCTCTCTGCCCGCCCTTAGCGCGGCATCGAGCACGCGTTTGCCCATGCCGCTGGTGATGATGATCTCGGCGCGACATTTCATGTCGCCGAGCATGCGCAGGATCTCGACGCCGTCGAGCTCCGGCATCATCAGATCGATGGCGATATGGCTGGGATCGTGCTCTGACAGACGCTTGAAAAACGCCGTATGCTCGTCGGTGACATCCACCTGGAAGCCCAGGCCCTCGGCAATTACGCCAATGATCTGGGCAACTCCGGGGTCGTCATCGATGATCAGCAGCCTTGGCATAGTGTCCTGTGTTCCGCGAGCCGGTAAACCGCCTACCCTGCATCCAGCGTCATTCTGACCTTGCGTGCCAGATCCTGCCGCCCGTAAGGCTTGGCCAGCAGTGTCAACCCCGGCGCCACTGCTCCATCATGCACCAACAGGTCTGCGCTGTACCCGGACGTGTATAACACTTTCAGATCGGGACGCCTCGCAAGCGCCTTCTCGGCCAGCTGGCGACCATTCAGACCCCCGGGCATCACCACGTCAGTGAACAGCAGGTCGACGTCCCGATGGCGGGCAAGCAACTGCAGCGCTTCAGGCCCGTCGCCTGCCTGGAATACACGATATCCCAGCGAGACAAGCTGGCTCATCGCAAACTTGCGGACAAGTTCGTCATCCTCCACCAGCAGAACCGTCTCGGCGCCGCGTGGCAGCGGTTCTGACAGTGAGTCGATCACTGCACCGGCCTGGGCAACCGCCTTGGGCAGATACATCTCGACCGTCGTGCCGTGGCCGGGTTGCGAGCGTACACTGACATGTCCGCCAGACTGACTGACGAATCCATGTACCATGCTCAGGCCCAGCCCGGTCCCCTTGCCCTGCGCCTTGGTGGTATAGAACGGCTCGAAAACATGGGGCAAGACCTCCTCTTCGATGCCAGCACCCGTATCGTTCACGCAGACCACCACGTACTCTCCCGGGGTAAGACCTTCCTGCGCGGCCGCATGTGCGGAGGTGACCACAACGTTGCCGCTGGAGATGGTCAGAACCCCGCCCTCGGCCATTGCATCGCGCGCATTCAGGCACAGGTTGAGCAACGCGTTTTCGAACTGGCCCGGATCCACCAGCGCCGACCACTGCCCTGCCCCGCCTCTGAGCTCGATGGTGATATCCTCGCTGAGCGTACGGCGCAGCATGCCGAGCATCGACGCCATGTGACTACCGAGGTTCACCGTGCGAGGTTCGAGCACCTGTCTCCGGGCGAAAGCCAGCAGCCTGTGGGTGAGTTCGGACCCGCGCCTGCCCGCCGTCGTGATCATGCCCGCCAGGCGCCTTAGCCTGTCGTTGTCGCCGAGCTCATCGTGCAGCAGTTCGGCGTTGCACAGGATGACAGTCAGCAGGTTGCCGAAATCATGGGCTATGCCGCCGGTGAGCTGACCCACTGCCTCGAGTTTCTGCGCCCGTTGAAGCTGGTGCTCGCGCTCGGCCAGCCGCGTATCGAGCTGCGAGCGTTCAGTGATGTCATGGACCAGCGAGAAGATGGAATTCAGACCTCCCGCTTCATCGTGCCGCACCGAGTTGTACCATTCACAGTGCAGCACCTCACCGTCGCGGGTCAGATTGCCGTTGACGCTGACATTGCGCGGTAGCAGGCCCTGGAGAAGGTCATTCATTTTCGCAGCGACGACCTTTCCATCGTCGGCGTGGACAAACCTCCAGTCACCCGGGTGACGACCGAGCACCTCGGCCTCTCGCCAGCCGAACATCTCCTGTGCCCTGGGGGACCAGCGAATGACGCGAAAATTCATATCCCATTCGATTACGCCCAATGGCGAGTTGCTGATGTGGAAATTCAGCGTCTCGTGTGCAGCCTGCAGCGCATGCTCCTGCTGTTCGCGCCGGGTACGTTCGCGGTGAAGATCCATCAAGGCCATGGCCTGTCCGCCGAGCAGCCGCAACATTTCCAGCTGCTCGTCGGTGATCGTCCGCGGCACGCGATCGATCACCGCCAGGGCGCCGATAGCGGCACCTTGCTCGGTGCGTAACGCAATACCCGCGTAAAAACGAATGCCGTCTTGCGCAGTGACCAGCGGGTTGTCGGCAAAACGTGGATCCTTGGTGGCATCGATGATGAGCAACGGCTCGGTCTGCTCGATCGCGTGATTACACAACGCCACCGCCCGTTCAGTTTCCCGCGGCGAAAATGCGTGACGGGCCTTGAACCACTGTCGGTGCTCGTCGATCAGGGTAATGACGGCGCTGGGCGTGCCGCAGACACGGGCGGCCAGCTGCGCCAGTTCATCGAAGCTCTTCTCAGGCGGCGTATCCAGCAGCTCGTAGGACTGCAGATCCCGGAGCCTATGGGTTTCGGCGTCGCTTGGCGGCGGTTGTGGTTGGCCAGGGTCTGCGATGGTGCGCTTCATGGGCTGATGCCTGCCGACGCCGCGACGTTCGAGATGAGGTCAGCCGCCATCGCCTCATGCTAAGGCCTTTCGGGCAAGGACGTCCACTCAAGTCCGCCTGCGTGCGCGCGACAAAAGCGCGATCAGCGGCAACGCAAGCAGCGAGGCCAGCGCGACGGCAATGAACGCCGGTGGGTAATCGAAACGCTCGGCGAGCTGTCCGGCGGTGAATCCCGCCCAGGCTTCGCAGCCGTTGATCGCTCCCATGTACGCGGAAAACTGGGTTGCACCCAGCCTGGGATCGGTGATCTGCATGAACAATGCGTAGGCTGACGCTGTCAGCAATCCGGCACACAGGTATACGCTCAACATGCCGCTGACCACGCCCACATGGGCGCCCGAGGTCAGCCAGGCGACCGTGCTGGTCGCGAATATGACCGCAGCGGCCAGCACCACGAACAGGCTCATCGCACGCGCATGTCCGATCCGGTCGGCGATCCAGCCACCTGCCAGTGCACCCAGGATCATCATGATGAGCGCACCAGAGAAGAAATGGCCCACCTGACTCGGGCTGAGACCGCGGTCGACCAGAAACGGCCCCGCGATATCGCCCACCGCCTTGAAGCCGGCGAAGGCAATCAGCGCCACCGCGATGCCCAGGTAGGTCACGGGCGTGCGCAACACTCCCACGAGCGTTGCGACGAACGCGCGAAGGCGCTCGCGCAGTCTGGCCTGCTCCCCGTGGGGGTCAATTCGATATTCGTCCACCTCACTGGCCAGCAACACGCTCAGCGTCGTTACCCAGATGACGGCCACCATGGCGAAGACTACGAGCGCGTCATCGACGCGGTGCGCAACGATCAGGAACCCCGCGCCGAACAGCCAGCGCCCCACGAGCATGCCCGACTGCATCGCTCCATTGAGCATGCCGCGTTCTTCGGCAGGGGTCACGCTGATCGCCCAGGCGTCGATGGCGACATCCTGGGTGGCGGCGGCGAAGGCATGCACGATCAGCAGCCCGAACAGCAGGGTCAGGGAGTTCTGCCAGTCGGTGAAAGCCAGTGGCAGCAGGGTCAGACCCATCACCAGCTGGGCGCTGACGATCCAGCCGCGCCGTCCCCATCGCGGTCCGCGCAGCACGTCGACCAGCGGTGCCCACACGAACTTGAACGCCCAGGGCAGGATGATCACGGATGTCAGCAACGCAATGGTGCCGACCGGCACGCCGGCCTCGCGCAGGCGTGTCGGCACGGCCCACCAGATGAAGCCGATCGGTGCACCTTCGGCCAGATAAAGCAGCGCGAACAGCGCCCGCCGCCCGCCCCGGCTGCGTATCAGGTCCAATACCCGCCCCGGATGTGAGGAAGTGCGCACCATACCGCATCGGCGGCCGGGTCGCGCAGACGCGCCAGGGGCTTTTTATTTTCGTTCGCAACGGCGGCGGATTCGCCTCAGCTGTCGCTGTAGCCCAGGCTGTCGAGACCCTCGGTCAGATAGTAGGGCAGCAGCGGGTGGGCGATCAGGTAATCAGCAGTCCAGGGCGTCCACTGCTCCTCGGCCTGCTGCACTCCGTCCGCCCATTCCTCCTCCTCGAAGTCGCCGCGGCCGAGCCACATCACCGCCACGACCTCGGCCTGCTGATCGGGCTCGAGATCCTCGATGATGGATCGGAACTCGGCCAGGGACAGGTCGCCAGCCCGATGCGAGAGCATCTGTCGCGGCCCCTCATCGGATGGATTCACAGGTTCCTCCGGGACGATCACCGTATCCTGTGCGTGGAACTCGCTGGCCAGAAGGATCAGACGGGAGATGTTCTCGGGATTGACGTTGAGCGTAGCCATGACAAACACCTCCACCGGCCGCAATCATCGGCACAAGAGGCTGCCTGGCAACGGGCAGTGCCATGACAGCCTGCCGCTGTGGCTATGGTAGGCATGGCATCGCCCACGAATCCAGCAAATCCCGGATAATACGTCCATGGAAAGCGCACACCTCGATGAATTCCGCCGCAAGCTCGAGTCCCGGCCGGCGGGACACCGATTGATCCACCGTGGCACGCACTGCAGCGCAATAATTCTGTATCCTTGACGCGGATGTACCCCAACCACACGGACTTGCGAAAGGTACTGATCCTGAATCCCAAGGGCGGTTCGGGAAAGACCACGCTGACGACCAATCTGGCGGCGTGGTACGCCCTCCAGGGATTGCAGCCCGCGCTGCTGGACATGGACCCGCAGGGATCAAGTACGCGCTGGCTGGGCAAGCGCAATGGCCAGGTGCCGCTGATTCACCCGCTCAAGGGCTTCGATCTGCCAGGTAACGTGACCCGCACGTTTGCCTTGCGCCCGCCTCCCGGCACGCACAGGCTGATCGTCGACACCCCGGCCGGTCTGCCGCGTGAGGAGTTGCGGGACATCACCCGCGATGCCCACCGTATCGTGATCCCCGTCCTGCCGTCCGATATCGACATTCATGCCGTGACGCACTGCATTGCCGATCTGTTGCTGGTGGCAAAAATTTCGCGCAGCCACCGGCGAATCGGTATCGTTGCCAATCGTGTAAAGCCCAATACCTTGATCTTCCGCTCCCTGATGCGCTTCCTGGCCACGCTGGATATTCCCGTCGTCGGCGTGCTTCGCGATACGCAAAACTACGTTCGCGCCTTCGACCAAGGCCTGGGCATCCACGAACTTCGCGGTGGCACCCAGGACCAGGACATAGCCCAGTGGACCGATCTGATCGGCTGGCTGGAGACGGGTCATGAACCTGAGGAAGTGGTAATCTGACACGCCAGGTCGAGATTACGACGTCACTGCGTGAGGTGTAGGCAATGCCTGTTCGGAATGCAACCATCGTACTGTTCGCAGGCTTAATAGTCGCGCTGGCGGGCTGTAGCAGCGACCCGGGCAACGATGCGGCGCCTGCACCTTCGCCCGCAACCGAGCGACAGGCTGCGACCGGGCCCGCCATCGGCCTTGATGATGACGTGCACGATGCGGCGGCCCAGCTTGCTGCAGCGCTTGCGGCACAACCCGATGAAACCCAGGCGCGCTATCTGCACCGCCGTCCGGGGGAGACACTGAGCTTTTTTGGTCTCCAGCCTGGCATGAGCGTCGTGGAGGTGTTTCCGGGCGGGGGCTGGTACTCGAAGATTCTGTTGCCCTACCTTGGGGAAAACGGTCGGCTGATCGGGGTCGATTACCCGATCGAGATTTTCTCCCTGTTCGGTTTCATGAACGTAGAGCAGTTGCAGGCCAAGGAGACGTGGGTCGAGACCTGGACTGCGACCGCACAAGAGTGGCGAAGCGAGGGCGACGCGCAGGTCTCGGCCTTCGTGATCGGCGCGCTGCCCGAGGATATGATCGGCACCGCCGATGCGGTGGTGATGATCCGCGCCCTGCACAACCTCGCGCGCTTTGAAAGCGAGGGCGATTTTCTGGAGCAGGCCCTGCGCGATGTCCATGCGGTGCTGCGTCCGGGGGGCATCGTAGGCGTGGTCCAGCATGAAGCACGCCCGGAGATGCCCGATGACTGGGCAGACGGCGGCGCGGGCTATCTGAAGCGTGCGTTCGTCATAGAGCGTTTCGAAGCCGCCGGATTCGAACTGGTCGCCCAGAGTGATCTCAATGCAAATCCGCTGGACCAGCCGAGCACCGATGAGGTGGTCTGGCGGCTGCCGCCGAACCTGGCCACCAGCCGCAACGACGCTGAGCTGCGCGAGCAGATGCAGGCCATTGGCGAATCCCATCGCATGACGCTGAAGTTCCGCAAGCCCGCGGAGTAGTCACCAGCCGATGATCAGAACCCCCGACGCAGGGTAACCCCATAGGTGCGCGGTGCATTCGGATAACCGGAGAAGCTGCCGGCCTGGGCGACGGATGGAAACGCACTGATCAGATAGTCGTTACCAGTGAGATTGCGTCCCCACAGCAGCACATCCCATCCCGACACAGTCACGCCGGCACTCGCGTTGAGCATGTTGACCTGCCTTTGCGCCAGCAGTTCGGGCACGTTGCTGACGACCCGCACATTGCTCTCATAGAGGTAGTCCGCGCGAAGGAAACCGTCGAGTTGTCCGGCCTGCCAGTAGTAGGTTGCCGCAGTGGACACACTCTGGCGATGGATACCCGAGGGGCGCTCGCCACTGAGATCCACCGGGCCACTCACACCCTGAGCGCCTGGGAACGAGTCGTAGACCGGATTCATGAAGGTACCCGAGAACCCCAGCTCCCACTGCGGATTGGGCCGATACATCAGTTCGATCTCGACGCCTTCCGTGGACTGCTTGCCGGCGTTGTCCAGCACGAACCCGGTACCCACGAAAATATTGGACTGGAAGTCCTTGATCACCTGATCGAAGATCGCCACGTTCAGCGCAAGCGTCTCCCACTGCGCCTTCATGCCGATTTCGTAGACAGTCGATTTTTCCGGGCGCGCGAAGCGGGTGCCGTAGCGTGCGTAGAACGGATTGGCGAAGCCACCCAGCGGTGAGGCATCGGGGCCGCCAACCGGGCGGCTGTCGCGCGAGAGGTTCCACGATGTGGACTTGTAGCCGGTCGACACGCCGCCGTAGACGTTGATGTTGTCATTCAGCTCGAAGGCCAGACGCAGTGTGTAGTTCATGCGGCTGTCGTTGGACCGCCCGTCATCAAAGGGGATGATCGGCGCGATGAACTGCAGCGGGTAGAGACCCAACAGCGTGTTGCAGGCCGGCGGCGGATTGGTGGCCGAGCATGGCGTGACGCTGATGAAATCAGCCTGCTGTGCCGCTGCCGGGTTTCCGCCGATGTTCCCCGGTGTGGGTGGCAGACCCGTCAGCGCCCCGAAGGCCTGCGCAAAGCCGATATCGACAAAATTCAGCGACGAGAACACATCGGTGGTGTTGTCGCGTCCGACGATTTTCTTGCGATCCTGCAGGTACGCCACACCAAGCGTGAGCGTGGCGCGCTCGGTCATGCGCCAGTCGCCCTGGGCAAACAGCGTGTAGGAGGTATTGTCCTGCTCGAAGTCCACCTCTCCTCCCTGGCCCGGCGCGAAGAAGGTTCCGCCAGGCAGGCCCAGTGCCGCCTCCAGATCGTTGAGGACGGTCGGACTTCCGGTGGCAGCTGCGATCAGGCCTGTCGCATACGCCCGGAACGCATCGCCGTAGAAAATACCGTTCAGGTATTCGACATCCTCCTTGAAGAAGAAACCGCCAAGCTGCCAGTCGAACGCCCCCTCGCCGTTGGAGGTCAGCCGCAATTCCTGCGTGAAGGTATCGATCTCCTGCACGTTGCGATTGGTCGGCACGAGGTTTGCGCTGGTGAAATCCGTGTCGTAGTCAAACTCGGCTTCCTGACGTCGCGCCGAGGTGATGGAGGTCAGTGACATGCGGTCGAACTGCCAATCGGCATTCAGCGACACACCGCCGTTGTCGACACGATTCTCCGGCTGACGATCAAAGAACGCACGCCGATCGAACGGGTCACCGGTGTAGATCTCGCCGCCCACGGCCCGCACCAGCGCGCCTGTTGGGCCGTCCACCAGATTGACGACGCCACAGCAGTCCTCGTCAATCCTTGCGAAATCGGCAATCACACGATAGCGGTGGCGGTCGTTGGGCTCGATCAGCAGTTGCCCGCGCAGGCTC
Organism: Gammaproteobacteria bacterium; assembly: GCA_041745895.1. Taxonomy (GTDB): domain Bacteria; phylum Pseudomonadota; class Gammaproteobacteria; order Steroidobacterales; family PWYM01; genus PWYM01. Next base: position 9,389 of record JBGTIC010000529.1, read on the forward strand.
CAGCGATCGCGCTCGTTGGTCTCCTGGCCGTTGAACAGGTTTTCGAAATAGCCGTCGCGCTGGTTCCACGACCCGGCGAGGCTGTACGCCACGTTGTCGGAAATCGGCCCCGTCACCCGACCCTGTACGATACGGGCGTTGTAATTGCCAAGCGAAACCTCGCCATGCCCGCCGAACTCGTAGGACGGCAACTGGGTCACCACACTGATGACCCCGGCTGAGGCGTTCTTGCCAAACAGCGTACTCTGCGGACCGCGCAGGACCTCGACGCGCGAAATGTCCAGCAGATCACCAATCTGAGAGGCCGAGCGCGACCGATACACACCGTCAATGAATACGCCGACAGCCGGCTCGATACCGGGGTTGTTGGCGCCATTGCCGAAGCCCCTGATCAGAAAGTTCGTCTGCGTGGAGGTCTGCAGCTGGGTGACACGCAGGGACGGTACGATGGATTGCAGGTCGAGAATATCCTGGATCTGGGCCTGGGCGATGACTTCGGCCTGGGTCACAGTCACCGCTACCGGGATATCCTGCAAAGTCTGCTCGCGCTTGGTCGCGGTGACCACGATCTCTTCCATCTGCGCGAAAGCAGGCAGCGTCAACGCGCCTCCTGCGATGGTTGCCAGCGCGTATCGGACAGCTCTTGCCAACATGTGAACCCCCCCGAAAATCGTGGTCCGCGACGCATCCGCGATGGCCGCTTGCCGACGCAGTATCCGTCGGCCTGCACAGGCATGCAACGGTCTGCTTATGCCGCTATGCAGCATAACTGCTGACTCAAGGCCCGGTGCACGAACGCGCGCAGCGTCAGGCGATGGCGTCCATGCGGGATGAGCCATGCTGCAATACACGATGCTCGACCTTGTGCATCATCACGTCAGCGGCAATCTTCAGCAGCACGAACACCCAGATTGCACCTGTGCCGAGCGGCACGGCCAGGATGATCGTCAGGTGCATGGGGATGATGCGCGCGTAGGGCAGCATCATCAGGTTGCCAAGTTTCGGGGTGTTGCCAAGATCGGCGCGTACGTGCTCGATATGCGACGCCCTGTGAGCCTGCCAGAATCCCAGGGCCAATGCCGCATAGATCAGGAAGTCCAGCGGGTGCACATGCCCGATCAACACCTGCGATGCGACCCCGCTGGACGAATTGGTCACGGTGATGAAGCCACCGGCATCCGCCGTTGTCGACATGGCCAGCAGAAAAAACAGATACCCCGCGTGAAATCCACCGTAGTGGAGTACGAAGAAGTTCGCCATCTGGCGCTGTGTGCGCTGTGTCGGCTCAACCGGTCGCCCATTGACCTTCATGCCCCTGGTGCAGAACTCCCGGAGCAGCAGCATGCGGCGGCGCGCATACCAGCCGATGATCAGACTTTGCATCCAGAACGGCCACATCAACTGCAGCACGCTCCAGTCCTGCCAAAGCGCCATGACCAGCGTGAACACGTCGGTCACAACGATACCCTTGAGGGCGTTATCCGCCGGACGATCGACCGTCTCCATGACGAAAGTCTAGCGCTCGGCCAGCCATGCAGCCGGCACCTGCGTCACAAAGTCCACAGTGACCTGGTCAGGGTCCGAACGGCCTCATACGCTGCAGCATCAAGGGCAGCAGCAGCAGATTGCTGAGCAGGGCAAATACCATGGCAACGCCCGTGAGCACCCCGAAGTAGATGGTCGGCATGAAGTTCGACAGCGTCAGGATCGAAAACCCGCCAACGATGATGACGGTGGTGTAGATCATCGCCCGACCCACGTGCAGATGGGTGACGTCCGTAGCCTCGAGGTAGTCCCTGCCCTCGCGGATCTCCTGTTCGAATCGATGGGTATAGTGAATCGTATCGTGTACACCGATACCGATGGTGATGGCAGCGATCGTCATGGTCATGATATCCAGAGGCAGACCAGCCAGACCCATTGCGCCCAGCACGGCAACGGCTGCGACGAGCGTAGGCGCAGGCCCCACCACAGCCATCTTCCAGGATCTGAACAACGCAGCGAACATCACCATCATCGCAGCGAACACCAGGAACATCGTGAGGTACATCGAACTGACCAGGCTTTGCATGACGTTGTTGTAGAGCACCAGCATGCCGCTCAAGGTCACCTGCTCAGGCAACAGGTCGAAACGCTCGATCAGATCGGAACGGATCTGCGCAAGAAGCGCGTCTCGCGAAAGATTCGGATCGGAATCGACGACGCGGATATCAAAGCGGATCTGGTGTCCATCCTCCGACATATACGGATCGAACAGCAGCTCGCGAAGATCGTCGGGTAACCGGTCGTACATGAGCGCCAGCGCGAATCCGTCCAACGCCTCGCCACCGTTGAGCATCGTGATCAGGCGCATGCTCACTGCCAGCGACAGGATCTTGCCGGTCTCCGGAAGACTGTCGAGATAGGACTGGATCTGGTCGACGGTCTCGAGCTGGTAGCTGGTGAACCAGAAGCCGCCGATCGGTCCGCCCTGTTCAGCGTCGTACCCATAGTCGAGGTCGTCAAGATAGTCGAAGTCCTCATCGGGCAGGCCGTCGTCACCATTGGACGCGGCCTCGGCAACCTCGAAGTCGAGGAACTCCCGCGTTGCGTCCAGCACCACATCCAGAGGTGTCGTGCCGCCAAGCTGCTGGTCGATCAGCACCATGCCCTGGTAGATCTCGGTACTGGGCTTGAAGTAATCGATGAAACGGTTTTCCACCGTCAGTCGACCGATGCCGAAGATCGACGCCACAGTCACGACGGCAAAGACCCCGTACACGATCGGCGCGCGCGTTTTCACCACCCGGGCCACGCCGCCGCTGACCCGGGAAGTCACGTCAAGCCGCGCCCGCGGCACAGGTCCGACTGGCCATGGCACGACCAGTGCCGGAAACAGCACGAATGTCAGGACCAGAGCGAAGGCGACCGCACACACCATCATCAGCCCGAAGTCCATCACCGGCCGGATATCCGCGAACAGCATCGAGGCGAAGGCGACCATCGTGGTCAGGGCCGTGAACAATGAAGGCTTGAACTTGCTCGACAGGGTCTGGCGCATGAGTTCTGGTGCCGAGGCAGTCGGCGCGCTGAGGTGCAGCTCACGCTGCCGCACGACCAGGTGCACGATCAGCGACAGGGTGAGGATGAGCACCAGAGAGATGAAATTCGATGACACCACGGTCACTGGCCAGGCCATGAAGCCGAGAAACCCCACCATGCCAGCCACGACGCTGCCGCAGATGACACTGGGCACCACCACCCAGCGCAGGCGCTGAAAGGAGACTGCCAGCAGAATGACGATGAACAGGGCCACGCCAATGCCGAAATTGCGAATATCCCCGCGCACGAACTCGATCATGTCCACAGCAATCATCGGCACACCTCCGAGATGGATGCGTACCGAATCGCGGTGTCGGTCGAGGACCGCGCGGACATCAGCGATCACGCTGCCCAATACCTCCTGGAGCTGGGCGTTGACGACGCGATAGCGCTCACTGACTTGCCGGAGCTCTCGCGCCTGCGCTTCATCCAGACCATCGCGGACCTGGAGCATACGCAGCTCATCACGCCGGCTGAGCAGCGCATGGGCCTCCTCATCGCGCTCCAGGAACAAGATGAGCGCCGTGGTGTCGGCAGAGCGATTCATCAACAGGTCTGCATACAGCGGACTGGTGCGAAACTCCTCGCGCGCCAGATCGCGATCGGTGTCCTCATCGAGCAGGGTCCTGGTGCCCGCCCGGACTTCCGAGAAGCCGACCCGGGGAGAGTCGAGCAGTGGCACGTCGAGTATGCTCAGCACCGAGGCCACGGCGGGCAGTGCCAGGAGGTCTTCCCGCAACCCACTGAGTCTTGCCAGCGTAGCGTCGGCGAACAGCTCTTGCGACGGCGTCCAGGTGACAATCAGGAAATCGTCCGAACCGTACCGTGCGCGGATCTCCCGGTAGTAGTGCATCGCATCGTCGCCCTCGAGTACGAGGGACTCGGCCGATGCATCAAGCTGGAAGTGCCGGAACTGCGTTGCCGCCGCGCCGAGCAGCAAGACGACCAGCACGATCCCGATCCACGGGCGCTCCAGCGTGCAATGGTGGTAGAGTCGCAACAGTAGGGCCTGCATAGCGCGCGTCAAACCTCCCGGGTCTCGCGGATCGGCACCGCGCCCTGCATCCAGAACCGGCGGCGCGATCGTATCATGTTGCATCGGAGATCATCAGTGAGCGCCCCGGGGAACCGTGGCGGTCGTTCGCAGTCCGAGTGGAAGATGACATCAGCAATGAGGCTACGCGGTGAACAGACGACATTTTCTCGATGGCCTGTCGGCGATTGCGGCACTCACTGTGGCCGCTAGCTGGTCGCGTGCGGCGGGCGCGCACGACATCGCCACACTTACGCAGAGCCTGCAGCGCGACGGCGCGCTGGAACGCCTGAACGTGAGTCGTGAATACTGGCGCCAGTACCTGGATGAACCGGCATGGGATGTGCTGTTTCGCGAACGTACCGAACGGCCGTTTACAAGTCCGCTCAACGACGAACAACGCGAGGGCACCTACGTGTGTGCGGCCTGCCACCTGCCCCTGTTCGGGTCTTCGGCGAAGTATGACAGCGGCACTGGCTGGCCGAGCTTTCATACGGCGATCGCGGCCCATGTGGGCACCAAGCGGGACTTCAAGCTGATCATTCCGCGCACCGAGTATCACTGCCTGCGTTGCTCAGGCCACCAGGGCCACGTCTTCAACGATGGTCCGCAGCCCTCGGGCAAGCGCTGGTGCAACAACGGCGTGGCGCTGCGCTTCGTGCCTTCCGATCAGCCGCTCCTGGAGCTGCGAGGATGAGCCGCAGTCGGAAGATGATGTCGCTGGTGGCGGGACTGACCGCCTGGTTGATGATCCTGCCCGCCGCCGGCACGTGGGCGACCGAGGAAGACCAGGCGGGTCTAGCCAGTGCCATATTCGCCGGCGGGTGCTTCTGGTGCATGGAGCCGCCCTACGATGCCCTGGACGGCGTCGTATCCACCACCTCGGGATTTACTGGCGGACACGTCTCGGCGCCCTCCTACGAGCAGGTCGTGCGCGGGGGCACCGGCCATGTCGAAGCCGTCAAGGTGGTCTATGATCCGGCGGTCGTCGACTTCGACACGCTGCTCGATGTGTACTGGCGCAACGTGGACCCCCTCGATGCAGGGGGTCAGTTCTGCGACCGCGGCGAAGCCTACACCACGGGCATCTTTGTCGCCGATGCAAATGAACGGCAGCTGGCCGAAGCCTCGAAGCGGGCGCTGGAACGCTCCGGGCGTTTTGATCAGCCGCTCGTAACGCCTATCCGCGATCGCGCCGAGTTCTTTCCGGCGGAAGGCTATCACCAGGATTACTATCGGAAGAATCCTGTCCGCTACCGCTTCTATCGCTTCAACTGCGGCCGCGACCGCCGGCTCGACGAACTGTGGGGGGCGCGATGACGCCTCGGGGCGGTGGCTGTTATTCGTGAGCGCGTCGGCGCAGCTCGCCTAGAACCACACCGAGAAGAACAGCTGGATCACGTTGGCCGACAGGCTGTAACCAGGTTCATCACCCGGCGTCTCGGTCACTCGCAGGTCGCGGAAATCGGCGTAGTCGGCGGTGATCCAGTCATAGACCAGATTGATGCTGCCCCGCGCCATGAAGCCGATGGGTGAATCGAACAGTTCATAGCTGGTACCGAAGCGAACCGAGTGGCTGGTATACCGGCTCAACTCCTTGTCGCGGGCCAGGAAATTCTGCGCATCCCGGAAGGGATACAGGTCACTCCAGAAGTCCGCCGCACCTTGCGTGTAGTAGCGATACTGCACATCGAAGATGAAGCGCGGCACCGTAGCGTGGGTGTAGCCGATACGCGTGGTGTGGGCATCGATGCCCCAGTCATCAACGAAGTAACGGTACTCCGCATGCACCGATGCGCGGTAAGGCAGATGATAGCGGCCACGCATGGCGACGGCATTGCTGGTGCGTCGGCGCGGATAGAGCTCGGACTGGAAAGCGTAGCCGCGCGGTGCATCGCCGTCGAGATAGCGGACCTGCCGATACGGATTGTTCAGGAAGCCGGTATCGGAGATGGTCTCGAACGCCAGTTCGGCCACGAGATTGCGTGTGACTACCTGGCTGAGGCCCAGCCGCCAGGAATGCCTGTCCAGCTCCTCGGTGAAAGTCTCATCCCCGCTGCGGCCGATCTCATCGGAGCCACGAACGTAGCCCATGCTGATCGTCGTCATCGCCGCGAACACTTCCTGGCTGATGTTGATGTTGAAGGACCGGCCCTTGTAGTCATTTTCGTCGCTGCTGACCACGCCGAGGCTCAACAAGGTATCGCCACGCAGATAGTCGACACTCGCGCTGAGTTCGGTACGCTCTTCGCGATACTCACTGGCGGTGGTGATAACGTCGATGGAGGCGCCGGTGATGGTATCGACGTGGTATTTCCCCTGCACCGAGAAGCGTTCGCCGAGTTGCTTTCGCACCAGCACCGACGGGCCTTCAACGGTGATGCCGCCGCCATCGTAGTAGTGGTACAGCACGTCAAGACGATCATCGGGCAGCACCGCTGCCTCGCCCTGCGGCACAACCACCCCGTACAGCAACGCGCCGCCCACCAGGGCAGGCAGGCGCAAACGACCGAACGCTGGTTTCGCCATGCTCAATTACACCCGCAGCCGCCACCGGAGCCGCCGGTGGCACCGCGAGCGCCCTCGCGAATATCGTAGACCTTCTGGAGGTATCCGGCCGAGACCGGGTCACGATCGAAGCTCATGATCGGATCGGCCAGGCGGTCACGCTCATAGGGCTGGACCCACGGCTCGATCGAGCTGCAGCCGCCGATCAGCAGCAGCAATGACAGGCATGCCAGTCGTGCGCTCATGGTCATCTTTCCCGAATCAGTGCCCGAACGGCATCCTGGTACTTGTTCTCGTCACCAGGCTTGTAGCCAAAGAAGTGCTCGCGCATATTGCCCTGGCGATCGATCAGGACCGTGGTCGGCATGGCTGCGACCTCGTAGAGCTTGCCGACCTCTTCGGTCGTATCCAGGAGTATCGGAAAGCTCACCGGCACGTCGCTCAGGAAGCGATCGATCAGACGGTTCTCCTGCTCGACGTTGACGCCCAGCAAAGTGAAGCCGAGATTCGTGTAACGCTGAAAGATCTGATCGAGCAGCGGCATCTCCTGGCGGCAGGGCGGACACCAGGTCGCCCAGAAGTTCAGCATCACGACATTGCCCTGCAGCGTGCTGAGCGTCTTGCTGCCACCACCGCGTACCGGGAGCGTGAAATCAGGCGCAGCACCACTGCGCGCGGGGCGGGCATGCAGCTGCACGCCGGGCATGGCCGCCAGCGGCAGCGCTGTCAGTGCGGCGGAAAGGTGACGTCGTGTAAGGTCAGGCTTGCCAGTCATGGTCGGTCCTCGTAACGCATGTTCTTTGGTCGCGGGTCGGCTCAACGGCACTCTAGAAGAACCAGCCCAATCCGATGGTGAACTCGATGTTATGGACAGTCTTGTCCTCACCCAGCAGATCAGTGCGGAACACGTGGTCGCGCACGGTGACATGGGCGGACAGCCAGTCGGTGATAAGTACCCGGTAGCCGGCGCCAAAGCTCAGGGTGAAGCGACTGTCGCCGGCAAAATCGGTGCTGCCCGCACCGGCCATCACGTACAGCGCTGAGCTGAACGCCCGGTTGCGTCCGATGAAAGCTTCCCCGGGCAGAAGGTTGTAGCCGATCGAGAGATCATACTGACGAAACTCCCGTTGGCTCGGGGTGAGCAGTTCCACCGCGCCGCTCAATGTCTCGAAGCTGGTTTTGCCAGCCGTGCTTTGCCCGTAGTGGGCCTCGGCGAAAAGACTCTCGGTAATGTGATATGCCAGCCGTGCACCCACCACGCTGCTGGTGCCGAAATCCTCGATGCTCATGAAGCCACCGTGCGCACCGACCTCGAAATTCTCGGTATCGATACGCGGCCTGCGAATCTCGCGGCGCTCGACGTCTACGTCAATGACCGGTTCGGCACTGTATGGCTCATCGATCGCGTCGATCGCACGACTGCAGCCACTGGCGACCATGGCAAGCGTCATGCAACCCAATACGTTCAGAAGAAGAACGCGAAACCTGCTTTCCATTCGTTGACGTCCTCGTTCTCTTCCCGGCTTGTGAACACCACGTGACTCTTGAACTCCGCGCGCAACATGAAATTGCGACTGACATGCATGCGCAGACCTATCCCCGCATGGGCGATCTGGTCGGTGCGATCCTCCACATCGACCAGAGTGGCCTGCGGTTCGATCCTGATCACACCGGTGCCCAGCGTGAAATACGGCGATATCCGCCACTCCGGCCACGGCTGGTGCACCAGATTGGCGTTGAACATCCAGCCACTGGAGAAGCTGCCGTTGATATCCGAGCCCCAGAGCTCCAGCGACAGGTTGCGCGTCATGTGGAAAGCGCCGTAGGCCGACAGGGTGTTGGCGCCGCCAAAGTCGCCCAGCAGAACGCCGCCCTCGGTACGTCGCTCCAGGTAATCCAGACGGCTCGGCGCCGAGATCTGCGCGGGCGCCCCCGAGGGCTCCACTGTCCGGCTGATCTGCTCGCGACTCGACCATCCTTCTACACCTCGTGCGGTACGCACCTTGAACCAGTCCGTACGTCGCTTGAGCACCTCGACCTGCTCACCACGCTCAGCCACATGAAACCGTGGATAGCCTCTGCCCGGTCCTGTGTGCATCTCCAGGAACGGCTCGGCGACCACGACAACATAGTGCGAGTCTTTGGCCTGCGCGGCTGTGACGAAGTGCAAGAAAAGCAGCGCCCCGATCAGTCCCCGTGCGCAGAATGTCGACCAGTGCATGCTCATCCCTTGAGGTTTCAATTCACTGGCGCTTCGAAGGGGTTGTTGTAGTACTGCGCACCGATGTCCAGCCACTCGGAGATCAACCGCAGTTCGGCCGCGCTCAGCCAGCCCTCATGAGATCCGCCGGGAGCGAAGCGACTGAAAAAGCGCGTCGAACCGCGAGCATTGCCCGCGCTCATGGATGCCGGCACGGGCACTGTTGCGAACACGGGCTCACCGGTCTCCTCATCGATGCCGACTTCCACCAGCCGTTGCTGCAATGCACCCTCGACGAGTTCAAGCTCGACATCCGCGAACAGCAGTTCGCGATAGGAGGCAAGCTGCAACGCCTGCGCCGCCGAGGGGTCTGCGGTGAGTTCGAGCTGGCCGGCCGGCACCTGCAGCACATCCATGCTGTCGCGGCGTGCATGACAGCCGGTGCAGGTGAAGTCCGCCAGCACCGTGAAGCCGTCGTCATCGAGCACCTGCCGCGGCAGTTCCCAGAGGGGCTGCAGATGGGCCTCGTAGTTCAGCACCGTCCTGCACAGCGCGTGCCAGCTCACCTGGCAGTCCAGCGTCACAGGCGCAGGGGTCTGCAGATCGGCATATCGCCAGGCCAGTGACTCGTCAGGCGCACGCCCGGCGCCGGGCTCATGCGTCCAGATGTCCTCGTAGAGCACATCCACGCTCGGCCGGATCGCCGCGCAGTCTTCCGCGCAGCTGATTCGTGCCTTGACCTCTGCCATGGTTTCGCCGAAGTCGGCGAACAGCGCGGGCGTGGTGTTCGGAAAAGGCACGCTCGAGCTTGGTGCGCCGGCCCAGACGCTGTCGAAAGCATCGGTGCGCCCGTGCGACTGACCGGTTCCTGGCTGGTGGCAACCGTTGCAGCTCAGCGTCTGCCCCGGGCGGACCTGCAACCAGTTCTGATGGCGCGGCCGCAGCCTGCGCCCGTTGCTGTCCAGCACAGACAGGGACAGCGGCACGTTCGCAGGCACCTGCACCACCACCGAGCCATCGGGCTCGATCGGTGCATAGCCGATGATCTCGCGCATGCCCCCGCGCACACCACCCGGGCCGAAAGACACGCCACGATTGAAATCCAGCGCTTCATCGTCAGGAATTGCGACTGCCTTGAGGATGCGCAGCCAGGCCGCCGGGCGCTGACTGAAACTGCGTTGCCCCGGATCGGCCATCACGGCAATGCCCGTGCCCGAGATGTCCTCGCCGAGCACATCGTAGACACTGCGGATGTTCAGCTGGCCCAGTCCGGCCTGTATCAGCCGCGGATCCCCTTGGCCGCTCACCTGCTGATCGAAGATGATGTTGGGCAGCGGCCGCGACTGCATCGCCACCACTTCGGTGTAGACGACGCCTTCCTGGGGCTGCAGCACGGGCAACTGGGTGTCGGTGTTGCGATCGTAGATCCAGATGCCATACAGCGGCGGCGCCGCGACCGCCCCCGGGTCGGCGAGTCGCGCTTCGGTGCAGGGCACGATGCGCCCCGCCTCCATGAGCCGGCACTGACTCCAGCTGACGAATATCCGCTCGGTACCATCGCGCAACGGCCAGGCGGCGCTGTACTGCCCGCCCGGAGAGATCACCTCACCGGGGCGTACCTCGCTGATCGTGGCCGGCGCCTGGGCCGGGCCGCTGAGCACGCCGATATTCGGCGCCGTGGGCTGCGTGTTCTCGACATAGTTGTCGACGTCGATGATGACCAGGTCGCCGCCCAGGTAACGCACCTGGAAAGGTTGCGCCAGGGCCAGGATACGGCCGTCGGGCAGCTGGCGTGGCCGCAGGAAATGAACGTCGATACCATCAGGTCCGGTGTTCCGGCTGTTCTTGCCGTAGAGCATCTCCAGACCGCTGCCATCGGGATTGACGCGGTAGAGACTTATCTCGTTTCGCGAACCGTAGCGGTCCCAGCGGCTGAAAACGATCTGGCCGTTATCCAGCACGCTGGGCTCACGATCGTGCGACTGGTTGAACGATATCTGCCGGATGTCACTGCCATCGTCGTTCATGACGTGCAGGACGAATGCCGGCTCCTGAAGGTTCTCATCCAGAGCGTCGAACTGTGGTTTGCCCTCATCCAGCAACAGTGCCTTGGATTCGCGCTGGCGCGTGGAGGTGAAGACGATGCGACCGTCCGGGAGGTAGTGCGGCGAAAGGTCGTGGCCAAGCTCGGCCGTGAGATCCGATGCAATGACCCGACGCAGCTCGTCGGTGATCCGGTCGTACTCCCAGATGTTCCAGGTGGGCTGGTCTTCCGGGTCGGCATTCTCGATAAACGGACCCCTCATCGCGAACACCAGGCGCTCGCCGTCCCAGGAGGCACTGACGTCTCGCACGTCATACTCTCCTTGCGTGAGTTCCCCGGTGATATTGATCTCTTGCGCCGAGGGCGAAGCTCGCTCCCGAAGGATGAGGTCTGCGCCTATCTCAAAGTTCTGCAGCAAGCGACGGGCGTCCGTGGTGATGACCTGCCCCTGCTCGTTGGCCGGCACCGGCCGGGTAACGTAGGCGATCGGCACATCGACCACGACAGGATCCTGGTCCTGTCCGCCGGCCGGCCCGAGACCGTCCTCGCCGCCACACCCGGTCATGGAAAGTAGGGCCGTCACGACTGATGCGCAATAAAGCCACGCGCGGCCCGATTCAGGCGCTCTTCCGATTCGCATCTGCGATGTTGCTGTCATTGCGTATTCTCCGTGGCGCGAGCCTGAACTCGAGCGCATTCGCCGAAGCCCAGGGCGTGCCTGCAGGTCATCTTCCAATGCGGTCCCCACACGGGATCAACCGCTGAGCATCACTGGATCTGGCGGAAAGTCTGACCCGCAGAGCGCTCTGTATAGCAGGCTGATTAACTTAATACTGTGACATTTCCGCGAACTGTTAAGGCCGTCACAGAAGCGTCTTTACCAAGCTCGGCTAAATGGGCGCCAAGCGTGCAGATGGCCGCGTGAACCGCAGGATGGATGAGGTGAGAACAGGCATGCACAAGCAAACCGTGAAGGCTGTTGCGGCTCGCCGATGGCAATCAAGTTTCGCGCTCGCCGCGTGCCTTGTGGTCGTGTCCGCAGGCATCGCCGATGTCATGGCGACACCACGCGACCAGGCGCGCCGAATTCATGATCGTCTCGCCGGTGTGCCGCCGAGCGCCGAGATCCTCGACCAGATGGAGCAGCGCATTCTCAGCAGCAATGCTGTGGGTGCAGCCTATCTGGCAATGGATAATCGTGCGTTCTACGACGTCACCCTGAAGAACTGGGCGGCACCCTGGACGAACCGCGAAGGCGATGTGTTCGTGCCGCTGAACGACTACAGCGCAACGGTAATCGGCATGGTGCGCGACGACGTCCCTTTCAACACCCTGCTCTCGGCAGACATTCTTTACAGCGGTCCGTCCAGCCTGCCGGGGGTTGCCGCCTATTCGCCAACGAGCAATGCACATTACGAGGACATGGAGCGCCAGGGCGTCAACCTGATGACCCAGCTGCAGCAGCAGTCGCAGTCGGCGCTCAGCGGCCTGCCGCCCGAAGGCACGGCGGGAGTCATGACCACACGCGCCGCAGCCCAGGCTTTTTTCGTTGCCGGCACGAATCGCGCAATGCTGCGCTTCACGCTGATGGCACACATGTGCCGGGACCTCGAGCAGGTGGCAGACACGACTCGCGCCCCGGATCGTATCCGCCGCGATGTATCGCGCAGTCCGGGCGGCGACAGTCGGCTCTTTCTCAACAACTGCGTGAGCTGTCACTCGGGCATGGACCCCTTGGCGCAGGCGTTTGCCTACTACGACTGGGATGAAACCGCACGACGCATCAGTTATTCACCTGGCGACGTCCATCCGAAGTACCAGCTCAACGCCGACACCTTCCCGTATGGCTTCATCACCACGGACGCCAGCTGGGACAACTACTGGCGCGAAGGCCAGAACTCACTGCTGGGATGGGATCCTGCCCTCCCCGGCAGCGGCTACGGGGCGAAATCAATGGGCCAGGAACTGGGCAACAGCGGCGCCTTTGCGCAATGCCAGGTGGAAAAGGTCTTCCGAACCGTCTGCCTGCGCTCACCCGAAAATGCAGCCGACCGTCAGCAGGTCAACACCATGGTCGGCGCCTTTCGCGCGAACAACTACCAGATGAAACAGGTTTTCGCGGAATCAGCCGTCTACTGCATGGCCGACTGAGCAGGCACGAGGACACGACCCATGAGCACAATCAGACAGTTCCCGCGCCTGCGCACTCTGGCGATCCTCGCCGCAGCAGCCACACTGGCAGCCTGTGGCAGTGACGTCGAGACCCAGACGAATCAGCCCGGTGCGCCACCCACCTCGGGTGCATATTCCGGACCGCCCCCGGCGACCGAGGATACACAGGCGTTCATGGTCAATGTCTGGGCGAATCTGCGTCTGGATACCCGCTGCGGCGGCTGCCACGGCACCGACGGCACCAGCCCCACGTTCGTACGCTCCGATGACGTCAATCTTGCATATCAGGCGGTCAGTGGCCTGGCCAACCTGACCTCGCCGGGCGACTCCATGCTCGTGGCGATGGTGGCGGATGGCCATAACTGCTGGCTGGCCAGCAACCAGGCCTGCGCGGATCTGATGATCCGCTGGATTGGGGACTGGGCAGGCGGCGACGGACTCCAGGGACGCGAGATAGAACTCACACCGCCGCCCCAGAAAAGCGTCAGCGACAGCCGTACACTGCCGGCAGATCCGGGGCTGTTCCAGACCACGGTCTATCCGCTGCTCAACGACTTCTGCGCCAGCTGCCACAGTGGCTCGGTCGCCAACGGCGTCGCACCGTTTTTCGGTGATGGCGACGTCAACGTGGCCTACGATGCCGCCAAGGCGCGCATGAACCTCGACAACCCTGCACAGTCAAGGTTCGTGGTACGCCTGGGCAGCGAGTTTCATAATTGCTGGAGCGGTAACTGCGTAGCTGATGCGCAGGCGATGGAAAACGCAATCGCCAGTCTTGCATCCCAGATTCCGCTGACGCAGGTGGATCCGAACCTCGTCACCAGCATGGCACTCGGGCTGTTCGACGGCATCATCGCCGCGGGTGGCAATCGCTATGAGTCCAGCCAGATCGCCTTCTGGGAGTTCAAGGAAGGCGCAGGCACACAGGCATTCGACACCAGTGGTGTCGAACCGGCGATCAATCTGAACCTTTCAGGTGAGGCCACCTGGTTTGGCGGCTGGGGTATCGATCTGCGTGGCGGCAAGGCACAGGGCAGCGTGGCGAGCAGTCGCAAACTGCACAGCCTGATTCGTGCCACCGGCGAGTACTCCATCGAGGCCTGGGTGGTTCCGGCCAACGTCGTCCAGGAAGAAGTTCCGATCGTCAGCTACTCCGCGGGCGGCATGCTGCGCAATTTCACCCTTGGTCAGACACAGTACAACTACGACTTCCTGAACCGCAGCGATGCAACGAGCGCCGCTGGTACGCCTGCGCTGTCTACCCCGGCAGCCGCCGAGGTACTGCAGGCTACCCTGCAGCATGTCGTGGCGACCTGGGATCCGGTCGGCGGCCGCCAGATCTACGTCAATGGTGAACTGGTGGTGATGTCGGACCCCAGTGGCGGCGGTCTGCTCAACGACTGGGATGACAGTTTCGCCTTCGTGCTCGGCAATGACCCCTCCAGCGGCAACCCCTGGGAAGGCGTTGTGCGTCTGGTCGCCATTCACAACCGGGCGCTGAACCCGGAGCAGATTGCACAGAACGTCGAAGCGGGTGTGGGCGAGCGCTTCTTCCTGCTGTTCAATGTCAGCGACCACGTCGGCCTGGCCAACAGTTACATCCTGCTCGAAGGCAGCCAGTTCGACAGCTACGCCTACCTGCTGGCCGAGCCGCGCTTCATCAACCTCGATGGCGCTGGCGACCCGGGCAGCATCCCGCTCGAGGGCATGCGCGTTGGTGTCAACGGCGTGGTGGGGACCGTCGGGCAGACCTTCGCCAAGCTCGACACCACCATCGGCGGCAGTGCCTACGAGCCTTCGACAGGCCAGTACCTGTCGCGACAGGCGGCGGTCATTTCCCTGCAGAGCGGTCCGGACATCGACGAATTCTTCCTGAGCTTCGAGCGCCTGGGCGCCTCGACCAACGTTTTTGTCGAAGCCACCCCACAGGCACCCGCAATCGCCGACAGTGCACCAGGTTCGAGAATCGGACTGCGCACCTTCGACCGCCTCAACGCCACCATGTCGGCTGTCACCGGGATACCTGTCACCGAGACCGACGTGCGTGACACGTTCACGCTGGTACGCCAGCAGCTGCCGTCGATCGACAGTCTGGATACGTTCGTCTCGGCGCACCAGATTGGCGTCACGCAGCTGGCCATCGAGTACTGCAACGCGCTGCTCGAGGACACCGCGCGTCGCAGCAGCTACTTCCCCGGCCTTGATTTCAATGCCAGTCCGAATGTGGCTCTCGCCGGCGCAGGCCGCGACCTTCTGCTCGATCCGCTGATCGATCGCATGATGGGGGTGGGCTTGCAGAGCCAGCCGGTGCGCAACGACGTCAGGAACGAGTTGAGTGCACTGATCGACAGACTGAGCAGCTGCGGTGGCAGCTGCCCCGCAGGTCGCACCGTCACCATCGGCAAGGCCACGTGTGCCGCGATGCTGGGCAACGCAACGATGCTGGTGCACTGAGCACAGCGCTTACTATTCACCGACGCATGGTGTGAGGCAGATTTCCATGACAAGGCGCAAGATCACCAACTGGAACGAGCCCCTGCGGCACCCGGATCATCCGCGTCCGGTGACCCGCCGGCAGCTTATCGCCCAAGGATTCATGACCGGCGGTGCGACGATCGCCGGCGGTGGCCTGATGAGCATGTTTGCCAACCCGCGCCGCGCGTTTGCAGAGCTGTCGCCTGATCTGCAGGCCCTGGCAGACAGCTGCGGGATCTCGGTTCAGGGCGCCGGCAAGATTCCGTTCATCTGCTTCGACCTGGCCGGCGGCGCGAACATGGTCGGCTCCAACGTGCTGGGCGGTCGCCAGGGCGGACAGCTCGACTTTCTGAGCACCCAGGGCTACAGCCGCCAGGGCCTGCCCGGCGATATGGTGCCGCGCATGAGTGCCGACCCACTGAACGGTCAGTCCTTCACCGATGATCGGATGGGTCTTGCGTTCCACTCCGACAGCGCCTTCCTGCGCGGCATCGTGGATCGCATCGCACCTGGCCGCGAAGCCAACATCAACGGCGCACTGATTCCCGCACGCTCGGAGAATGACACTGGCAACAACCCCCACAACCCGCTGTATGGCATTCATCGTGCCGGTGCCGACGGTTCTCTGCTCACGCTGATCGGCTCCAGGCCGACAGATTCGGGCGGCAACTCGCTGGCGCCGATGAACCTGATCAATCCGGAAGTCCGACCCACCAAGGTGGACCGCCCCAGCGACGTCACCGGTCTGGTCGATACCGGCAAGCTGATCGGCCTGCTCAGCCAGGACGACGCCGTGGCGGTGATGGAATCGATCTACCGGGTCAGCGACCGCAAACTCGGTCGCGTCAGCACCGGTCTGAATTTCACCGAGCCCGGCAACGTGATCACTCGCGACGAGGTCATCAAGGACCTCGTGCGCTGCGGCTACCTGCGTTCCGCCGACATCGCCGACCGCTTCGGGGATCCGTCCTCCCTCAACCCGGCTCTGGATGCCGATATCGTGGGCCCGACCGGCATTTTCAGCGCTGACGAGTTCAACGGCGACGGCGAGTTCCGCAAGACTGCCGCTGTCATGAAGCTGGTGATGAACGGCTTTGCCGGTGCCGGCTGCATCACGATGGGCGGTTACGATTACCACGGCGGCCGCCGTGCGCTCGGCGAAGTCCGCGACCTGCGCGCAGGACGGTGCATGGGCGCATGTCTGGAATATGCCGCGCGCCTGAACATGCCGCTGATGCTCTACGTGTTCAGCGACGGATCGTTGTCCAGCAACGGCGTCATCGACAATTCCATGGAAGGCCGCGGCAAGGGCGAATGGACCAGCGACAACCAGTCCACGGCAGCATCGTTCTTCCTGGTCTACAATCCCGGAGGCAGGCCCCAACTCATGGGCGGCACGCCCGAGCAGCAGGCCAGGCATCAGCAGATCGGCTGGTTCAGACCCGACGGCTCCGTGGAGACGGCGTCCAGCCCGGCGGCGAGCAACGTGAACCTGCTCGCCGAGGCCACCATCCTGAACTACATGGCGCTACACGGCGAGCAGGGCAACTTCCCCAATCTGTTCCCCAACCATGGTCTGGGTGGACCGACGCTGCGCGACAGCCTGACGGCTTTTCAGCCCATCGTGAACGGTACGCTCTAGCGGCGTGAATCCCGACGTGCCTGGCTGCGTCTGACGGCCGCGGTTTTCTGACCCTTGCGAGCGCCACCTCGGGTATCGCGTCCAAGCTTGTCGCGCGCGGCGACGCGGGCTGATTCACTGACATAGCCCGTCGCGCCGCCGGCGGCTTTGCGGCCTTTGCCATTGCCCTGGCCAAGCGCCGCGGCGCGCGCCG
>JBGTIC010000530.1:0-2239 GCA_041745895.1 Gammaproteobacteria bacterium
GCGTCCAGGCCAAGGATGATGCGGCCCGGGAAGCGCTCGCAGGCGTCGCGGAACCAGGCGGGATCCTTCAAGGCCCGTGTGCCGACGACGACGCGATCCACGCCCCACGCGAAGGCGTCGGCCAAGTGCGCGTCCTCGCGCATCCCGCCGCCGACCTGCACGGGGATCTTCACGGCGTCGCGAATCTTGCGGATCACCTCGCCATTGACGGGCCGCCCGGCCTTGGCGCCGTCGAGATCCACCACGTGCAGCCAGGCCGCACCGGCAGCGCTGTACTGCTGCGCAAGCACGGCGGGCGCCACATCGTAATGCGTGACCTCATCGAAGCGGCCTTTGTAGAGCCGCACGCAGCGGCCTTCGCTCAAATCGATGGCAGGGATCAGTTGCATGGGGACTCGAGTGTCAGGAAATTTCGCAGCAGCCGCTCTCCGACCGCCCCTGAGCGTTCGGGATGGAACTGCATGCCGTAAAAATTCTGACGAGCGACGATCGCGCTGAAGTCGCCGCCGTAGTCAGCTATGGCCAGGGTATCGCTGCCAACCGGCAGGGCGTAGCTGTGGACGAAATACACAAACTCGCCGCCGCCGATACCCGCGATCAGCGGATGGGCCGTGTGGATTTCCAGTGAATTCCAGCCCATCTGAGGCACGGGCAGTTCAGGCGTGTGCGTGAATCTTCGGGCCTGGCCGGCGAGGATGCCCAGGCATCGGGCATCCTCCTCATCGGAGCCCTCGCACAGCAGCTGCATGCCCAGGCAGATGCCCAGTACCGGCTGGATCAGCCCCGGCATCACTTGATCAAGTTCAGCGGTACGCAGGCGGTCCATCGCATTGGCCGCGGCGCCAACCCCGGGAATGATCACGTGAGAGGCGCTGCGTATCACCGCCGGATCTCGGGTGAACACGCTGTCGCGGCCCAGCCGTGCCAACGCGAATTTAAGCGAGGCGATGTTCGCACCGCCGGAGTCCACCAGTGCGACCGGCCCGGCCATCGTCACAACACGCCCTTGGTGCTCGGCAGTTCCGTGCCGCTGCGGGCAAAAGCCTGTCGCAGGGCACGGCCCACGCCCTTGAATGACGCCTCCACCATGTGATGGGTGTTGTCGCCCTGCACACGCACATGGATTGCCGCGCGCAGAGTCTCGGCCAGCGAGCGGAAAAAATGCGGCACCATTTCGGTGGAAAGTCCACCGACTTCCGGGCGCGGGAACGCCGCTTCGAACACCGCATACGGGCGTCCACCCAGGTCGATCGCGATCTCGGCACGTGTCTCGTCCATGGGCAACAGAAAGCCGTAGCGACCGATACCGCGGCGTTCTCCCAGCGCCCGGTCCAATGCCGAGCCCAGCGCCAGGGCGCAGTCCTCGACGGTATGGTGCTCGTCGATGTGCAGATCACCGCGACAGGTGAGCGTCAGCGCAAACCCACCGTGTTTGGCGATCTGCTCGAGCATGTGGTCGTAGAAGCCGATGCCCGTGCTGATGACCTGCGGGCCTTCGCAGTCAAGATCGACCGTGACATCGATATCGGTCTCGCGGGTCTTGCGAGAAACCTGCGCGCGCCGTGGGCGGCCCGTGAGTTCGCGTGCCAGCTGTGGCCACGACGTCGACTCGTCGATGGACCGAAAATCGATACTCAATGTCGCGGCCAGGTCTGCGAGGCTGCCGGAGCCCACCATCACCGAAGTGTCTGGATCGAAGCGCTCTCGCGCTGCAAGGGTCGCCAGCATCGCCTCCCAGGAGCCCGCCGAGGTGGCAGTCCTGCACGCCGTAAGCCCCTGCGATTCGAGCAGAGCTTCAAGCCAGGTGATCACCGCCTCGGCGTGGGCCTGGCCCGGCGTGGGCAGCAGCACGCAGTGAAAGCCTGCGCCCTGCAGGGCGAGCAGGGCCGGAAGCACGCCCGGCTGCAGGCGCAGCTCCGCCAGTGCGCTGCAGCTCTGACGGTTCTCGAGCAGACCGCCGTCGCGCTGCACGAGCAGCAGTTTCGGATCAGCCATGTGCAGTCAGCTCCGTTGCCAGCGCCGCGAGCAACAGATCGTTCTGTTCGGCGGTACCGATGCTGATGCGCAGGGCGCCCGGCAGATCAGGATCCCGCGAGTAATCGCGAATGAGGATTCCGCCATTGCGTGCGGCGGCCACGAGCGCTTCGGGATCGTCGGCTTCGAGCAGCAGGAAATTCGCCACCGAGGGATACACACGCCGCACGCCGGGCAGCGCTGCCAGCGCTGCGGCCATGCGTGC
>JBGTIC010000531.1:0-13068 GCA_041745895.1 Gammaproteobacteria bacterium
CCCAGACCTCACCGCCGCCCTCGAGCGCGCAGCGCGTCGCAGTGTCGGGGCGCGCGGCAGCCGGACCGGCCGTGGCATCCGAAGTAATGAACATGAAACGCAGCTCATGCCCAACGGCTGCAAGCGCGGCACCAAGCTCACCCTCGGCATACACGGCGATGGTCGCATCAAGCCCCGAACCGATCGACCCGGCATTGCGCAGCGACTCGAGTTTGCCCGAGACGGCGTCACGCAGCTCGATGAGCTGCTCCCATGGCAGCGTCAACCGGCCCGCCGGTACTTCGGGCAATTCGTGCCAGGTGCTCAGAAACACCGAGTCGCCGCGCTCGCCTGGCATCGCCGCCCAGGCCTCCTCGGCGGTGAAGCTCAGGATCGGCGCAAGCCAGCGCAACATCGCCTCGGCGATATGGTACATGGCCGTCTGTGCACTGCGCCGCGGCGTACTGTCGGCGCCGGTGGTGTAGAGCCGGTCCTTGATGATGTCGAGATAGAACCCACCCAGATCCACGACGCAGAAGTTGTGGATCTTCTGGTAGATCTGGTGGAACTCGTAGTCCTCGTAGGCGGCCTGCACCTCGCGCTGCAGCTGCGCGGTGCGCGCAATCGCCCAGGCGTCGAGCTCGACGAGCTGGTCCGCGTCCAGCAGATCCCGCGACGGTTCGAACCCTGCAAGATTGCCCAGCAGAAAACGCATGGTGTTGCGCATGCGCCGGTAGGAATCGGCGACGCGCTTCAAGATCTCATCGGAGACGTTGATCTCGTAGCGGAAGTCCGTGGCTGCCACCCACAGGCGCAGGATGTCTGCGCCCAGCGTGCCGATGACCTGCTGGGGCGCCACCACGTTGCCCAGCGACTTGGACATCTTGTAGCCCTTCTCATCCACGGCGAAACCATGCGTGAGCACGCCGCGATAGGGCGCACGCCCGTACATTGCCACCGAGGTCAGCAGCGAGCTCTGGAACCAGCCGCGATGCTGATCGGAGCCTTCGAGATACAGATCAGCCTGTGCCGGCAGCTCCGGACGCAGGGCCGAGACGCAATGGTGCACCACCCCGGAATCCATCCACACGTCCATGGTATCGGTTACTTTTTCGTAGTCGGCCGCCTCCTCCCCGAGGAAGTCGACTGCCGACATCTCGAACCAGGTTTCGATGCCACCCTGCTCGACGTGCGTAGCCACCTCGTGCAGCAGCGCCGTGGTGCGCGGATGCAGCTCACCGGTCTCGCGGTGCACGAACAGCGCCACCGGCACCCCCCAGGTGCGCTGGCGCGAAATGCACCAGTCCGGCCTGCCAGCAACCATGCCATGTATGCGCTGGCGGCCCCAGTCAGGCGTCCAGCGCACCTCGTCGATGGCCGTGAGCGCGGCATCCCGCAGGCCCTTCTGCTCGAGGCTGATGAACCACTGGGGCGTGGCGCGGAAAATCAGCGGCGTCTTGTGGCGCCAGCAGTGCGGATAGCTGTGATTGAATGGCTCCACGTGCAGCAGCGCACCGCGCACGCGCAGCAGCTCGATGATCTCGTCCTCATGACGATAGATATGCTTTCCGGCCAACTCCGAGGTGCCTGCAAGATAGACCCCATCCCCGCCCACTGGATTGTCCAGCGGCAGGTCGTAGGCCACGCCGATTGCGAAGTCCTCCTGACCATGACCGGGCGCCGTGTGCACCGCACCGGTACCGGTTTCGGTAGTGACGTGTTCGCCGAACACCACGGGGACTTCGCGAGCGATGAACGGGTGATGGAGCATCAGGCCGGCGAAGGCCGCCCCGGGCACGCTGGCGATGACTTCGAAGCCTGCGCCACCGGCACGCCCCATGACCTTGTCCACCAGCTCGCCGGCCAGCACCAGCACCTCGGGTCCTGCGCCCAGATCGACCCGCACCAGGCTGTACTCCAGCGCCTCATTCAAGGCCACCGCCTGGTTTGCCGGCAGGGTCCAGGGCGTGGTGGTCCAGATCGGGATGCTGACGCGCGACGATGACTCACCCTCCACGCCAGCCGCGCTCAGCAGCGCACCCGGGTCCACTGCCGCGAAGCGCACATCGATGGCCTGCGAGCGCTTGTCCTGGTACTCGACCTCGGCTTCCGCCAGCGCCGAGCGACAGTCCAGACACCAGTGCACCGGCTTGTAGCCCTTGTAGAGATGGCCGTTGTCGATGATGCGCGCGAATGCGCGCAGCTGTTCTGCCTCGAAGGCCGGCGCCATGGTCAGATAGGGGTTATCCCAGTCACCCAGCACGCCGAGCCTGCGGAAATCGCGACGCTGGACCTCGACCTGGGTCAGGGCATACTCGCGGCAGGCCTTGCGAAAGGCAGTGGCATCGAGTTTCTGGCCGACTTTGCCGTGCTTTTTCTCGACCATCAGCTCGATTGGCAGGCCATGGCAGTCCCAGCCGGGCACATAGGGCGCATCGAAGCCCGCCAGCGTGCGCGACTTGACCACCATGTCCTTGAGTACCTTGTTGACGCAGTGGCCGATGTGAATGGCACCGTTGGCATACGGCGGGCCATCGGGCATGTAGAACACCGGCCTGCTTTGCGCGGCCTTGCGGATCTGGCCGTAAATGTCGCGCTCGTCCCAGCGTTTGAGCATCTCCGGCTCGCGCTGCGAGAGGTTGGCGCGCATCGGAAAATCCGTCTGCGGCAGATTGATGGTGTGCTTGTAGTCGGTCACTGCCTGTCTGGTTCCTTGGCCACGCATCAGACCCCGAGAATCGATCGGGCCTGGGCGCTATCCCTGTGCATCTGTTCAACCATGGCCGGAAGGCTGTCGAACTTCTCTTCGTTACGCAAGCGTGCAATGAATTCCACACTGATCAGCTCGCCATAAATGTCCTGCGAGAAGTCGAAGATATACACCTCCAGCACCGTACGACCATCGCCGGTCACGGTGGGCCGGGTGCCGATGCTGGCCACCCCCGCCAGCGAAGCAGCTTCGATGCCGTGCACCTTGACTGCGAAGATGCCGCTGACCGGGCTGCTCCGGCGCCCTGGGCTGACGTTGGCTGTCGGAAAGCCCAGCGTGCGCCCCAGCTTGCGGCCCGGCACGACCCGCCCGCTCATGCGGTAGGTGCGCCCCAGCATCTTCGCTGCGTGCTCAAGCTCGCCTGCGCGCAGGGCTGTGCGAATCGCCGTGCTGCTGACCCGGGCACCGTCCACGTAGACACTGCCGACCTGTTCCACATCGAAGCCGTGGCGCAGGCCTGCGGCCTGCAACTCGGCAAGGCCACCCTCGCGATTGCGCGCGAAGCGGAAGTCATCGCCCACGATGACGGTTGCCGGCCGGATACCCTTTACCAGCAATTCATCGAGAAACTCCAGCGCGGAAATGCGTTGCATCCGGACATCGAAGCGTGGACAGAAAAAGCGTTCGATGCCGGCGTCGGCGAGCAGTTCGGCGCGTTCGCGAAAGCGTGTCAGGCGCGGGGGCGGCTCGCCTTCTGCGAAGTATTCTCTCGGGATCGGCTCGAAGGAGAACACCAGGCTCACGGCGCGGCTCGCCTCAGCACGCTCGCAAACGCGCCGAAGAATCGCCTGGTGCCCGAGGTGTACGCCATCGTAGGCACCGATGGTCGCAACACAACCCACGGCTTCGGTCGCTGTCAGGGCGGCAAGGGCCGGAAGGCTGCGAAACACGTGCATCAATTTGGCCCAGGCCGCGTGGACACGAAATTATAGGGAATCGGTCCGGCTTTTCCCATGCAACTGGGCAAGTCGGAAGCCGCTCAGAAACAGCATCGCGAAGTACACCAGCGCCCCGCCCAGCACCGCCACCGACAACCAGCCGATACGCACCACCAAGGCAAGTTCGATCCAGTCGCCCGGCAGATCCCGCAGCCACAGCAGCGTCACCAGCATCACCGTCACCGCGACACCGACGCGAACCAACAGCGCCGTCCAGCCCGGTCCGCGCCAGTAGACACCTCCGCGCAGCAGCCCGCGGTAAAGCAGCCCGGCATTGAGCAGCGCCGCAAGCGAGGTGGCCGCTGCAAGCCCTGCATGCGGTCCGTCAAAACCCACGCGCATGAGCGTGAGGACAAAGACGATATTCAGCACCATGTTCACGCCCAGCGCGATGACACCGATGCGCACCGGTGTGCGCGTGTCCTGGCGCGAGAAGTACCCGGGGGCCAGCACCTTGACGAAGATGAAGCCCAGCAGCCCCAGCGAATACGCGGCCAGCGCCACCGAGGCCATGCCCACATCCCTGGCAGTGAATTCGCCGCCATAGAAGATGGTCACGATAAGCGGCGTGGCCAGCACGATCAGGCCCACAGCAGAGGGGACGCCGATCAGCACGACCAGCCGCAGCGCGTGATCGAGCATCGCGGAGAACGCCTCACGCGACTGCTTTGCATGATGCGCCGAGAGCCCCGGCAGGATGACGGTGGCCAGCGCAATGCCGAACACGCCCAGCGGAAACTCCATCAAGCGATCCGCATAGTACAACCAGCTGACGCTGCCGGGCTGCAGAAACGAGGCGATGATGTTGTCGAACACCACGTTGATCTGGGCCACCGAGGAGCCGAAGATCGCCGGCAGCATCAGCGTGCCGATGCGTCGCACCCCGGGGTGGCGAAACTGCAGTCGTGGGCGCGGCAGCATGCGGATGCGTGACAGTGCGGGCACCTGGAAGGACAGCTGCACGATGCCTGCCACGAACACACCCACCGCCAGCGCCATGGCCGGCTGTTCGAAACGCGGCGACACCCACAGCGCGAAGATGATCAGCACGACGTTGAGCAGCACCGGCGTGAATGCCGGCACGGCGAAGCGTCCGTGGCTGTTGAGCATGCCCCCGGCCAGCGCCGTCAGCGAAATGAAGAAAAGGTATGGGAAGGTCCAGCGCAGCATCTCCACCGAGAGATCGAAGCGCTCGCCGTCCTGCGTGAAGCCAGGCGCGACCAGGAACACCAGCACCGGGGCGGCCACCACCCCCACCAGCGTCATCACGAACAGCGCCAGACCCAGCACGCCGGTAATGGCATCGCCCAGCGCGCGCGTCTCCTCGACGCTGCGGGTGGTCTTGTAGTCGGTGAACACCGGCACGAAGGCCTGGGCGAACGCGCCTTCGGCAAAGAACCGGCGCAGCATGTTGGGGATCTTGTTGGCGATGAAGAAGGCGTCCATCGCAATGCCGGCCCCGAACACCCGCGCCAGCACGACGTCGCGCACCAGCCCCAGGATGCGCGAGAGCAGCGTCATGCCACCCACCACGCCGGTTGAGCGCAGCAATCGGCGGCGGCCGGAAGAGGCGTCGGGGGCGGGCTGGGGGTCCATGGGCGCTCAAGTGTACAGGGGATTTTCCTTGACACGAAGGCACCTGATTCCAGACAATTGCTGGCTTCGTCGGATCCGCGTGATCCGGTCATACGCATGCAGGATTCGAGGTTCTACAGTGGCCAATACCAAATCAGCCCAGAAGCGCGCCAGGCAGGCCGTGGTTCGCCGCGGGCACAACGTGGCGCTGCGCTCGCGTATGCGTACCGCTGTCAAGAAAGTACTCAGCGCGGTGGCCAGCGGCGACAAGAGCGCCGCGGAAGCTGAGTACCGTGCCGCAGTGCCGCTGATCGACGGCATGGTGACCAAAGGTCTGGTACACCGTAACAAGGCCGCCCGCCAGAAGAGCCGCCTGAACGCGCGGCTCAAGACCCTCGCTCAGTAAGCCACCGGCGCACTGAACAATAGAAAACAGCCGGCCTCAAGCGCCGGCTTTTTCGTCTTCGGGGTTTGTGCCGGTCGGCGATGGGGGCGCAAGCTCAGCTTGCTCCTGGGCACGCGCCGCCTCCAGTGCCCGCATGATGTCCTGGCACAGCCGTTGAGTGCCGCTGCCGACCTCTGCGCTGATGAGGTACACAGGGCCCTGCCAGTCCAGCGCTGCCAGCACTTCAGCTTTTTTGGCCTCGGCCTCCCCCGCAGTCAGCAGGTCGGCCTTGTTGAGTACCAGCCAGCGCGGCCGCGTGGCCAGTTCCTCACTGTAGCGCCCAAGCTCCTCGATGACGGTCCGCGCCTGCTCGACGGGCTCGCCGGTGAGCGGGGCGATATCCAGAACATGCAGCAGCAGACGCGTGCGCTGCAGGTGTTTGAGGAAGCGGTGGCCCAGGCCTGCACCTTCGGCAGCCCCTTCGATCAGACCAGGGATATCGGCCATGACGAAACTGCGATGCTCGCCGACCCGCACCACGCCCAGATGAGGGTGCAGCGTCGTGAACGGATAATCTGCAACACGCGGGCGTGCGCCGGAAACCGCCCGGATCAATGTCGATTTGCCGGCATTGGGCAGCCCCAGCAGCCCTACATCAGCGAGCAGCTTGAGCTCCAGCAGCAGGTGGCGCGACTCTCCGGGCTGGCCCTGGGTAATCTGGCGTGGCGCACGGTTGATGCTCGACTTGAAGCGCGTGTTGCCCAGCCCGCCGCGGCCACCCTCGGCCACGCGCAGTTGCGTGCCATCGGTGTCCAGATCGCCAAGCAGCTCGCCGGTGTCGACATCACGAATGAGTGTACCCATCGGCACGGTCACCAGCAGGTCTTCGCCCGAACGCCCGGTCTTCTCCTTGCCTGCGCCGGCCGCACCGCTGGGTGCACGGTAGCGGCGCTGCATGCGAAAGTCGGCCAGCGTGTTGATCTCCGCACTGGCCACCAGGATCACGCTGCCGCCATGGCCGCCATCGCCCCCGTCAGGCCCGCCGCGCGGCACGTATTTCTCGCGCCGGAAACTCAAGCAGCCGTGGCCGCCGTTGCCGGCCTGCACGCGGATCGTCGCTTCATCTACGAATTTCATTCCTGCGATCCTGCCACGTTGCGCACGCGCTTGGGCGCGTAACGAAAAAACCCCGCCAGCGGCGGGGTTTTCACGAACACCTCGAAGGCGTTTGAACCTGCCCGATCAGCTTTCCTCGGCCAGCACGCTGACGTAGCGGCGACTCGAGGGGCCCTTGCGGGCGAACACGACACGCCCGGCGGCCGTGGCGAACAGCGTGTGGTCACGGCCGATGCCGACGTTGGGTCCCGGGTGGAACTGCGTGCCGCGCTGGCGCACCAGGATGTTGCCGGCAATCACCTGCTCGCCGCCAAAATGCTTGACGCCAAGGCGTTTGGATTCTGAATCGCGGCCGTTCTTCGAACTGCCGCCTGCTTTTTTATGTGCCATTGCTCAATCCTCCTGGACGCAACCGACGCGTCGCGCTCAGGCGCCGACGATGCCGGTGACTTCGATTTCGGTGTAGCGCTGCCGATGACCCTTCATACGCAGGTAATTCTGGCGGCGC
Organism: Gammaproteobacteria bacterium; assembly: GCA_041745895.1. Lineage (GTDB taxonomy): Bacteria > Pseudomonadota > Gammaproteobacteria > Steroidobacterales > PWYM01 > PWYM01. Next base: position 7,272 of record JBGTIC010000531.1, read on the forward strand.
CTGAACTTGATGATGGAGACCTTGTCGGCCTTGGCCTGGGCGCGCACAGTCGCCTGCACCTTGCCACCGGCGACCAGCGGCGTACCGACGGTCACCGAACTGCCTTGCCCGACGAGCAGCACCTGATCGAATTCGACGGCATCGCCCTCGCTGGCCTCGATTTTTTCGATGCGCAGACGATCGCCCTGCTGGGCGCGATATTGCTTGCCGCCGGTCTTGAAAACCGCGTACATGTCTGAATCTCCAGACGAAATTTAAAGGCCTTGCGACCGGGCAGCCGCGAATGCGCCGTGGCAGCTTCGGTCTGCAAAAAACTATGCCGGCAAGGTACTTACCGGCGAGCCAGCAATTCTATGTCGGCCGATGAGGTCAAGTCAATCAGCCGCAGGGCACACCGGCAGCCGGCCGCAGGGACCCGCAAACCTCGTCAGGGTGCGCCGAATCGGGCATTATTCCGGGGCTATGCAGCCCGCCACGCTTCCCGCCAGCGACGAACTCAGCCTCGAGGGCATCCGTGCCCTGCTGGGAGACGACTGGCCATCGGTCAACGCCCTGATCCGCGAATCGCTGGCCAGCGATGTGGCGCTGATCAACCAGGTGGCCGCACACATCACCCGGGGCGGGGGCAAACGCCTGCGACCGCTGATCGTCCTGCTTGGCGCGCGCGCCTGCGGGTATCGCGGGCGCGACCACATTACCGCGGCGGCCATCGTCGAATTCATCCACACGGCCACGCTGCTGCATGATGATGTGGTCGACCAGTCGGCGCTGCGCCGCGGTCAGGAAACCGCCAACGAGCTGTGGGGCAACCAGGCCAGCGTGCTGGTCGGAGACTTTCTGTATTCGCGCGCCTTCCAGATGATGGTCGAGCTTGGCGCCATGCGCGTGATGGCGATCATGGCCGATGCCACCAACACCATCGCCGAGGGCGAGGTATTGCAGCTGCTAAACGTGCATGATCCCGATACCACCGAGGAGCGCTACCGCCAGGTGATTTACCGCAAGACCGCCCGACTCTTTGAAGCCGGCGCGCAGCTCTCTGCGGTGCTCGGTGGCCTGCCCACGAGTGGCGAGCAGGCCATGGCTGCCTACGGTCGCCATCTCGGCACCGCCTTCCAGCTCGTCGACGATGCGCTGGATTACTCGGCCGAGAGCAGCGAAACCGGCAAGAACCTTGGCGATGACCTGGCGGAAGGCAAGCCGACCCTGCCGCTGATTCGCGCGATGCAGCGCGGCACGCCGGCCCAGCGCGACCTGATTCGAAACGCCATCGAACACGGCGGGCGGAAAGAACTGGGCGCCATACGCGCGGCGATTGAATCCACCGGGGCGCTTGAGTACACTCTCGCGCTCGCTCAGACCGAAGCCTCCCTGGCCGAAAACGCGCTCCACGCGCTTCCCGATTCGGATTTCAAGGATGCCCTGGCCGCGCTGGCAGGGTTCGCGGTCAGGCGACGTTTCTAGACAAGTAAATTTACGACACGCGTTCGGGGTGTAGCTCAGCCTGGTAGAGCACTGTCTTCGGGAGGCAGGGGCCGGAGGTTCGAATCCTCTCACCCCGACCAGTTCGTCAAAAAATCACGCTTAATCCGGTGGATTTTCCCGTTTCACCCGTTGCGGGTTCGCAGCCGTGCCTTTCTCGTAGCCCCTGTCCAGGTTACGCCGCCGGCCCAGGGTGCGAACCGTCAGGAATACCGCCAAAGCGATGCCAGCCGCGATCAGCAGCAGCGCTGGCAGGTTGCTTTGAATCCACTCGCCCATGTCATCCTCCTTGAGTACTGCACAGCGCAGAACTCCACGATACCGCAGCAGCGGAAGACAACAAAGTCAGGCCTGCTGGACCGCCCCTTCCGCCTGCCCGGGACTCGCCTGATTCACCTCCGGATCGATGCGCCCGTCCTGGCTGAGCAGGATTGCCAGCGGCCGCGTAGCTTCGAACTCCGAGAACACGATCAGCATGACCACGGTGATGGGTACGCAAAGGAAAGCTCCCACCACACCCCACAGCGCCGACCACATGGCCAGCGACAGCAGGATGACGATCGGACTCAGATTCAGCGAACGGCCCATCAGGCGGGGTTCGATGACGTTACCGACCACCACCTGCACGGCCGTGAGCCCCAACAACGCCACCAGGAACGGTCCCAGGGAACCGAACTGCACGAGCGTCAGCGTCACCGGCAAAAGCACTGCCACGAAGCTGCCGACGTAAGGAATGAAGTTGAACACGAAAATCAGCACCGCCCAGAATTCGGCGAAATCGATGCCGATCAGCCGCATGATCACCCAGCTTCCAAGGCCGACCACGGCCGACACGAAGCTTTTCAAAGCCAGATAGCGACCGATGCGGCCACCGATCTCGCCAAGGGCTGCGGCCATGCGCTGCCCCCCTTCGGCGCTGTCGGTCAACCGATCGAGCTTCGCCACCAGCGAGAAGCGCTCCATCAGTACGAAGATCGTGTAGATAAAAACCACGACGAGATTGCCGAGCAGCGCCGTCATGATGCCGACCGCGCCACCCACGAGTCGCCCCATGTCCAGGCGCCCGATGACCTGTTCCCGCAGCAACTGCTCGATGGTCGGGACATTTTCCAGGTTAAGCAGCCCGGCGGCGCGCGCCAGCAGCACTTCGAGGTTGCCGCGATACGTTGGCAGCTGCCGCTCCACCATCGCGATGTTCTGCGTCACCAGCAGCACCAGTCCCCAGATGACCGCAGTGATCAGCGCCAGCGCGCCGACGTGCGCCAGCCATCCGGGCATGAAGCGCCCGATCACCGGGGCGGTGCGCACCCACGCGACGATGGTCCAGAACACGTAAGCGATGAACATGCCCAACACCAGGGGCATCAGGATCGGCCGGCCGACATACAGAATATAGCCAACCGAAAGCGTCAGGATGGCGCCGGCGGCGAGACGTTGCAGCGTATCGTTGACCACAGGCATGGGCGCTCCGCTTCACAGGGTGAACAGGCCGGCACTCTATCCCACGCCCACACGGCGACGGAAGCCGAGCGGGCAACACTGCCGGTTCCTGCCCTCAGCCAACCCGCTGCACCGTGTACACGCCATCAGCGAGGCGTTGCCGCTTGCCGCACCGTCGCGGCGATGCTCAAATGGACGAAATCCTGAAACCTTAGGAGACCCGGCGATGAGAACCCTGTTGAATGCCGCGACCACCGCGGCGCTGTTGATCGGCCTGTCGGCCAGTGCCACCGCGGGTGATACCGCCGATGGGCACGAAGTGCTGCACGAGGTCGTGGCGGGCGAGTGGCGACCCGCGGCGCAGCGGGAACGCGATGTCCACCGCAACCCGGCAGCGTCACTGGCGTTCTGGGGCCTGGCCCCAGGGATGACCATCCTGGAACTGCAGCCCGGAGCCGGCTGGTGGACCGAAATTCTTGCGCCATATGCGGCGCGCACCGGCGGTCGCTACTACACCACCGGCGCCGACCTGGACAACCCGGAGCTCAGCGACGCCGCGCGCGCCGGTCGCGAGCGCTTCGAGCAGCGCTATGCCGCCCAGCCCGAGATCTATGGCAAGGTCAATGTGCTGAACTTCGGCGCCGACTCCGCTCCACTGCCCGCCGAGACCTTCGATTTCATCCTGAGCGCACGCTCCGTGCACGGCTGGCTGCGTTTCGGCATGATGGACAGGATGATCCCGCAAGTCGCCGCGGCGCTAAAGCCCGGTGGCATCTTCGCGATCGAGCAACATCGCGCGCCGGATTCGGTGACCGACATCCAGACGTTCATAGACTCAGGCTACGTCAGTGAGGCGTTCGTGATCGAGCAGGCACGCAAAGTCGGCCTGGAACTGGTCGATCGCTCCGAGATCAACGCCAATCCGCGCGATACCAGAGATCACCCGTTCGGGGTCTGGACACTGCCACCGGCGCGCAGCACCGTACCCTATGGCTCGGGCCTGCCGCCCGATCCGGATTTCGATCGCGCGCCTTATGATGCGATCGGCGAGTCGGATCGCATGACGCTGAAGTTCCGCAAGCCCGAGTAGCCAGACCGCGCATCTCGCGCGCATCAGGAACGTGGTGGCGACGAACGTACTTGCATACCCCTTTCGTCCCTTCTTTCTGCTCTGCGCGTCGTATGCGGTAATCCTGCTGCTGGGCTGGCTCGGATTGCTGTTCCTGGGCTGGCCGGTCACCGGCGAGATCTCGCCACTGCGCTGGCATGCCCACGAGATTCTCTTCGGCTTGATACCGGCGGCTATCGCAGGCTTTTTGCTCACCGCGATTGCCAACTGGACAGGCAGACCCGCACTGCGTGGCCGCGGGCTTATGGTACTCGTGGGTCTCTGGGTGATCGCCCGACTGGCGATGTGGCTGACACACAGTATGCCGGCTGCCGTGGTGGTCACACTCGATGTGGGCTTTCTCGCAGCGCTCACCGGGTATTGCGCCTCGGTCATCATCGCCTCCGGAAGCTTCCGGAATCTCGTCATGGTCGCCGTGCTGCTTGCACTCACACTGGCCTGCGCGCTGAGTCATGCGGGATTCTGGCGGGAAGATGCGGCACTCGCCCTCTATGCGCAGCTGGCTGGTGTGTATCTGGTGATGCTGCTGATCGTTCTCATCGGCGGACGCATCATTCCCAACTTCTCGGGCAACTGGCTGGCGCAACAGGGTCGCGACCGGCGTGTGGTGCGCAGCCATTCTGGCCTCGATGCAGTCGCGATCATAAGCATCGTGGCGCTGGCGATCAGCGAGCTGGCCGGCCACGCTCTGACGACAAGCTCGCTGGCCCTGATCGCCGCCATTGCCAACACGCTGCGCTTGCTCGGCTGGTCGGGCTGGCACTGCTGGGGCAATCCGCTGCTATGGGTGCTGCATCTGGGCTATGCGTGGATCATCGTCGCGCTGCTGCTCAGGAGTCTTGCCGTGTCACTGGCCGCCGTGCCGGATGTCGCCTGGCTGCATGCTGCCGGCGTCGGCGCAATGGGAACGATGCTGTTGGGCGTCATGACGCGCGTCGCGCTGGGTCACACCGGCCGGGCGCTGGTGCTGCCGCCGGGTGGGATCTGGATCTATGCACTGATCACGGCCGCCGCCGTGCTGCGGGTAGGCTCGGCACTGACACTGCTGGATGACCGGTGGGCCCTTGCAGTCGCGGGCATCGCCTGGATCGGCGCATTCGGCCTGTTTCTCGTGCTCTACTGGGGCATTCTTACCGAGCCCCGTCCAGACGGGCGACCGGGTTGAGAGTCCAGCCCCGACACCCACTCATCGATCAGCCGGCACAGTCGCTCGGGATGGGTCGTTGGAATCCAGTGCTCAGAGGGCAGCTCGATGAACTCGGCCTGGGGCAGTAACGGGGCAAGACGCTCGCGGGTGAGCGAAGCGTCGGTCATGCGCCGGCCCGTGGCCTGAATCACCAGACAGGGCATGGTCAGTCCCATCAGCGGCAACGGGCGCACCAGTTCCACGAAATTGGCCAACAACTGAGCCACGGGCACAACCCGCACATCGTGGCGCAGCGAGCCATGCGTGCGCATTTCCGGCAGCTGGCCTGCAGCGGTGTTCGCGTGCACCGGCTGATCAAGTTCGCGCAGGTCGACAGGCTCGAGCTCGCGCCGATAGAGCCCCAGGCGATTGCCCGCTGAAATCAGCCGCGCCGCAAGATCGAGCAGCGGTGCGGCCCAGCGCAGACGCGCCATCTGGCCGCTCAGTGCCGCGCGCAGCATCGGCTCGATAAGCACCAGGCCTGCGCAGCGTCTCGGATGACGCGCCGCGAAGTGCGTCGCCAGATTCGCGCCCAGGCAGTGACCGATGACCACGGCCTG
>JBGTIC010000532.1:0-4190 GCA_041745895.1 Gammaproteobacteria bacterium
CGAGCGTCCCGCCTCCCACGTGCTGCGCGTGAGGAACATCGCTGAAGAAATCCGTGCCCGGGGCCACGAGCACAGCAGCAAGGTACTGGCGCTTGAAGCCACGAAGGCAGACTCACATCAGGCCGAACGGCTGCAGCTGCGCCGTGGCGCCCGGCTGTTTCACTCGGTAATCCTGCACTTCGAGAGCGGCCAGCCGATCCAGCTGGAAGAGCGCTGGGTGTGTCCTCGACTCGCCCCGGACTACCTGGCCACCGATTTCACGCGAACCACACCCAACGCCTACCTCACTGCCGTGGCGCCTCTGCACACCGCCGAACATGTCGTGCGTGCGAGCATGCCCTCGGCGCGCGTTCGCCGGCTGCTGGGTATGGGTGAACACGAACCCTGCCTCGTGATCCGCCGCCGGACGTGGTCGGATGGACGCCCGGTCAGCCTGGCCGAGCTGACCCACTCCGGCAGCAACTACGAACTCGTCGGCACGCTCGGTGACCAGTAGGCCTCGGGCGTGTCACTGCGCTACACATCGACGCTCGGCCTCGCAGGCGAGCATGACCTCGAGCAGCGCGGCAGTCTGGGCATCAGGCGTGCCGTCGTACCGTGCAGGCCGGTACTTCATCTGAAAGGCGGCGATCACGCGGCGCGTGGCATCGTCGAGTTCGCCGCTACGCGGGACCATGAAGCCGTGCTCCGCGAGCCGCGCCTGAAACCAGTCCACGGACGGCAGTGCCCGGGCATGGACCGACTGACGGGTTGCAACCTCGGCCGGGTCGGGCCACGGGATCAGGCCCGCCTCGGCCAGCCGTACCCACGGAAAGGCTGGACCGGGATCGAGCTTTCTCTGTGGCGCGACATCACTGTGGCCAAGGATGTTCTGCGGGCGCACGCCGTGACGCTCTACGATGTCGCGGACCAGCTCGATGACCGCATCGATCTGCGCGTCGGGGTACGGCTGCCAGTCAATGCCCTGATCGGCAAGGCGATTACCGAGATTGACGATCTCGATGCCGATCGACGAGGCGTTCAGCCAGCTGCGACCCCTCCAGGCGCTCTCGCCAGCGTGGAAGGCGCTGCGCGACTCGTCCACCAGCTGGTAGATCCGCACCGGCGCATCGCGCACCAGGTAATGGCTGCTGACCGGGCCCTCGGTGAGCACGCGCAGCGTATCTTCCCAGTTCTCCCAGGTGTAGTGAAGGATGATGAAGTGCACGCGGCTGCCGTGCGTCGATGCGCTGTGGCCGCGGTCGATGACAGGGCCGCTCGCGCAGCTGGCAAGCAACGCGAGCGCTGCTGCGGCCATCGGCAGCACTACATATCGGCGCCGTGTCGGGCGGAGCTGTCGTCGCCGCGACGTTGCTGCATCCTCTGGCCGGGGGCAAACAGCCAAGCCGTTCACATGGTGATACTCGGCGAGGGTAATTCGCCATTGCCGGATCGGCTGCCAGAGGACCTGTCGATCGCATTGAAGCCGCCCAGCTGCGAAAGCTGCCCCTCGTGGATCAAGCGAACTGCCTCGGCGATATCGGGGGCGAAATAGCGGTCGTGGTCGTAGAACGGGACCGTCGTCCTGAGCAGTGCCTTGGCCGCCTCGATGTGCGTACTCGAGTGGTGCGGCGCCCGGAAGTCCAGGCCCTGCGCGGCCGCCAGCCACTCGATGGCGAGGATGCCTTCGACGTTTTCGCAGATGTCGGCCAGCCGGCGCGCTGCGAATGTCGCCATGGACACGTGATCCTCCTGGTTGGCCGAGGTCGGCAGCGAGTCCACCGAGGCCGGATGGGCCAGCGACTTGTTCTCACTGGCCAGTGCGGCAGCCGTGACCTGGGCCACCATGAAACCGGAGTTTACACCGCCGTTGTCGACAATGAACGGCGGCAGGCCACTCAGCGAGCTGTCGATCAGCAACGCTGTGCGCCGCTCCGACAGCGCACCAATCTCCGCGAGCGCGATGGCGAGCACATCGGCGGCCATCGCGACGGTTTCTGCATGAAAGTTGCCGCCGGAGAGGATCGCGTCATCATCGGCAAACACCAGCGGATTGTCCGACACGCCGTTGGCCTCGACCACGAGTATCTCGGCGGCGTTACGGATCTGCTGCAGGCAGGCGCCCATGACCTGCGGCTGACAGCGCAGCGAGTAGGGATCCTGCACCTTGTCGCATTGCTCGTGCGCCCGGGCAATCTCCGAGTCGCCGAGTATTTCACGATAGCGCGCGGCAATCTCGGTCTGGGCGGCATGGCCGCGAACGCGATGGATGCGTGCATCGAAGGGCACGCGCGAGCCCATCGCCGCATCTACCGACATTGCACCGATCAGCACCGCCGACACCAGGGCGTTGTCGGCACCGAACAGTCCTTCGAGGGCATAGGCGGTCGAGGCCTGCGTACCGTTGAGCAGCGCAAGGCCTTCCTTCGGCGCCAGCGCCAGTGGCGCAAGCCCTGCGTGCGCAAGCGCGCTGGCCGCCTCGACCAGTTCGCCTGCGACATACGCCTGCCCTTCGCCCAGAAGCAATGCACTCATATGTGCCAACGGCGCCAGGTCGCCGGAAGCACCCACGGAGCCTTTCTTGGGGATCGCCGGGTAGACCTCGTGATTGACCAGTGCGACCAGCGCATCGACAAGCCGGGGGCGCACCCCCGAGTAGCCGCGCGTCAGCGACTGGATCTTCAGCACCATCAGCAGCCGTACCGTGTGACAGGGCATGAACTCGCCGATGCCCGCCGCGTGCGACAGCACGATGCTTCGTTGCAGCGTCTCGAGTGCATCCTGCGGAATCTTCGTATTGGCCAGGCGACCGAACCCGGTGTTCACGCCGTATACGGTGCGACCTTCTTCTGCGACACGCGCGATGGTGTCGGCCGAACGCTGCATCGCGTCGCGACAATGCTCATCGATTGTCAGATGCACAGGCCCGGCACTGACAGCACGCAACTGCGCCAGCGACAGCGGCTCGGCGGTGATCGACAGCGCCTGCATCGGACTCATGACGCGGTGCCGACCATCGGCAGGTCCAGCGCATGTTTGCGTGCACACGCGATGGCCTCGTCGTAGCCGGCATCAGCATGGCGCATCACGCCGCTGGCAGGATCGTTCCACAACACGCGTTCGATCCGTCGCGCCGCGGCATCGCTGCCGTCGCAGACGATGACCAGACCGGCGTGCTGGCTGTAGCCCATGCCCACACCGCCGCCATGGTGGATACTCACCCACGTGGCACCCCCTGCCGTGCTGAGCAGCGCGTTGAGCAGCGCCCAGTCGGAGACGGCGTCGCTGCCATCACGCATGGCTTCGGTTTCGCGATTCGGCGAGGCCACGGAACCGGAGTCCAGGTGATCGCGACCGATCACGACCGGCGCCTTGAGTTCGCCGCTGGCGACCATCGCATTGAAGGCAAGGCCGAGTCGCGCACGATCGGCCAGGCCCACCCAGCAGATGCGTGCCGGCAGCCCCTGGAAACTGATGCGCGCGCGCGCAAGATCCAGCCAGTTATGCAGGTGCTGGTTGTCCGGCAGCAGTTCGCGCACCTTCGCATCTGTCCGGTAGATGTCCTCGGGATCGCCGCTGAGTGCGACCCAGCGAAACGGACCAATGCCCTCGCAGAACAGCGGCCGGATATAGGCCGGCACGAAGCCGGGGCAGTCGAAGGCATTGCCGACACCCTCCTGCCTGGCAACCTCGCGGATATTGTTGCCGTAGTCGAAACACACGGCGCCTTTCGCCTGCAGCGCCAGCATGGCGCGCACGTGCACGGCCATGGACGCCCGCGCGGCCCGCACCACGGCCTCGGGTTCAGTGTTTCGCAGCGCCTGCGTGTGCGCAAGCGTCCAGCCGCTGGGTACATAGCCGTTCAGCGGATCATGGGCGCTGGTCTGATCCGTGACCACGTCCGGAACGATGTCGCGGCTGACAAGCTCGGGCAGGATATCCGCGGCGTTGCCCAGCAGGCCGACCGAGATCGCCTGACCACGCTGGCACGCAGTCTCGATCATCGCCAGCGCCTGGTCGAGATCGGTGGCCTTGTGATCGAGATAGCCGGTCTTCAACCGAAGATCGATCCGCGATTCGTCCACTTCCACGACCAGCATGCTGAAACCCGCCATGGTCGCGGCCAGCGGCTGCGCGCCGCCCATGCCGCCGAGGCCTGCGCTCAGTATCCAGCGCCCGGCGGCCGCGGCATCGAAGTGCTGCCGGGCGAC